>DATEHP010000329.1:0-6339 GCA_035279505.1 Candidatus Sulfotelmatobacter sp. | reverse complement strand
ACTCGCCCGCTGCGCCGATAATTCATGAATTTCCGCTCCGTTTTTAGCCTCATTTCTTCCGATCTCGCCATCGATTTAGGAACCGCGAATACGCTGGTATTCGCAAAAGGCAAAGGGATCGTGGTGAATGAGCCCTCCATCGTCGCCATCAATAAGGTCACGGGCGAGGTCGAAGCGGTGGGCAAAGAGGCCAAAGAGATGCTGGGCCGCACGCCGGGAAATATCGTGGCCATCAAGCCCATGAAAGACGGCGTGATCGCTGATTTCAAAGTCACAGAAAAAATGCTGAACTACTTCATCCAGAAGGCGCACAACCGCAAGATGCTGGTGCATCCGCGGATCGTCATCGGCGTGCCCTCTGAAATTACGCAGGTAGAAAAGCGCGCCGTGATGGACTCGGCCTATCGCGCGAAAGCGAGCGAAGTTCACCTGGTCGAGCAGGCGATGGTAGCGGCGATCGGCGCAGGACTACCGATCACCGAGCCTTCTGGCAACATGGTGGTCGATATTGGCGGCGGCACAACCGACATCGCAGTCATATCCCTGAGCGGCATTGTCTATTCGCGTTCCGTGCGCATGGCCGGCAACCAGATGGACGAAGCCGTCATGAATTATCTGAAGCGGAAATACAATCTGCTGATCGGCGAGCGCACGGCAGAGCAAATCAAGATGGAAATCGGATCTGCGCACCAGCTCGACAAGCCGATGACGATGGAGATCAAAGGGCGCAACCTTATTGAAGGCGTGCCCAAGACGATCACAGTCGACGACGGAGAAATCCGCGAGGCATTGAGCGAATGCGTATCGACGATCATGAATGCGATCCGCGTGGCCCTGGAGCGGACGCCTCCCGAGCTTTCGGCCGACATCAGCGATCGCGGTATTGTGCTGACTGGCGGAGGCGCATTGCTGAAGAATCTGGATAAGCGCATCCGAGAAGAAACCGGGCTGCCGGTTTCCATCGCCGACGATCCACTGTGCAGCGTAGTGCTCGGCACCGGCAAGATGCTGAGCGACTTCAAGCTGCTGAGAAAGATATCGATCGAATAGCAGTTTCAAGTTTCAGGTTTCCAGTTTCGAGCAGTCTGACAAGCAGGACGCCCGGGTGGTTTCCTTCGAAACTTGAAACTCGAAACTTGAAACTGGTGTTATGGAATCCTTCCTCGGCCGCTATCGCAATCTGATCATCCTGGTGGGCGTGTTGTTTCTGCAGGTGCTTGGGCTTGCGGTACAGGTTAAGACCGGAGTAAATGAGGACAAGGATACGCGCCTGATCCGCATGTGGGCGCTCGGTGCGATTACTCCATTCGAACGGGGACTGGTGTGGGTGCAGAACTCCACCGGCAACGTGTGGCACAACTACTTCTATCTCCGCGGAGTGCGCGCGGAAAATCGGCAATTAAAAGAGCAGATCGAGCAGATGCGTCTGGAGCAAGTCCGGCTCACCGAGGATGCGGCGCAGGCGCGTCGGCTGCAAACGCTCCTTGCCTTCAAAGAACAATTCATCTCCAAAACCGTCGCAGCGCAGGTGATCGGGACCAGCGGCAGTGACCTCTCGCGGATCGTCACCATCGATAAGGGCGAGAGCGCCGGGATCAAGCGCGACATGGCGGTCATTACGGCCAACGGAATCGTGGGCAAGGTTTTGTTCGTATCTCCGAACCTGGCGCAGGTTCTGCTGATCAGTGATCAAAGCAGCGGCGTCGGGGCGATCCTCGATAAGTCTCGGCTGCAAGGCGTGCTGCGCGGGACTGCCAATGGCGAAGTCGCGCTCGAACGCGTCATGAGCGACGAGCAGGTGCAACCCGGCGAAACCGTCCTTACAAGCGGCGGCGACCAGATATTTCCAAAAGGACTGCCGGTTGGGACAGTGACAAGGGTTGGGAAGGGCAAGGACCTGTTCTTGAGTATTAACATCAAGCCCGCGGCCAACTTGAGCAGGCTTGAGGAAGTGCTGGTGTTGACCGAGAAGCAGGAGCGGGAGTCGGTTGCGGACGATCATGTGCGGGTCCGCGCGGCCGATATCCTTGCGCAACGGTTGCCTTCGGTTCCGGACAAGCCTGCGACTGACGGCACTCCCGCGGGAACTGCTCAGCGACCCTCAGAGGCGTCCGCTGGGCCCAATGCCGCAACCAAGCCTCCGGCCACGCCCGGCAGCAATGCGGCTGGCTCGGTGAACAGCGCGTCGGCCAATACTCCTGCGAAATCCACTACGATTCCTGCCCAACCCAGCAAGGCAGCCGCTCAAACGTCGGCAGCCCCGAAGCCTAAGCCGGTGAACAAGCCCTCGACCGAGCCCAAGCTGGAAGGGACGCAGGCCCAACCTGCGACCCAACCCTCGATTGTCGAGCAGAAGCCTGCGCCGGTTGACGCTCAACCTGATACTCCGCCACCCGCACAGGACAACAGCCCACAATAGCGTGCCCATTACTTACACATCGGGGGAGCAGGTTGAGGTCTACCGGTTCAGTTTACCGGTCACGATCGGAGTTCCGCTCGTGGCACTCATTGTGCAGGCGTATGTGCCCAAATACTTTCCCAGTTTTGCCGTGTATGTGGACCTGCCACTTCTGGTGACAATCTTTTTCGCTATGGCCCGCCGTAATCCGGTTGCCGGACTATTCACCGGAGCCATCATTGGCTTGGTCCAGGACATGCTCGGATCCAGGGAGATCGGCATCTACGGGATTGCCAAGACGGTCGTTGGCTATGGAGCATCGTCGCTGGGAGTGAAGCTCGACGTTGAAAACGCCGGGGCACGTCTTCTCGTAACTTTAGGCTTCTACCTGGTGCATTCCGCCGTGTACTTCACAGTGGCACGCGGGCTGGTGAACTCGACCCAACATTGGAGCTGGTCGCATGGTGTTCTTGCCGGGCTGGTCAACGCGTTCCTGGGAGTGATTCTGTATTTCGTACTGGACCGGTTTAAGCAGCGGACGTAAAGGCAGTGATCAGGGGCCAGTGGCCAGTAAAACCGCTCTGGTTGTGACTTCCGTTACTCTTCCGACTAACAGGCCAGCAGATAGAAGCAGTAGAATAGAAGTAATCCGATTTCATTCCAGCGAGGAATAGTGACACGTTGCAGCCCGAAGTGCTCTCACCGGCGCTAACTGGCAACCGGCAACTGGCCACTGACAACTGATGTTTGGCCGTGACGAAAAAGTTCCTGCGCTTCGCCTGACGGCGTCGCAGTACATCATTCTCGGCATCTTCCTGATTCTGGCGTATGGATTGTGGCGCCTGCAGGTGATGCAGAGTGATTACTATTCGCTCGCTGCTGAACGAAATCACACTCGCAACGTGCCGGTACTAGCCCCGCGTGGCAAAATCCTCGACCGCGAAGGGCGCATCATCGTTGATAACTATCCTTCGTTCTCTGCCTTGCTGCTGCGCGATTCCTCGCGCGACTTGAATGGCGACGCCGACCTGATTGCACAGGGTCTGCATTTGAATGCCGATGAAGTGCGGACGCGCATCAAGCGGTTTGCGTCCATGCCGCAATATCAGCCCATCTTTCTCAAGGAAGACATTACTCCAGATGAACTGCAGTTCATCGAAGCGCATCGCAACGAACTCCCCGAACTGGACACGATCATGGCGCACCGGCGCCTCTATCCGCGCAACGGATTCATGGCACACCTCATCGGCTACGTCGGCGAAGTTACGGAAGACATGCTCAACCAAACACAGTTTGAGCTGTATAACCCGGGCGACGTTGTTGGGATTTCGGGAGTGGAACGCCAGTACAACACGCTGCTGATGGGCAAGAATGGATCGCGGCAAGCGCTGGTCGACAGCCACGGACGAGAGGTTGGGCGTCTGGGGGAAACCGAAGCTGTGCCCGGCAAGCAACTCAAGCTGACGATCGATCTCGATCTGCAAATTGCGGCCGAAGAAGCGCTGGCAGGAAAGAACGGCGCCGTCGTAGCCATGGATCCGCACACGGGCGAGATTCTGGCCATGGTGAGCGGGCCAACGTTCGATCCGAATGATTTTGCCGTGCGCGTGTCGCGCGATGAGTGGAACAAACTGGTAAACGATCCCGACAAGCCGCTGCTGAACAAGGCGATTCAGGCGCAGCTGGCGCCCGGGTCAACGTTCAAGATCATCATGTCGGTGGCGGGCTGGCAGGAACACATTGCGCAGGATCTTCATGTGAACTGCACTGGAGGCGCGGAGTTTTACGGACGCCGCTTCGGATGCTGGGTCAAAGCCGGGCACGGCGCTGTCACCCTGGAAAAGGCGATCTATCAATCCTGCGACGTGTTCTTCTACACGCTGGCCAACAAGCTTGGCATAGACCGAATTGCAAAATACGCTACAGATTTTGGACTGGGGCAGAAGACCGGGATCGACCTGCCGAACGAAGTCAACGGCGTAATGCCTTCGGAGGAGTGGAAGATCCGCAATTTCAAGCAAAAGTGGTTTGCGGGCGAAACGATTTCGGTGGGCATCGGGCAGGGTGCGGTGGCCATTACGCCCGTGCAATTGCTGCGGGCGATTAGCGCGATTTCCATGGGTGGCAGGATGGTTGTGCCGCACGTGATCAATCCCACGGAAATGCCACCAGGGTATGTGGAGACGGGACACTACACCGAAGTCAAAAGCGTTCCCTTGGATCCGAACGGGTGGAACTTCATCACAGACGCCATGTCGCGCGTATTGTTGCCGGAGGGGACAGCTCCATCCGCGCATGTTGCCGGGATCGATATTGCCGGCAAGACCGGATCAGCACAGATCGTTTCGCTAACGACTCGCGCAAAGTTCAAGAACAGCGATGCGTTGGCGCAGAACGGGTGGTTCGTGGGATTTACGCCGAGACGCAATCCCGACATCGTAGTTTGCGTACTGTTTCAGGGCGGCGAGCACGGCAGGCTGGCGGCGAGGTTGGCGACGCAGGTCATCAAGGCTTACGTCGACAAGCAGAAGCGAACGCCGCAGAAGATGGTCGAGCAGCCGAAGAACGGGACCGTCGACATGGGAGGGCTATGGAGTAGCCCGGGCGATGACGGCGACAAGGACGGCCTGCAGGCAGCCAGATTCGCCGTCGATCTGCCGAAGAAGCGCCCTATGCTGGCGACTGCGGCGCCGGGAATGAACTAGTCTCGTACCGGCAGGAAGTGGACGAAGGGATGTCATCCTGAACCCGGCGTCAAGCCGGGTGAGGGATCTTACGACGGCCGGTAGTGACGATAGCGCTTCCAGGGAAGTGGATGGTGTATGCAGCGAGATTTGGTCCTGTCAACGGCGGCGAAGCTTTCCACCTTCGTACGGTCCCTCGCACCGGCTTCGCCGCTGCTCAGGATGACATGGCGTTGTTGGAACTGAGAAGTGGCAACTGACAACTGATAGCTGATTTTCAATGTCACGTTACGTTTCATATCGCGATTTCGACTGGCTCCTGTTGGTCTTTGTGCTCACGATCTGCGGGCTGGGGGTCATGGAGATCCACAGCGCCACCGAGCACACCAAGTTCGCCGGGGCACACGTCAAGCAGATCTACTGGATTCTGGCCGGGGTTGGGATGATGTTCCTGATGAGCCTGGTCAACTACCAGGCGCTGCTGGATCAGATTCACTGGTTCTATATTGCCTCGATCGCATCTCTCGTTGCGGTGCTTGTATTCGGAACGAAGGCTCTGGGGGCGAAGCGCTGGATCAAAATGCCAGGCGGGAATCACTTCCAGCCATCGGAGTGGGTCAAGCTGGTTCTGATACTTGCGGTGGCCAAATTCTTTGCCGAGATGCGGCAAAGAGAGCTCTCCTGGTCGGATTTCCTTAAGGCAGGAGCTATCGTCGGCGTTCCCATGTTGCTGGTTTTGAAGCAACCGGACCTGGGTACGGCGCTGACCTACCTCCCGATTGCGGCTATGGGCATGTTTCTGGGCGGGATGCAGTGGAAACAAGGACTCGCCGTGTGCCTGGCGGCGATTGTCGGGATCGGAGTCGTGTTTTACGTCCCCGCGGTCCATGTCTTGAAGGGCTATCAGAAACAGCGCCTCACCAGCTATCAGGATCCAGATTCCGACCCGCAGGGAGCTGGGTATCAAGTTAAGCAATCCATGATTGCGGTCGGTTCAGGGGGCATTTGGGGGGGGAAAGGCACGCAAACCCACGGTGCATTCCTGCCAGTGCCCCAGACAGACTTTATTTTTGCGGCTTTTTCTGAGGAACACGGGTTCGTAGGCGCTCTCGCGGTTCTGCTGTTATACTTCATTGTGCTGATGCGTTTGACCCAGAACGCGCAAACAGCGCCCGACCGCGCTGGCACGTTTGTGGTGATGGGTGTGGTGGCTGTGCTTAGCTTCCATATCCTGGTCAATGTCGGCATGGTGGTCGG
>DATEHP010000328.1:0-26790 GCA_035279505.1 Candidatus Sulfotelmatobacter sp. | reverse complement strand
AGAGCGGCGAAGCCCTTGTGGCGAACGACGAATCGAACCTCCGGCCCGCGAGGGCTCCACTCGCTGAACCGCCGTATGCGGACCCGCCTGTGCGGTGGTGTGGGAGGGGTGAGCAGGTGACTGCTCCCCCTATCCCGATTGCCGATGCTTAATAGCTAACTTCCCAGAACGCCATGCCTGGATAGTAACGCGCTTGCATTGGCTGGCCTGGTAACCTTCCAGGTGATCGGCAATCGGGAAACAAGTTGAAGCCATATGGCAATGCCCCAGAAAGGGAAAAGCATGAGAGACGAGCGAGGCAGAAACCGGCCAGTGAAGAACGGCGGAGCGATTCTTTCGCGGCGGAGCATGTTCGAACTGGCGGGGCTGGTTGTTGCAACTGCGGCGCTTCCACGGGGGGCAGTGATGGCCCGGCCATTTCCCCGCGGCGATGCGAATGAGCAAGGTGTGGGCCCGGTCATGCACAAGCTCAGCGTGTACATGAGCGAGGCCAGCGACCGCGCGCTTCCGGACGAGGTGATCGAGAAAACAAAACAACACATCGTGGACACGTTGGCGGCAATGGTTTCGGGTTCGGAGTTGACACCCGGGCGCGCGGCGCTGCAATTTGCTGGGGCCTATGGTGGCAAAGACGTCGCGACGGTAGTGGCCTCGAAAATTTTATGCAGCCCGATCGAGGCGGCACTGACAAATGGGATGCTGGCCCACGCCGACGAGACCGACGATTCGCACGCCCCGTCGCAGTCGCATCCTGGGTGTGCGGTAGTGCCTGCTGCGCTTGCCGCTGGGGAGCGGTTTGGCATCAACGGGACACACTTCCTGCGTGCCGTGACGCTCGGCTACGACGTTGGACCGCGCTTCACCATGACCTTGGGTGGGCAGCAGTTTGAAGCAGAGAGCCACTGGAGCACGCACAGCATCTCTCCACTTTTCGGCGCAGCGGCCGCCGCAGGTTGCGCGGCAAGCTTAAACACAGAGCAGATGCGATTTCTCCTGGGATATACGGCTCATCAGTCCTCTGGCCTTGGCGCATGGAACCGCGACATCGACCACATCCAGAAGGCATTCCACTTCGGCGGCATGACCGCGCGCGGCGGGGTCACTTCTGCCTTGATCGTGCAAGCCGGATGGACTGGAGTCGAGGACATCTTGTCAGGGAAAGATAATTTCTTTCAGGCGTACAACCCTCATGCCGATCCTGCAGGACTGACCGAACAACTTGGCGAACGTTATGAGGTCACGCGAACGAACATCAAGAAATGGCCTGTAGGTTCGCCGATTCAGGCGGCGCTGGATGCTCTCGAAATCCTGCGACGGCAGCGCGCCTTCCATTCGAATGAAGTGCAGCACGTCTCCGTGCAGGTGGCGACGGATGAGGCGGCGATCGTAAACAACCGCGAGATCCCCGACATCTGTCTGCAGCACATGACGGCGGTGATGCTGATGGACAAGACGGTCACGTTCAGTTCGGCACATGACAAAGCGCGCATGACGGATCCAGCGACGCTCCGGGAACGTGCAAAGGTGAAATTGATTCCGGATGGACAGTTAGAGCGCCTGATGCCCTTGCGCGTGGCGATTGTGGAGGTCCAGCTGACGGACGGAACGCACCTCACACAGCGAGTGGATAGTGTTCGGGGCACACCCAAGAACCCAATGACCAGTGAGGAAATTGTTGCCAAGGCTCGCGATTTGATAGCGCCGATTCTTGGGGCATCGCAATGCGCGAACCTCATTGAGAGAGTACTAAACCTGGAACGCGTCAAAGATATCCGCGAATTGCGGCCCCTACTGCAGCGAGGCTGATCAAAGCAGGTTTTTACCCGAAAGGCGGCGTGGTGAGGATTGTAGACATCCGCGAGACTGTAATACCCATCAAATCGGAAATTCGAAACGCCTATATTGATTTCAGCCAGATGACCGTGAGTGTCCTTGCGCTGGTCACGGATGTGAAGCGTGAAGGCAGGCCTGTGGTCGGTTTCGGATTCAATTCGAATGGGAGATACGCGCCAAGCGGACTGCTGCGCGATCGATTTATTCCGCGGCTTAAGGCCGCAGACCCCGAAACGTTGGTCGACGAAAACGGCGAGAACCTGGATCCGATTCGAATCTGGGATGTCGTCATGAGGAATGAGAAACCAGGAGGGCACGGCGAAAGATCGGTGGCGGTGGGCGTGCTCGATATGGCAGTGTGGGATGCCGTGGCGAAGATCGCCGAGCTGCCGCTTTACCGGTTACTTGCAGATCGTTTTCGTGGGGGAGTATTCGACGACAAAGTCTTCGTTTATGCAGCAGGCGGTTACTACTATCCGGAAAAGGACTTATCTGCGCTGCAGAATGAGATTCAAGGGTATCTCGATCTTGGATACTCCGTGGTGAAGATGAAAATCGGCGGCGCACCGATTTCGGAGGATTTGCGGCGAATTGAAGCGGTACTCAAGGTCCTGAAGAGTTCGGATCAGTTAGCTGTGGATGCCAATGGGCGCTTTGATTTGGAGAATGCCATCACCTATGCGAAGGCACTCGCCCCGTACCGGCTGCGTTGGTATGAGGAACCGGGCGACCCGTTGGACTTTGAGCTTCAAGCCAAGCTCGCGAATCATTATCCGGGGCCAATGGCGACGGGCGAAAACTTGTTCTCCATCCAGGATGCGCGAAACCTGATTCGCTACGCGCAACTGCGACCAGATCGCGACATCTTGCAGTTCGATTGTGCTTTGAGCTACGGCCTGGTCGAATACCTTCGAATTTTGAGCATGCTGAAGGACCATGGATGGTCGGCATCCTGCTGCATTCCGCACGGGGGGCATCAGATGTCGTTGAATATCGCCGCGGGCTTGGGGTTAGGGGGCAACGAATCATATCCGGGAATTTTTCAACCGTTTGGAGGATTCGCTGATGGGATACCAGTCGAAAACAGTTACGTCAAACTGCCGGAGATTCCGGGTGTCGGCTTCGAGGCGAAAGGCGAATTGTTCCGCGTTATGAAAACGCTAACGGAAAACTAAGCAATCTATCTTTGCTTGGAGCGAAACGCATTGCTCAGAGCTAAAAAAGAATTAATACTGTTTTCAGGTATTTGCTTTCGTTAATGTCATACCTTCATTGCGGGTTGGATCTGTAGTGCTCCCGCATTCCTTAGCAAGTTCACGCCAGTGCAAGGTGCCCGGAGGAGAAGAACACGCATGGGACATGGCGGACGCACCAATGAGCCGGCCGCAGGTGGCCGGGCAGTCTTAACACGACGGAGCCTGTTTGAACTCGCTGGCTTGGTGTTCGCAACTACGGTCATTCCGTCCGAGTTCTCGGAAGCGCCGGCAACGGTCAGGCAAGAGGATGCGGCGCAAGGCGTGAGTTCGGTCATGGACAAGCTCAGCAGGTACATGAGCGAAGCGGGTGAGCGAGCGCTGCCAGACGAAGTGGTCGAAAAGACCAAACATCACATTCTGGACACGCTGGCGGCAATGATTTCCGGCTCTGAAATTCGTCCAGGACGCGCAGCGATAGAATTTGTGCGCGCCTACGGGGGTAAAGAAGTTGCAACGATAGTCGGGTCGAACATCGTGTGCGGTCCCATCGAAGCAGCGCTGGCCAACGGAGTGCTGGCCCATGCTGACGAGACTGACGATTCGCATGGCCCCTCCCGTTCGCACCCCGGTGTATCGGTGGTTCCTGCGGCGTGGGCTGCCGGAGAGCAATTTGGAATCAGCGGAAAGCATCTCTTGCGTGCCGTGGCGCTTGGTTATGATGTCGGCACACGCGTCACGATGAGCATGGGTGGGCCGGAGTACCAGGCTTCGACGCACAGGAGCACTCACGGTACGGTGGCTTCCTTTGGGGCCGGAGCGGCTGCGGGCTGCGCAGTGGGTCTCGGAGCTCAGCAGATGCGTTTCCTGCTGGATTACAGCGCTCAGCAAACATCGGGAATCGGAGCCTGGAGCCGCGACGCGGAGCACATGGAGAAGGCTTTCCTATTCGGGGGGAAGCCCGCGGCCGGCGGAGTCACTGCTGCGATGCTGATCCGCTCGGGTTGGACAGGTGTTGACGACATTTTTTCGGGCCCTGACAATTTTTTTGAGGCGCTGGCGCCCAGGGAAAATGGCGTCATCAAGGCTGACCCGACGAAACTCGTCGAAAAGCTCGGGGATCGCTACGAGATCACGCGGACGAACATCAAGAAATGGACGGTGGGATCGCCGATTCAAGCTCCGTTGGATGCGCTGACCGTCTTTTTTAAAAAGCGCTCATTCACCGCTGACGATGTGAAGAAAGTAGTCGTGCGGATCGCGAGTGACGAGGCCAACACAGTGAGCAATCGCGACATGCCTGATATCTGCTTGCAGTACATGGTCGCGGTGATGTTGCTGGACAAGACAGCTAGCTTCCGATCGGCGCATGACAAGGCGCGTATGAAAGATCCTGCCGTGCTGAAGCAACGCGCCAAGGTAGAGGTTGTTGCTGACCCGCGGATCGATGCTCGCCGGCCGAGGCGCGAGGCCATTGTCGAGGTGATGTTCATAGACGGAACGCAAATGAGCGAGTGGGTCCGAGATGTGCGCGGGACAGCCGAGAATCCGATGTCTCGCGAGGAAGTCGTGGCGAAAGCACGCGAGCTAATCGCGCCAGTCCTGGGAGGCGCAAGTTGCGAAGCCCTGATCGAAAAGGTGTTGGCTCTTGAGAGCGTGAAGGACATCCGCGAACTTCGGCCGATGCTTCAACGAGGCTGAAAGGGCCGAGATGTTCGTAGTAGCAAGCTTCATCCCGCGCAAAGCAAATGCGCCGGAATTCTAATCGAGGAGCGAAAGAATGAAAAGGCATGCAGTAATTTTCTGGGCTTTGTGCGTGGTCCTGGCTCCGCTGGCGCAGAGTCAGACCAGCGCGCCGCTGAAACAGATCCAGAGCATCCCATTGCCGAATGTTGAGGGCTACTTCGACCACATGGCGGTGGATGTAAAGGGCCAGCGCTTGTTTGTTCCAGGAGAGCACCAGAGGACGATTGAAGTTGTGGACCTGCGCGCAGGCAAGGTGATCCACACGATTACGGGATTCGGAGGAGATCCTCGCAAGACCATCTATCTTCCCGAGACCAACGAAATCTGGGTGGACGACGGAGATGCAACGTGCAAAGCATTCAGCGGCGATAGTTACGAGCTCGTGAAAAACATCCCGTTGACAGGACACGAACTGGACAAGGATTCCAGAAGGGTGCCAGACAACGGCGTTTATGATCCAGCGACTCATCTGTTTTATTTAGGTGACAGGGCCGATGGCCTGAAAAAAGAGGGCGTGAAAGGCTCAATCGAAATCGTGGACATAAAGAACGGCAAACTGGCGGGAAGCATTGAGGTTGAGGGACTGAATCCCGCAGGGCTAGTGCTCGATCCGGCGTCGCCAAGAATGTTTGTAGTGATGGGCGACACAAGCCAAGTAGTGGTGATTGACCGCGAGAAACGCAAGGTAATTGCCATGTGGCCCATTACGGGGGGACCAGAGCCCCATGCCGTGGATATGGATGCAGCCCATCACCGACTCTTCATCGGCAGCCGGGTGAAGCGCTCGCACATTTACAAGCCCGGTAAATTGGTGGTGATGGATTCGGACAGCGGGAAAGTGATTGATGCGATCGACACAGAGGGTGGTGTGGACGAAGTCGTGTTTGACATACCAAGCAAACGAATCTACTACACCGGGACAACGGGCTTCGTGGAAGTGTTCAAACAGATGGACGCGGACCACTACGAACGACTAGGGAGAGTTGCGACAGGGCCGCTTGCGAAGACGACGCTGTTGGTGCCTGAACTGAAGCGTTTCTACGCGGCTATCCCCAAGCTTGTCATTTTGGTTCCACCTATACCCCAATCGAAGGAAGCAACCATCGAAGAGGCCAAGATATTGGTCTACGACGTGATTCCATAGATGGACCACGCGATCGCGGGAAAACATTAAGGTATAGGCAGGGCTGCCGCGTGCTAGCACGCTTTCCGGGCGCTTGCACGCGTTCAGTGCAATATCAACGTGTTTATCCGCTTGGGTACTTCTCCCACGGGAATCACAGCGA
Source organism: Candidatus Sulfotelmatobacter sp. (assembly GCA_035279505.1). Lineage (GTDB taxonomy): Bacteria > Acidobacteriota > Terriglobia > Terriglobales > Acidobacteriaceae > Sulfotelmatobacter. Next base: position 20,732 of record DATEHP010000328.1, on the reverse strand, counting down.
CTAGCTTCAAAGTTTTCGTGTCGATGGCGGACACCGAGCGTCCCCCGGAGTTCGAAACATAGACATGCTCACTGTCTGGCGTGAAGGTGATCCACTCGGGTACAGAACCTGTGGGTGCGTGTCCCATCGGATGAACGAGCGGCAGCGCAGTGTGCCCAACTAACTTCAACTCGGGCAGCGTGTATTCGAAGACGGCATTCGCGAGTGTGCTATTCACCCACAATGATCTCCCATCCGGCGCAACTCCGATGCCATGGGCAGGTGTGTTTACACGCCCTTCGGCAATGCCGAATCCGCCGGGTTCATTCGGGAGCGTGATCCTGGCCACTTCGCTGCGTTTCGTAAAATCGACAACCGCAAATCCGTTGAAGTTGGAAAGTTGGACGAAAATGCGGCGCGTAGATCCGTCAGGATTCACCTCGAAGGCCATGGGGCGCACCGGGTGATCGAAATTGAGTCTCCATGCGGTTTGACCGGTCTGCAAATCGGTCACTGTAGTTGACTGCCCTTCCAGGGAGCCGCTGACTGCATATTTGCCGTCAGGCGTTACGTAAACATTGTGAACGCTATCGACGGGGATGCTTTTGACGCGGGTCAATGAAACCGTGTCGATTACATCGAGTGCGCCCTGCGGTGCGCGGATCCCTGCGAGAATGCGACGGCCATCTTTAGTGATTGCAATGTTGTTCGGCCGACCGCTCAGAGGCACTTTCTGTAGAATTTCGCCGCTCTTCTGATCCACAACGTCGAGCAAGCTCTCTGATTCGTTGCTTACGTAGACTCGCTTGCCATCGGGAGAAAAGGTGATTCCATGCGGCAGCTCTATGCCATGAATCACCTGGACGACGGCGTTGGTGGTGGGATCGATAACATCGATTGTGTCTCCCGCGCTATTAGTGACATAGATGAGCGCCACAGGCTTGTGCGAAGAGTCAGCGTTGGTTTGTGTTCGCGCACCACGCATCCATTCGGCAATTACCAGCCAATCAGGATCATTCTGGGACTGAAATTGATAACCACCGGAATGGAACGGGTCGCCTCCTGCTTCGGGCGCCAGCGGATGAATAAGCAACCGGCTTGCAGCGGGATCACCGGGGACGACATGCTGGAGAATGTTTTGAAAATTGCGCTGGGATTGCTCTGCTGTCCAACTCGCGGCGCCGGGAGAGAGCTTCTCGAGGTGAAAGCTTCTGTTGTATTCCGAATGACATCCGTAACAACGAGCGTGTCCGGGTCTTTCCTTCAAGAAGATGGGCTCGACCTGAGATTTAAACGTTTGGAAACTAAGGACGTCCGTCGCCGGAGAAGCCGGCTGCCTTGCTCGCAGATCGCGCGAAGAGCCGCGAACCCAAGTAGTAAGTGTTTGCCATTCGGGATCTTGCTGGGACTTCCAGAACTTACCGCCGGCGTGTGCCGGGTCGCCGCCCGCTTCCTGTGCCAGAGGGTGAACGAGGAGACGGCTGCTCAGGGGATCGCCGGGAGCGACCAACTGGGACACGATTTCAAAATTCTGACGAGACTGCTCTTCCGTCCAAGAGGAATCTCCCGGCAAGAAGGCTTGGAGGCGGAAACGTGTGGTTATTGTCGAATGGCAGTCATAGCATCGCATTCCGCCCTCGCGTTTTTTGAGAAAAATCGGTTCAATTCGAACGCGGTACTCTTCGTAGTCGAGAGGTGACTGTCGTTGCGCGCCCGGAGCCGGCTGTTGTGAATTGGATTGGGATTCTTGGACCGGCCCCGGGCTTGCGAGAGTGCGCAGGGTTGGAGCGCCCTGGTCGCAAGCAAGCAGCCTAGCGATACCTAGGGCGGCGAATAGAGCCGAGCTTAGTGCGCCTCTATTTTGTGGTAGCACATTCTTCATCCCGTAAACCGATAACGGCAATCCGTTCAGCGACCATAGACGAGCAACCGAAACGTCCCCGAAACGGGAGTGGGCTGCGGCTTGGGCTGCTCCGCAGTGGGCGCGACAGCGGGAGTAAAATCCGCGGTGTCAATGAAAAGCCTGTGCGTCTTGGAGTCGAGCGCCATGTTGCGCGCACCAAATTCAGTCTTGACAGTCTCTACCACGCTGAATTTGTCCGGAGTGTCTTCATGGAAAACGTGCAGTGTGCCTTCGCGAGTAGCCGTAAAGAGCAAGCCCGTTTCAGGCTCATAAACGTTCGTGTCTACTCCGTCACCGATGGGAAAAGTCTGGACAATTTTTCCGGTGTCGGCATCCATAATGGCCAGCACCTTGTTGCGCCCGCCGATAAAAAGGCGGTGATGCTGGACATCCATATCCATTGCAGTGGCTCCCCCCGAGGGAGCGATGGGCCAGCGGGCCTTGACAGTATTCGTGCGAGAATCCAAGGCAACGACCTCGTCTTTGTCCTCGATATTGTCGTAAATCATGCCCTTGCCGTCAGCAACGGCGTACTCAGGCCGTCCGCCCATGGGAATTGTCGCTACCACGCTTGCCGTGCCGGGATCGATCACTGAAGCGTCGTTACTCTTTCCGTTCATTGCAAAGATGTGTTTGGATGCTGGATCGTACAGAATGCAATCCGGATTTCCACCTGTTTTGATATGGCCGCTCGCTTTGAGAGTCTTCAGGTCAAATACCACTACTTCATCAGCGCCACCGTCGCTGATGAAGACCCGTCCAAGATCCGGGACCAGCGCGATACCATGCACTCTTTTCAAATCGGAGATACTGGCAAGGATCGCGCCGCTGTCTGCGTCGACAACCTTTACTTCCGTATTATGTGAGATGTAGAGACGGCGCGTTGCTGCGTCAAATGCGATGTAGTCCCAGTATTCTTTTCCGCCGGGCGCAGGGCCGAGTCCGTATTTTTTCAGCAGGTGATAGCCGCCTTCAGGGGTAGCCGCCAGCACAACGCCAGCCAGCAGCAGGAAGGTGCCCCATGTTCCTAGCCGGCGTAAATTGGCAAGCTTCATTTGGAAATCTCCCTAAAATAATCAGTGCGAGCTATTGTTTATCACGGGCGAAAACGAGACGTTGTGCATACTTCTTCCGAAACTGCACACGAGGTTCGCGCCCAACCGCATCGATGTTACGGTCTGGCTTAGGGCTGTAGGTCGTAGACCTGGAGCGCTAGTTTTGCGTCCGCTTTGCCTTTGCCGGAGACTGCGATATAGAACCGATTCAGTTCAGGCACCAGAATAGAAGTTTTGGCGCGAAACCCGGTCGGAACATCTGCGAGATGCGTGTAATGGTCCGCATCCTTTTGCTCAAATACAGTGGTGGTTTCACTTCCGGTCACGTAAATTCGCTTGCTAGCGCGATCGAACCACATATCGTCGTGCAGCGGTGCACAGGGGAGCGAGGTCACAACTTTTCCTGAATCAGCGTCGAACACAAAGAACTTAGGTGGCTTTCGGGTGGCGATGAACACTCGATGGTTGGCTTCGTCAAGAACGAGTGAATTTGCGGTGCTAGCTCCTGGAATGGGCCAACGCGCGACAACTTTGCCGGTTTTCAGATCGACTACGCCGACCTCGTTGGTAGCACGGAGACTCACGTACATCTTCTTGCCCTCTTTGTCGATAGCCATCGCTTCAGATTCGTTGCCCGGAAGCGCAATTTCACCGATTTGCTTGAATGTCTTGGTGTCAATGATGCTGAGCGCATGAGTCTTTGCAGATTCTTCGGCGCCACTGGCGACGTAATAATATTGGCTCGTAGGGTCGAATACCGCACTGTCCACGCCATTGGGAAGTTTGATAGTGCTGAGGACCTTGTAGTCTTCTCCGCTTACCAACTCGACTCGCCCGAAATCATCATCACCGTCTGTAACGATGAGCTTATTGGATTCTGGGAGGAAGAGTGCCGCATGGGGCTGGCCGAACCCAGTAATGCTCTGAAGGTGCTTCCCATCGAGATCGAACACATCGACGGTTTTGTGGTCCTCAGCAGTGAGAAATAGCCGCTTGCCCTTTAGATCCAGTGCGAAGTGGTCAAAATCGCCAGAGAACCCCGGCAATGGGGTCGTTGCCACTAACTTTAATGGCTGCTTGACTTGAGCGCTGGTTGGTAGCGCAACAACACCACTTAGGGACATCAGCAAGAAGATCACTGCGAGCACCTTTTTCACGCCCTCTCCCCCTTTGCATGAAACTTCTTGGCTTTGTTCGCCAGCGACCTAGGCGAATGGCTGCCGAATAGTCAGCAGGGCGCGTTCGCAACCAAACCGCATTGGAACGTGCCCATTGCTGCCTCCTTGAGATCAGAAAATAAACTTGATAGCGAACTGGATCTGCCGTTCCGGGATCGTCGTCCTCGTCAGCAAACCTGCCGCCCCGCTCAGCGACCCATCTGACAAAAAGATGTCACTGTTGTCGGGCACCGTGGGAGGGGCGAAGTTGGGATGATTCAAGATGTTAAAAATCTCGGCACGGAACTGCACGTTGAAATTCTCCGAGATTCGCTTGATACGATTGTTCTTGAAGACGGAGAAGTCCAAGTTTGTGATGCCCGGGCCGATCAAGATGTTGCGGCCGGCGTTGCCACGAAGGTTGAAACACTGCAGGTTGGTCAGATCCCCACCCTGACAATTATTTGCAGTGAAAAACGCAGCGTCCGGCGCCGTGGGAATAGCGAAGCACTGGGTCTTGATATAGTTGTTAACGTTTCCTGGATTTGTAAGGGTCCTGCACCCAGGACCGCCAAGCCTGTTTGGGAACGCCCAATCGTCATTGTTCTGCGTAAGAGCAGGGTCATCGCCGGTGCCCCATGTCGGCGTGAAAGGAACGCCGTCGCTAATTGTAAGGATCAGACCGAGTTCCCAACCATCAGAGATCCACTTCGCCGGCCCGGAGAATGACTTGGCTGTGGGAATGTCCCAGGTGCCGTTTACCACGAGAGTGCGCCCAATGTTGAAATCGGAGAGTCCGCGGTCCAATCGCATATCGAACCAATTGAGGCTCGAAATGGAGTTACCAAATGCGTCGCCTGCCACGGTGGCGGAACTCGTATCGATGCTCTTGCCCCAGGTGAACGTCCCCTGGAGCTGAAAGCCATGGCTCATCCGTTTCGCCAACTGTAGTTCGAGCGCGTTGAAGTAAGAACGGCCCTGGTAGAACATCCCTCGAATAGAGCCGTAGTTATCGTTGAGCCGGCTTGCATTGGGGTCCCACACATACCCAGCTGACGTAAGGGTTGGAAGAGCCGTATCGGCGTCGTCCACACGGAAGGGTTGATGCACGCCGCGCGAACCAACGTAAGCAACCATGGCAGCCAAGCTTGGGGTGAGCTGGTATTGGACGTTCAGATTCCACTGGGTCACGTAGTTGCGCTTGGGGCTGGGGTCCGTGTATGTCTGGCGCAATTTGTTGGCGGGGAAGGGCGGCAGAACGCCGTCAAAGAACGTACCGGCTCCGGGATTCTTGATCGACGTATACTCAAAAAAGGGAGCCGCTTGGGTCACGAGAAGAATGAACTGATAGGGCAGAGGGAGGACGTCAAACAGTCCAGCGCCTCCCCTCACGGCCATCTTTCCGTTGCGGAACGGATCCCAGGCAAAACCAATCCGTGGCTCGAAATTCTTCGTTGTGGGGTTGCTGACAAAAAACGGGTCCCCGAGATGAGGGTTGGCGTCAGTAAGGTGTCTCAAGTTAGCGAGCTTGCCATGAATTTCCGTCGGCACCGTAGCCATCTCGTAGCGCAGCCCCAGATTCAACGTGAGATTCGGAACCCAGCGCCAGTCGTCCTGCAGGTAGGTGCCAAAGATGGTCTGCCGAACATCGCGGGGAGAAAGTGTGCTGACAATTCCTCCCTGGAATCTCGAGGGGCTATTCGTAAGAAAACTGCCTACATCGGCGAATTGCCAGATGCCGCTTGGGTCAGTAAGCGCCGTGGCTTGCATCAGCATGCGCTCAACCGCCACGCCAAATTTGATAGTGTGCCTGCCCCGATTGAGGAACGCATCGTCATACACTTGGAAAGAATTCCAGTCATATAGGTAGGTTGGCAGGCCGCCGACACCGCCAGGCAGAAGGGAAGTACCGCTGATCTGGACCTGGGCGGCATTTCGACCTGCGAAAGACGCCAGAGAACCGTCGGTTGCCTTCGGATTAATCGCTTTCAGGCTCTGGTTATTGTTCACGGCTTCATGGTTAAAGCCGAACCGGAGGGCATTCACGAAGACGGGGGTAAAACTGTGGGTTTCTTCCGCTGCAACGATCTGTCTGGAGCTCAAGCTGCCAAGTTCCACGTTGTTCATGCCGTCGGGGGCTGAATACGGGGTCCGGTCAAACAAGTAGGTCCCGAAAATGCTGTCTTTGCTTGAGAACCTGTGATCCACACGTGTGGTAACAAAGTTTTCATTCACAACTTGCTGACCAGAGAATGTGAATAGGGCCGTGTCGCCGTTTCCAAGGATGGCTCCGTTGGGGACAGGGTATAGGGGGAAGTAGGCCTTCGCCTTTAGGTCTACGCCGTTCGCATCCGTGTTCGCGCCTGCCGGAAGCTGAGTTGTGGTGCACGGGCTCGAAGGATCCGCTCCTGAGGGATTCGAGCAGAGCAGCCCTCCCCGTGCAGCATTGGAAGGCACGACGTCAACTACGGCGATACCCTTGGACTGCCGGATAGCTTCAAAATCGGCAAAGAAGAAAGTCCGGTTCTTGATGATAGGTCCGCCGATGGCCCCTCCAAATTGGTTGCGCTTGAAGGGCGCTTTGGACTGGGTTGGGTCCTCGAAGAAATTGCGCGCGTCCAGCTTGCTGTTTCGCAGAAACTCATAGGCACTTCCGTGAAATCCATTGGTGCCCGATCGGGTGATGGCGTTGACCACACCCCCGGAGGTCTTGCCGTACTCCGCCGAATAGTTACTGGTCAGAACGGAGAATTCCTGAATGGCGTCTACGCCCAGGTTTCCGCCAAGTACGCTACCAGGAGCGCCATTGGCATAGTCGTTGAGGCTGACTCCGTCGAGACGATAATTATTCTGTTGCGGCCGGGCGCCCGAGATGGTCAATTGCTGGCCGAAACCACGATTCCCACGATCGGCGCCTACCGCGAAGGTCGGTTGCGTCTGGATTGTATCAACTCCAGGCTGCAGCGCCGCCAAATCCGTCCAACTCCGGCCGTTGAGAGGCAGCTCACGGACGGTTGTGGCATTCACCACCGCGCTGATATCAGAACTGGTCAGTTGCACGGCAGGAGCCTCCGTGGTCACCTCTACAACCGTTTTTGCTGCCGACCCTATTTGCAGAGTTAGATCTACGACCTGCTGAGCCCCTACGCTGAGAGAGACCCCTTTTTTTACCTCAGTCGCAAATCCCTTTGCAGAAACGGTAATTTGATATTCTCCGGGAAGCAGGTTCGCAGCCGTATAATAGCCGTCCGCGTTCGTGGCAACTGTGGTGGTAATCCCGGTCGCAACATTCTGGATCGAAATCTGGGCCTGGGGAACAAGCTTTCCGGATGGATCAGTAATCGTCCCCGAGAGATTTCCTCCCGCTACTTGCGCGCCGGCTGGAACTGAAAAGCAAATCCCACACATCAATACAATCGTTGCCAAGCAGGAATGCAAATGCACTGCAGAGAGTTTTCGAGAGGACACCTGGTCACCTCCACTTTGCGGTTGAGCCTAGTGCAGAAGATAGCATAGTGCCTTAACGGAGAATTAATTTCTGTTTAGGAAGGTTTCCAGGCAGCGCTTCTTGGGTATGCGTGATGGGCAAATTCACTGTGAAGGTTGAGCCGACGCCAACTGTGCTCTCGCACTCAATAGTGCCACCCTGGGCGATAGCGATGGCCTGCGCAATAGCAAGACCGAGCCCTCCGCTCTGTGCCTCGCCGCTATTCAAAGGCGCAGCCCGGTAGAAGCGGTCAAAGATAAACGGCATGTGCTCTGGTGAGATGCCCATGCCCTGATCTTGAAAAAGCGCCTGAATCACGCCGTCTCGAATCCCCAAGGTCACCTGGATGCGGGTCTCATCGGGGGAATACTTGATGGCATTGTCGAGCAAAATCAAAAACAGTTCGTGCAGGAAAGCCTCATCTCCGGTACAGGCCAGTTCCTCGTTCAAATCCCGCACTATGGTGATGTTTTTTGTGCGTGCGCGAGACCCTGCCAGAGCGCAGGCTTCCTCGAGAACCTCGTTGACGTAAAGGGGCTCTCGAACCAGATGTAATTGTCCAGCATCGGCCATTGAGAGGGTAAACAGACCCTCCACGATGCGTGTCAGTTTCTTGATCTCATCGTCGAATACGCAGAGCGTCTGGCGATATTCCTCCGCGCTTCGCTGTTTTGAGAGCAGCAACTCTGTCTCGCCATGAAGAACGGCGAGCGGAGTGCGTAACTCGTGGGAAGCGTCAGTCACAAATTGACGTAACTGAAGCACCGCTGAATCAACGCTCATCAATAGATGATTGAATGTAGCCGCCAATTGCCCAAGCTCGTCATGAGGGGAAGACACTGGCAGTGGTGTCCAAAATCCTTGCCGGTTGGTGACACGACTGGCCATCAGAGCCGCGTGACTGGTCAGCTCCTTGATGGGCGCAAGGCTTCTCCCCACATAAAGTGCCGATATTCCGGCGGTCAGCAGGAGGCTTAGAGGCAGAAGCAGCAAGGCCACTCCTCCAAAACTGTCGAGCACTCGGTTGGTCCCAAAGGTAGGGATGGCTACAGCAAGAATGCGAGCCTGATTTGCCTGCTGAAAAGGAATGAGCGCCACGCGCACGGTTTCGCCATTCTCTAGGGCGGCGATCCCGAAAGTAGACCCTGAATTGGCAAGGTCTAAGCCATTTAGCCTCATTGGCCCCGTGAGATTCTTGGACTTCTGGAGGACGCGGCCATTTTGATCCAGGAGCTCAAAAAACTCCCCCGGGAGGTCCAAACGGTTTATGTCCTTCGCGGCGGGTTCGGAGACCATATCCGCAATGATAGGGCGAGCCGTTTCTAGCAACTGACGGTTGATTTGAGAATGAACCGCCCGTGCCAACAAGCCCCAAAATGCCAAGTAGGATGCCGCCAGCAGGACACCGACGACGGTGCAGAAAAGCAACATCATACGGAGACGAAGCGTTCTGATCTTCATGACCCCGGCGTCCCCAGGCGGTATCCAACGCCACGGATGGTATGTATGAGCTTGATGGAACGGTCTTGATCAATCTTCTGTCGAAGACGGTTGATATAAACCTCGACCAGATTGGTTTCGCTGTCGAAGTGGCAGTCCCAGACGTGCTCAACGATTTCACTGCGGGTAATGAGCTCTGGGGCCCGAAGCAAAAGCAGCTCGAGAAGGGCAAACTCCCTGGAGGTCAACGGGATTGTCTCTTTGTCGCGAGTGGCGCGGCGGCGGTGACGGTCGAGTGTCAGATCAGCGTAGCGAAGCCTCACGTTGCTGCTATGAAAGCCCCGGCGAACCAATGCTCGAACCCGCGCCAGGAGCTCCGCCAAAACAAAAGGCTTCGTGAGGTAATCGTCGGCGCCCGCGTCTAGCCCTTCAACGCGCTGCTCGACCAATCCCCTGGCAGTAAGCATCATTACAGGAGACTCAATTCCTCGTTGGCGTAACTCGCGGCAGACTTCGATTCCACTGACGTCGGGCAAACGCACATCGAGAAGAATGGCGTCGTAAGGGACGTCCGCGCCTAAATCGAGTGCCTTCTGGCCCGTTTCCGCCACATCCACGGCGTAAGTATTTTCCCTCAAGGCGCGCGCAATGAAGCTGGCGACCTTCCGTTCGTCTTCGACTAGGAGAATCCGCATGGGAGCGCTCAGTATTCTCGCACAACGAGGCACTCGGCAGGCCGTGTCAAGTTATTTCGAATTCTCGTTCGGTTCCGAGCCGCGCGCCTTTTCAGAGAACTTCGAATACAAGTACTTTAGCGCTTGTGGTGTCGTGCTGAGGCACGGCCACAAAGTAGCGCTTCAATTCCGGCACTAGCCGCGCTGTCCTTCCCATAGGGCCTGTGGAGATGTTTGCGAGCAACTTGTAACTATCCGGGCCGGATTGTTCATAAATATCGACGGCGCCGTCGCAAGCAGCATAGACGCGCTTAGTGGCGGCATCATAGATGATGTCATCGACCCCTTTAGTGATCGGGAAAGACGTAATTTCTTTTCCGGTTAGAGTGTCCAGTACTGCAATCTGCGACGTGCGGCAGGCAACGAACAAACGATGGTTTGCTTCATCGAGGGCCATTGCCACGTTGTTCTTGCATAGGGTCACGGGCCAACTTGCTAAAAGTTCACGTTTCTCCCGGTCCACGACAGACACCTGGTTCTTGGCTCTGTTATTTACATACATTCTTGAGGTTGACCTCTCCAGAGTCATGGCCTCGAGAGTTTCTCCGTCAATCTTGAGGTCAGCCAGCTTTTTTCCTGCGGTCGTATCAACGACGCTCAGCATCGAGTATGTTTGATGAACGTCACCACCGCCATTGTCGATATATAGGTACTTTGTCGCCGGATCGTAGCCAATGGAATCTGCGTCCTCCAGGAGTTTCACGCTCGATATAAGCCTGTAGGTTGTGCCGTCGAAGATCTTCAAGTCGCCAGCATCCCCATCCGTTACGTAGATGCGGTTCAGATCTTCCCGATAGAGGACGGCGTGGGGTTTACCGATTCCATCTATCTTGTGAACCAACTTGCCGGTCTTAAGATCAAAGACAACGACGGCGTGGTAGCCTTCCGGAGTGGCAAAGAGCCGCCCGCCTTTGAGGTCAATTCCGAAATGGTCGAAGTTTCCTTTAACTTCTGCCGGGAACTCATAAGTCTGGATCAACTTAATTGGCGCTGTTGCTTGGCACCGGGCTTGATCCACAAATACCCCGAGGATCGCGACTAGGACTAAATACCGTTTCTTCATTTGCTCTCCCTAGATGAAATGCTTCTAATGTAAGCTGATTCTGGCAGTTACGGCTCACCCTACTTGGTCAAAGCGTTGGACTGCTTTGCCGCCCTGTGCCAGACGGTCATTTCGTGCCACGGGCAGGAAGCCTTATCGAAGACTTCTTGCGTGGGCCAAGATTGCTCTCTCCGAATCGGTGCCACAAGGGAACCGCCCCAGGAGGAGTCAAACTCCGCAAGAGGACAGCACGAGGGAGCATAATTGATTCATTGCGGTTCCGACTTAAAACAAGATTAATTTCTGTTTAACTCAAAGGTGATGATTGACCAGATTCTGGCTGCCTGTAAACTCGTTCGGAAAAGAGCTCAGCTTCACCGTGTCGATGACACCGGAACATTGAATATCAGCGCCGAAGACAACAGAGAACATGGCGGAGCTCCAAGAAAACTGCGATGCATCGGCAGGGATGACCCGAAGCGCGCCATCTCAGCGATGGGTTCGTATCATTCCCGTCGCTCTTATCATGTACACCATCGCGTTTGTCGATCGCACCAACATCTCGCTTGCCCTCCCGCGAATCAGCCGGGACTTGCATTTGGATCCGCAACAGGCAGGAACAGTTGCCGGCATTTTCTTCTGGGGTTATCTCGCGCTGCAAATACCTGGCGGCCACCTGGCTAAACACTGGAGCGCCAAGAAGTTTATCAATATCCTGCTGGTCGCATGGGGCATCTTTGCCGTCGGTTGTGGTCTGGCCCGCACCTATCACGAGCTCTTGTTGCTTCGCTTGTTCCTGGGAGTAGCCGAGAGCGGCGTTCATCCCGCAACGTTAATTCTTCTCTCGCACTGGTTCCCCCGTTCTGAACGAGCGCGCGCCAATGCGTTTTGGTTACTCTGCTTGCCGGTCGCGGTGATCGTTTCCTCGCCGTTTTCCGGGTGGATGTTGGACCATTGGTCCTGGCGCATAATGCTCGTTGCCGAAGGGTCTCTACCTTTCCTGTGGCTCTCGATTTGGCTGAAATTTGTTCAAGACCATCCGGCGCAAGCGGCCTGGATGCCGGAAAGCGAACGAGCTCCTCTGGTGGAAACCCTGCGCAAGGAACATTCTGAACTAGAGGGGCAGGAAAAAGTCCCCTACCTGCGTGCTCTGCTGCGTCCCCGCGTATTTCTGTTGGCTGCTGTTTATTTTTGTTTTATCAGCGGCCAGATGGGACTCCTGTTCTGGCTGCCTAGCGCGATGGAGAATTTCAAGAAACTGAGCAGCTTTGTGACAGGAATTCTCTACACTCTCCCCTTCATCGTTGGTGCTATTTCTCTCCTGATTATTTCTCGCCACTCGGATAGTGTGCATGAACGCCGCTATCACGCAGCCGGAGCTATGTTGTTCGGGGGGGCCTGTATCCTCCTTGCGGTTGCCACCATATCTCGCTCACACTTGCTGGCGTTCGCATTCATCGCCCTCAGCGGAGTGGGCGCTTATGGCCCAATGGGCGCCTTTTGGGCCATCCCGACCGAAACTCTGCCGTCAAGAATCGTCGGCTCCGTGATGGGATTCGTCAACGCCATCGGTAACCTTGGAGCGTACTTTGCCCCTTTGATCGTGGGTTATCTAAACAAAAAAACTGGGCATTTTCTTTCAGGATTTGCCTACCTTGGTGCCATTACTGTAGTCGGTGCGGGACTCGCGAGGTTTTTGAACACAACTCCTGCATCTCCCGCGACGGATAGAAAAGAAGGTGGAAGTTGACGCAAGCAACTCGACGGTATGCAATAGTCCTAACCTCCGGACCTTAGATCCTTGAACCCAATTTTGAGGAGTGACAGTTCCTCCGTAATGGCCTGGGTCTTTCATATCGAAGGCGATGCAGCCAGAATAAGCATTGGGAATAAACGGTGAACTTTGTTAAGGCGTGATTTTGGTAAAGCATCGTTCGGGGTGATTGGGGCGGCTCTCGCCGGCTCAGCAGGAACGGAGATAGGCGCGCCAGGCGGCGATCTTCCTAAGGCTCCCGGTTTGACGGAATATGTTGGCAGATTTGTTTATTCAACAAAGTATGAGGACATTCCTGTCGACGTCATCGAACTGGGCAAGAAGTCTGTCCTGGACAGCTTGGGCCTGGCGCTGGCAGGGTCGCGCGCGCAGACGGGAGCGATTTCCAGGGAATACGTTGAGCGACTGGGGATCTGCAACGGTAAAAGTACCATCATCGGTTCTTCCAAAAAAACCTCTGCACGTTTTGCCGCCTTTGTAAACGGAGTCTCCATTCATGCGGATGATTTCGACGACACGCAGTTGGCGGTTGCAAAGGATCGCGTCTATGGCCTGCTCGTTCACCCTAGTGTGCCGGTGTTGCCTGCGTTGTTAGCGTTGGCGGAAAGCCGGACGATTTCCGGCAAGGAGTTCATGCTCGCGTATCATCTGGGCGTGGAAGTGGAATGCAAAATCGCAGAGGCTATCTCGCCTCGCCATTACCAGGATGGGTTTCATTCCACGGGAACCTGCGGCCCATTCGGCTCGGCGGCGGCCTGCGCGAAACTACTTCAATTTGAACTATCCAAAATTCTGAATACTTTTGGTCTGGTCGCCAGTCAGTCGGGAGGGCTGCGCGAAAATTTCGGCACCATGACCAAGCCGTTCCAGGCCGGCCACGCCGCCGAGAGCGGGCTGGCTTCGGTCGAGCTTGTCGCGCTGGGTTGGACGGCGGCGGAGCAGATTCTGGAGGCGGAGCGCGGATTCTTCCATGCCTTCGGAGGTTCGTTCGATCCCGGGGCGATTATGGACCGTTTCGGAAAACCTTGGACATTTGCTTCTCCAGGAATTTCGCTGAAGCCCTACCCGTCCGGTTCCCTCGCTCACCCCGCGATGACCGAACTTGCTCGTCTGATCGAGGTCCACAAACTGCAAGCGCCTCAAGTGGAAAAACTGGAGGTCGGCGCCAATCACCAGATGACTACCACGCTGCTGCATCACCGGCCAAAGACGGGATTGGAAGCCAAGTTCAGCATGGAATTTTGTATGGCGATACTCCTTTTGCGTGGCAAGGCCGGCTTGAGCGAATTCTCGGATCAAATTGTTCAAAGCGCGGACGTGAGAGAAATGATGGGCCGCGTTGACTTCTATGTGGACCAGGTGGCAGAGAGTGCGGGGTACGACAAAATGGCATCCCTTTTGAAAATTCACCTCAAGGATGGGCGAGTCATCACCGGCCGCGCGGAGTTCGCCAAGGGCAGCCCCGCGAACCCGATGAGTTTTGACGAAGCTGCGGCAAAGTTCCGAGGTTGTGCCGAATTTGCAGAGTGGCCCAAGGACAAGGCCGAGAAAGTCATCACTTATGTAAAGGCTTTGGACTCTGTGCGCGATGTCGGCACTATTTTGCCATTGCTTTCCACTGAAAAGGGATAACGTTCTACATCGATGAAAACGTTCAACATTGCAGTCATAGCCGGTGACGGCATAGGGAAAGAAGTCGTACCGGAAGGCATCCGCGTGCTCGAAGCGGCAGGGAAGCGCTTTGGGTTCCAATTCAGATGGCAGGAGTTCGATTGGAGTTGCGAGACCTACGTCAAAACCGGAAGCATGATGCCTCCCAATGGGCTGCAGCAACTGCGGCCGTTCGACGCCATCTTTCTGGGAGCCGTGGGGCATCCAAGTGTTCGAGATCACGTCTCGCTTTGGGGGCTGTTGATTCCCATCCGCAGAACCTTCCGGCAATACGTAAACCTTCGGCCCGTGCGGCTTTTTGAGGGAATTGAGACGCCGCTGAAAAATTGGAAACCCGATGAAATTGATTTCTGCATTGTTCGTGAAAACAACGAAGGAGAATATTCGAACATCGGCGGGCGTCTCTACGAGGGTACCGACGAGGAGATGGCCGTCCAACAAACTGTGTTCACGCGGCGAGGAGTGACTCGCGTGATGCGTTATGCTTTCGAATTGGCGGGGAAGCGAAAAAAACATCTCACCTCCGCCACGAAATCAAACGGTATCATTCACACCATGCCGTTTTGGGACGAATGTTTTCAAGCCGTGTCCGTGGACTATCCCGATATTCGCACGGACCAGTATCACATCGACATCTTGACCGCTCATTTCGTGCGTCATCCAGACTGGTTTGATGTGGTCGTCGGTTCCAATCTGTTCGGCGACATTCTCTCCGACTTGGGTCCGGCCGTCGTTGGATCGATCGGCATCGCCCCTTCAGCCAACCTCAATCCGGAAAAGGAATTTCCATCCATGTTTGAGCCCGTACATGGCTCGGCACCGGATATAGCAGGCAAAGGGATTGCGAACCCAATCGGACAGATTTGGTCGGGTGCGATGATGCTACGGCATCTCGGCGCTTCGGACGCCGCGGATGCCGTCGAGAAAGCCATCGCCGATGTTCTAACTCGGGCGAAGGTCCGCACTCCCGACATCGGCGGCAATGCCTCAACCGAGGAGCTGGGAGCAGCGATCGCTATGGTCCTATGATTGTCCCTCCCGAGCGGAAATCAAAAGTCTGGTCCGTCGTGCGCGTCTCCAGCGGAAATTTTTTGGAGATGTATGACTTCATGGTGTTTGGGTATTACGCGACCGCGATCGGAAATGCTTTCTTTCCGAGCGGGAATCCGTTTTTGTCACTGATGTTGTCGCTGATGACTTTTGGGGCTGGATTCCTGATGCGTCCTCTTGGTGCGATCGTGCTTGGGGCGTACACGGATCACCACGGACGCCGAGCCGGGCTCATTCTGACGCTGACGCTGATGTCAGTGGGTATTTTTTCGATTGCTTGCACACCGGGTTACGCAAAGATTGGACTGCTGGCTCCGCTGCTGGTGTTGATCGGAAGGCTGCTACAAGGATTCTCGGCGGGTATGGAGCTGGGTGGCGTGTCGGTTTATTTGTCGGAGATCGCGACGCCAGGCCACAAGGGCTTTTACGTGAGCTGGCAGTCAGGCAGCCAGCAAGTGGCTGTAATGTTCGCGGCGCTTGTGGGGGTGTTGCTCAGTTCCATTCTGGCGCCAGAGAAAATGGCCGCGTGGGGATGGCGCATTCCACTGTTACTGGGCTGCGGGATTATTCCGTTCTTGTTCCGGTTGAGGCGCTCGCTGCAGGAGACGGATGAGTTTGCGGCGCGGAAGCACCGGCCAACAACGGCAGAAATATTACGGTCGCTGACGGCGAACTGGGCGGTGGTGGTGATCGGGACCATGATGGTCACGATGACGACCGTTTCGTTCTACATGATCACGGCTTATACGCCGACGTTTGGCAACTCAGTGCTGCACCTTGCGAACATAGATAGCTTGGTGGTGACTCTGTGCGTGGGAGCTTCGAATCTTTTTTGGCTGCCGGTGATGGGTGCGCTGTCGGACAGGATCGGCCGGCGGCCTTTGCTGCTTGTGTTTACTGTGATGATGCTGGTTACGGCTTACCCGGCAATGCTGTGGCTGGTTCGGGAGCCTAGCTTCTTGCGGCTATTGACCGTGGAGCTTTGGTTGTCCTTCCTCTACGGAAGCTATAACGGAGCGATGGTCGTTTTCTTGACCGAGATAATGCCGATCGACGTAAGGACATCGGGATTCTCGCTGGCATATAGCTTGGCGACGGCCATTTTTGGGGGATTTACGCCGGCAATCAGTACCTATTTAATTCATCTAACCGGCAATCGAGCCGTGCCAGGCGTGTGGCTTTCGCTTGCGGCCGCCTGTGGACTTCTTGCCGCGTTCTTGGCTCAACCGCAGCAGGACGCGGTCGTAATTCGCTAAGATGATAGTGGCGCGCCCAGAAGTGGTTTGAAAACCTAAGGTTCACGCCAAGATAAATGTATCGCCTTCCCGCAGCGATACATCAACTCGTGGACAGAAGAATCGCGGCGGAGACCTGCTGGGGGTCGGCATCATACCGCTGGGCGAGAACATAGATATTCCCGGCCGACGGCAGGCACGCGATCAGAAATAGTGCTAAATTTAGCCAGCGGTAACCGCCCGATGGATTCATATTGCTCCCTGCTGTACGCTATTCGACGCTAATGCAGAGCAGCTCCCGCAAATCGCGCGCGCAGCCGGCCCGTGCCGGCTCGCTGCTCTTAGGCTTGCCTCCCTTACGGCAGATATTCCTTGGGCAGCGGCGCAGTGGCCGACTCGGCGTGCACCATGATGCCCGTAACTCGCCAGCCGCCGGCTTCTTTGATCGCTTGAATGCTGTTGATGCCGCGCGCGACTTGCTTGCCGTCGCTGTGCAGCGCGTAGCTGCTCCATAAGTGCGCGATGTTGCCGTAGCGCTCAATGTGAAATTTCAGCTGCTTTTCTTCCAGCATGGCGTGGCCACGGGCTTTCACGCGGGCGATCCAATCGTCCAAGGTCTCTAGCCTATAGCTTGGCGCTCCGTCCGCGCCGAGTGAAACGAACATTATGCGCGCTTCGGGTATTAACAGGGCCTTCATGCAGGCTCGATCCTTGTCCGCGGGCCCGCTGATTGCCGCATCGATCGCGGCGGGAATGCCCTTGGGTTCCGAAGGCAACGCACAGCCGGCATCCGGCGCCTGCGCCGTCGCACCGTCGGTTTGTACGTCGGCCAGCGTTGCGGTCATCCCGAGCACCGCCAAGCCGACGACGCCCATCATCACTCTACACACTGATCTGTTCATGCTGCCTCCACTGCCTCTACAGCGTCTACTCATAAATCTAATGCCACAACACCTATTGATGAATCGTAATCGACGAATCCAGAAGCCGCAGCGCTTTAGCCGAGGTCCCTGAGCCCGCACGGCTTGGTCACTCATTGCCGCCGGTTTACACGCATGGGGGCGCCTTCGACGGTTTGAGACACAAGCGCGGACGGCGGCACCTCGATATCGCCACTTGCGATGTAGGCCGTGGCACCGCCAACGCTGACAGAGGTCACGACGCCTCCGCTCTTACGCGCTTCCGCTTGGATTTCGCTACGGCGCCCCATCAAGACACCTTGCTGGATGGAAAGGCGATAGGCCGTCCCGCCAAAATCATGCTTCGATGCCATGGCCCCGACGAGGGCGGCACAAGCGCTGCCTGTCGCGGGATCTTCTTCGACGCCGAGCGCGGGTGCCCACATACGAGCATACAGCTTGCCGCCATCCCGTAGATTTCCTGCGAAGAAGAAGATGTGGGGAGACCACGCTCGCGAGAGGCTTGCCGCCCAGGCAGCCCGATTGATCGCCGCTCGATCGACGGCCTCGTTCGAGTTCAGTTGCGCAAAACAGAGTGGAACACCGACGCCCGCGAAAAAGACTTGGCTCACCGCGGCGGGCTCGACGGATAGGACGGCGGCGAGTTCAGTCGGAGAAGGTGCGCCGGTCGGTGCCTCGACCTTCCCCGATAGCGTCAACGTGCCGTGAAACCCCCCGTTTCGCTGAGCGACGTGAACCGTCACGGGACTGACATTCTCCTCCAGAATGAGCTGGACTGGATCACTGAGCCGTACGTGCTGTTTCATCACAAGCGCACAGGCTGTGCCGACCGAGGGAGCCCCCGCGAAGTCGAGCTCCGTCCGAGGTGTGAAGATGCGCACCCGACACGTGTTCGCAGGATCCTTCTTCGGCAGGACGAAGGTCGTTTCGCCGAAATTGAATTCGCGGGCAATCTTCTGCATGCCCTCGGTCGAAATGCCAGCCGCCTCAGGCAGAACCGCGAGTTGATTGCCGCCGAACGGTGTCGAACTGAAAACATCGACGATGTGAAATGTGTACTTCATAGAATTAACCTCCGTGCGTCGCCTCAAGCCTTGACGACGAGGTCGATTTCAACGCAGGCCCCGAACGGCAGCGCGGCCACCGCGATCGTCGTGCGGGCGGGAAAGGGCTGACTGAAATGCTTGGCGTAAATGCCATTCATCGCGCCGAAGTCACTCATGCTCGTGAGATACACGCCGGCGCGCGCAACGTGATCGAAAGTCCTGCCGGCCGCCTTGAGAACCGCCGAGAGATTCTGGAAGACGCGCTCTGTCTCGGCCACAATACCCCCCACGACCACCTTACCAGTGGCCGGGTCTTGGCCGACCTGACCGCTGAAGTAGAGGAAACCACCGACTTTGATCGCCTGGGAAAACGGGCCGACCGGCGGCGCGAGTTCGGGCGAGGTAACTGCGGTCTTGCTCATGGCAAACTCCTTTCGATACTGGGTTAGATGGTCAGGATGGTGCAGCCCGAGGTTGCGCGCGCTTCCAATGCCTTGTGGGCGCGGGCCGTTCCCACATCACTCGACGCGTCCATGCCCAAGGAACTCACGATTCCCGCAGCGCCACAATTGGATCCACCTTGGTCGCTCGCCAAGCCGGAATGTAGCTAGCGGCTATCGCAACGACGAGCAGAAGCAAAGGCACCATCAGAAATACGGCCGGATCATGTGGGCGAACGCCATAGAGCAAACTTGCCATCATCGAAGCGGTAGAAGCGGAAAATATCACGCCAGCCACAATTCCGAGGCCAGCCAGGACTACACCTTTCCCCAGGACAAGTCGCAAGACATCCGCTCGCTGGGCACCCAACGCCAACCGCAGACCAATCTCGCGTGATCTTTGGCCAACCATATAGGCCAGCAAGCCGTAAATTCCGATCGAGGCCAGCAAGAGCGCCCCCCCCGCAAATCCCGCCACCAAATTCGCCGAAAACCTGCGCGATGCCAGCGATGCATCCAGTACCTCATCCATCGAGGTGACGTTGAACACCGGCAGCTCCGGATCTACACTCTGAATCGCGCCGCGAAGTTGCGCCTCCAGCGTGCTCGCCGGCAACGAAGTTCGCAGCGCCAAGCTCAACGTGCGCCCGACAAATTGATTCAGCGGAACATAGAGGTGCGGCACGTCATCGACATCGAGCCCGTCGTGCTTGATATTTTTCACCACGCCCACCACGGTGCTCCATGGATTCACAGGATTCTGCCCGAAACGCAACCGGATACGCAGCCGCCGGCCCACCGGATCATGATCCGGCCACCAGTAGCGCCTTGCCGTCGCCTCATCGATGATCGCCACGGGCAATTTGCCATTTTCATCGTCCTCGGTGAAGAAGCGCCCCTCCACCAGCGGGGTTTGTATCACCCGAAAATACTCCGGGCTGGTGCGGATAACTTCGGCGCTCAAATCTCCCGAGGATTCCGTGGGCCGGTCTTCGATGTCCAGCGAATTGTGATTCGTGGCGCCGTACGCCGCCGCATCGCTATTGATTGTGTCGGCGGCCGGCAAATTGGACGTAATCGCCGCCAACTCCACGCCCGGAATCGCGTTCGCGCGCCGTAGCAGTTCGCGATTAAACGGAATCTGCTGCGCTAAGGTGTGATATGGATCGAGCTGCGGATTATTCGGGTTCGGCAGATAGATATTCGCCGTCACCACTTGCGATGGATTGAAGCCCGGATTCTGCCGCAACAAATCGCGCAGCGTTTCCAATAGGAGCCCCGCGCCGATCATCAGCACTACCGCAAAAGCCAGCTGCGACACCATCAGTGCGTCGCGCATGCGCCCGGCCTTCGCACTGTAGCCTGAGCCGCGCGAGCCCTCGCGCATCGTGCTCGCAAGTCCCGCCTTCGAGGAATGAATCGCGGGAGCCAGCCCAAACAGGAGCCCGGTCGCGAGCGAAATCAGTAACGCAAATCCCAGCACCCGCCAATCAATGTTTACTTCGCCCAGCCGCGGAAGATTCGCAGGCACAAATCGCAAGACGACTTTCAGCGTAATCGCCGCCGTCGTGAGCCCTGCGATTCCCCCGATGAAGGCCAGCAACAGCGATTCGGTGAGCATCTGCCGGATCATTCTGCCCCCGCTTGCTCCCATCGCGGCGCGCACTGCCATCTCTTGCTGTCGTCCAGAGGCGCGCGCCAGAAGAAGGCTGCCAATGTTTAGAGACACGACGAAAACGATTAAGATTACGGCAGCCATCAACACGACCAGCATCGGCCGAACCTTACCCACCAACGAT
>DATEHP010000327.1:0-9585 GCA_035279505.1 Candidatus Sulfotelmatobacter sp. | reverse complement strand
TCCAGGGCCAAGTTGGGTCATACCGCGACACTCCCCGATCCCCGGACGCTTGCGGCATACTGGATCGCATCTTCGGCAATTCGACGCATCCAAACTTTAACGTCTTCATCGTTGTCCCACTTAAGCTTGTGTTCGATCATGTATGGACGCAACCACAAGCTTTCCTTCTCTGCCATAGGAAGCAATCGCGCGCAAGGCATTCAACATGTATTGTTCACGTTCGTTCATTGGCGCACCATCCTGAGACCAGCGGACATTGTGGCGCAGATTGGTGCAGCGGCTCTTTGACTGAAAGCAAAGACAATGGGAAATTCCACCTTCATACTGCCGCTTACCAACCGCACGCACGGCACTGGAAGGCGCTGGCCAAGTTAGTTGGAGTTTCGGAAAGCAGCTGACTTGTTCTTGCCTCGTAAATTTAGGGCTAGGTCTCTGAAAAGTACCGCTCAGAAGTGTCGCTGCATGTAGAGGAATGAGATCTACTTCCACGCCTCATACATCGCGTCGAGGAGATCCTGCGACTTTCCGTCATAGTCCGCGCTCAACTCCCATGTGAAGACGCCGCCGAATCGCCGGCTTTTTATGTAGCGTACTTTTTTCTCAGTCGAGGCCACGCCGTCATAGGTAATGAGCCCGGGAATCTTTGAGTTTGTCAAATACGGTGAGCCGTCGGACTCAGGGTCAGTGTGATTCTCCCAGCCGTGATGGTTGATGCGCTGCTTGATGTATGGGGCGTAGTTCTGCGAAGAGCTCGAACAGGCGGAACACTGCGCCCACAGCATGTCAACTCCGTCCCATTCGTAGCCGTAGAAGGGCGTGCCGATATTAAGTTTCCTGATCGGGACACCGTACTGGTTTGCGTAAAGGTCCATGGAAGTCTTCACACTACCGGCCTGCTGAGGGTCGGCCGGGTCTTGAAACAAAGGCGACACAAGTCCCGTCGCGCCGGACCACGTTCCGTAGAAGTCGTAGGTCATGACGTTCATGAAGTCGAGCAGGGGAGCGAGCGCCGGAATGTCGAGGCCCTGTCCGTAGTTTCCTGGGTCGGCTGTCACGGCCATCGAAATCAACCAGGGTGAAGGCAGTTCATTGCGCAGCTCCTGCATGAGCGTGGTGCAGTTCGCACGATCGGGAGGGTTCGGGACCTCCCAATCGATGTCGACCCCGTCATACCCATACTTCGTCAGGAAGTGGTGAATGTTCTCGACAAAAGCTTGCCGCCCGGTCTCCGTTTTCGCCATCTTGTTAAAGCGGGGGCCTTGGATGCCATCGCCGCCACCAATCGAAATCAGCACCTTGACGCCAGCGGCATGCGCCTTCTTGATCAGTGCAGGCTCGATAGTGCCCGGGGGAATGTCGAGTGTACCGTCGGCCTTGGCGGTGAGCAGCACGAAGGCGTGCGCGATATGTGTGAGCTTAGAGTAGGGGATCTGGTCTGCGGTATAGGGCGGCGTGTTGTACTTCGACCACGCGGGATAATAGCCAAGCAAGCGCTTATGTGCGGAAGGCGCGATCTGGGCGCAAACTGGGCGCGAAAGTGTCAGAATGAACAGCGTGGTGGCGAACGCGCAAAGCACGAGGCGGACATGACGACAGAAATTGGAGAGTAACGACATGACTAAGTCGGAATCTCCTTCTTGGATTCCAGAAAACATCAACAATTTTACGCTATTTCGCCTGGTAGCAATGTCTCGAAAACTTTCAGATCTCGAGAACCGCCGTTTTGCAATGATCGAGGTCCGGCAGGCGAAGTACCCGGCGACGATAATTCGGCTGGATTCTCTCTTGCTGCCCATTGGTCGAGCACTCGGCATCGCTTGGCCCCAGACATCAAATGACGAATAAAATCATGTGACGATGCGATTCTCAGACGGGGATTTTGACTTCGACCTGGAGGTGACGCGCACGCGATTCGTTGAGTTGCAGCAAGTGTGCTTGACCTTGAATGGCTGTGAGATGGACGATGCCGGATTACGGAACGGTGACCATCAAACACTCGCAAAGCAATTAAAACAAACTCCCGGGGCATCTTCGTTCCTGGCAGTTCGGAAGTTTATGTCCCTAGAACGACAATCTCGCGGCGAGTTGCACAATGCGCGCTGCCGAACCGCGAAACGTTCCAGTTGAGATGACCTGTCCAAATGTAGTGAAGGTATCGTTGACATTCGTATCCGGAATGGCAAACTCCGGATGGTTTAGAACGTTGAACGCCTCCACGCGAAACTCCAGATTCACGCGGTCAGCCATCAATGGCGTAGTCTTAGCCAAGGCGAGGTCAAAATTCGTTTGGTGCGGGCCGCGCAGAAAGTTCCGCGACAGGCCGTAAGTGCGTTGCGATGGGTTGTTCACTGGGTCGAAGGTTGGGAAGCAAGGATTACTGCCGTCGCCGTTATAGTACAAGGCATTGGTCAGACTGTTGGGATCAATGAAGAAATTGCCAGTG
The DNA here is from genome assembly GCA_035279505.1 of Candidatus Sulfotelmatobacter sp. Taxonomy (GTDB): domain Bacteria; phylum Acidobacteriota; class Terriglobia; order Terriglobales; family Acidobacteriaceae; genus Sulfotelmatobacter. Next base: position 7,142 of record DATEHP010000327.1, on the reverse strand, counting down.
ATCTGGGTTGTCGCATAAGGGCCGCAACTGCCATTCCCAATCTGGCTGAAGTAATCGATCACGTTGATGGTCGTCTTCTTGCGCGCATCCAGATAATGGATGGGAGCCACTAGTTCTGCATTTGGCAGCAAGGGATCCCCCGCTCCCGATGGGCCCGGTGTCGTCGGATCGAAACGTCCGGGAGCCTTGGCGCCAACATCGAAGGGAAAGCCGGTTCGCCAAGTCAAAATCGGGTAGAGGCTCCAGCCTCGCGTCAGTCGCTTTGGGCCGCGGCCCCAAGCTCGGTCGAAGGGCAAATCCCAGCCTCCACTAAAACTAATGCGATGGCGGATGTCGCTATCTCCTGAGGCATAGAAGTGCTGAGGAAGGTATGCCGGGACGCTCGAGTTGCGCTGGCGAAATCCTGAAGCATTGTCCAGGTTGTGGCCATAGGTGTAGGCCAGAGTGAAGTATGCCGTACCCAGCTCCGAGGATCTTGCCTGCCGCGTCAAACTAGCCTCCAGGCTGTTGTAGTTCTGCCGCGACACATTGCGGAACTCGGGCATGGGTCCGAAACTGCAAGGCACCGGATCAAACGAAGTGACACATGTATTGTTTCCCGGAGTGAGATTGAGTGGCCGATCCACGGTCCCCAGGATCATTGGGTTGATATCCACCAGCGAGGTGAGTTTATGTCCCGAGCTGCCCACATAGTTCATCTCCAGAACCATGCTTCCAGCGAGTTGTCGTTCCAGGCTGAGATTGTATTGGTAGATATAGGGCGTGCGCAGGTGCGGATCGGTGATGTAGATGGAGCCTGTCCCATTGAAAGGCAGGAAGGGAGAGAAATCGACATTGGAATTCGGCGGTTGGGAGGGAAAAGAATTCGGAACGCCCGCTGCGACGAACGGCTGGGGCAGGTAGTTGATTTCACTGGTAACCGGCTGATTCGGACCACCGAAGAAAAGGTTTGCACTACCCACGAATGGCGGCTGCCCGTTGTACTGGATGTTGTCCTCGCCCTTCAGGATGTCATAGAACACGCCGATGCCCCCACGTAAGCTTGTCTTCCCGTTGCCTTGTGGATCCCAGGCGAAGCCGAATCGCGGCGCAAAGTCATTCTTATCGGGAAAGTTGGTTCCGTGTGGAGCATTCAGGTCACCCGGGAAGACCAAGCCGACGGGAGCGTTGATGAATCTCTTCGACTGCTCGCCGGGAACAACCGAGAAGGTACGGCCCTGGGTATCGATCTTCGGTGTTGAGTACTCGTAGCGCAGCCCCAGCGTAAGAACCAGGTTCTTGCGCACATGCCACTCATCCTGGACGAAGAAGTACGTGTTCTTGCTGCGGATATTGGAGGGAGCAGAAGCTTCCTGAATGTAACTGATTGGAACACCCAGAAGAAAATCGGCGTATTCGTTTACGGTTGCCGTACTGCTAGCTCCTGAGAAGTCAAATTCTCCGTTGACGATATAGTCGAAACGCAGATTTTCCTGATAGGGAGTAAACCCGCCACCGAATTTCCAATTGTGGTTGCCGCGCGTCCAGGAAAGCATGTCAGTCCAGGAGAAGGTGTTCTCGATGTAGGTAGTGGGACCGTTTTCGTCGAATCCCACGGACAGACCGGAATCCTGAAAAAACAGGTTTGTGGGGCCGGTAGCAGCATCGGCCGTAATTCCAATTCCCAACTGGGGACCGGTCGGGAGTTTGCGGGACGGCAGATGGTCTTTATAGTTGCTGCGGTGGGTCACAAAATGAAAATCGTTCAGCAAATAGGACGAAATGGTACGTGTGTAAGCGAAGTTGAGAAAGTAATACCACGACTGCACCAAGTCTGCATATCCGGGAACGGTTGCGAAACCTGACGCCCGTAGAAAAGGATTACGGTTGTAGCCGACTGTGCCAGAAAACCGATCTTTGTTGTTGGGCGTGAAGTCAATCTTTTGAGTTAGTTCGTCCCGGTCATCGGTTGTCCTTTGCGAAAAAGAAAGCAGGCCATGCGCCGGGTCCGATGCCGTCGCCGGTGCTGTTGGAATTAGATTTGCACCGATGTACGCTTTTGATACGCTATTAAACTTCGTGGGATCGATAATGGCTTGGCTCGCATGGCCGTTTGGCGTGGCAAAGTAAGGATTCGCAGTCAAGAACGCCGCCACGCCTGGATCGGGAATCACGTTTCCATTGCTATCGGTCGCGGCCTGCGAAAAATCTCCGCTCAGTTCTTGTGGCGTGAACGTCAAGTTGCCGGGCAACGTCTCGTTCAGGACCTGCCTTTGTCCCTGATAGGCGGTAAAGAAAAACAGGCGACCCTTCAGAATCGGCCCGCCCAGCGTGGCGCCAAACTGGTTGCGCTTAAGATCGTTGCGGGGAAGCGGCGTGGGCTGGGCAATGATGTTGAAATAATCATTGGCATCGAAGGTCGTGTTTCGCAGAAAGTCGAATGCGCTGCCGTGAAACTGGTTGGTGCCCGATTTCGTTACCACACTAATGATGCCGCCTCCGTTGCGTCCGTATTCCGCCGTGTAGTTGCTGGTCAGCAGTCGGAATTCGGCTACTGCGTCGGGATTGGGATTCAAGAGTTGGCTGTTATCCAGCAGGTCGTTGTTTTGCCCGCCGTCAAGAAGGTACGTTACTGAATCCGTGCGCCCGCCCGCGATGCTGAAGTTGCCTGCCCCGCCGTTATCGTCATTACTTTCGGTGACTCCAGGCTGCAATAATGCAAGGTCAAGCACGTCCCGTCCGTTCAGCGGCATGTTTACCAACTGGCGACTGGTTACCGACTGTCCCAAGGTGGCGTCCACAGTCTCGATCGCGGCCGCATTGCCCTCCACATTGAGTGTCTGACTCTCCGTCCCCACGGTCATCCTTAAGTCAATGCGTAAGGACTGATTGATTAGAAGCTTCTGGAGATCGCTGATGGTGGTGCGAAAACCCGTGTGTTCAGCCGACACTTTGTAGTCGCCGATAGGAAGCGCGAGGATCTGGAAGGAGCCATTCCGGTCAGTCGTGGTTGACCGCGACAACTGCGTCGCCACCTCGGTCACCGTGACTCGGGCGTCGGCGATCACAGCATCTTGCTGGTCGTACACCGTGCCGATGATCCTACCAGTGGCGTCCTGCGCCGGACAAAACCATGGCGCCAGTATCACTGTCCCGACTACGCAACACAGAATCCAGTTTGTGAACTTCATGGCGACCTCCGCAGTATTCGTAGTCAAAGAAATCCGCAATCGTGCGCCTAGGAGATCACAGACCAGCAGCAAGCTTGTCCGGATCGATGAGGCAAGTCAGTTGCTCAAGCGTGAATCGCGTCGAATAGATTGCGTCGTGGATCATGCCGTAGATTCGCGAGCAAGGTTTGCGAAGATGGTCGGAATGTTGCCAGATGCTGTAGCTGGGAGTCAACCTTGGAATTTTCTCATGTAGATGCTCCAAGATAATGTCACCCCTTAACTGCAATGAGACTCTGTCACCCTCCCAGCATGGTGACGATGAGTCAGAAAGAGTTCCAGCGAGTGAAAGTGATTGAGAATTCAGCGGGCGGACGGGCCAGGGTCAAGATCAAAACCTTCTGGGGAACAGGAAAGGCCCAGGGCACGGTGCGTCCGCGATTGCCGCGATGGAATCGGGCTGGTAGCGCCGCTTGAGCCGCTGCACCTGCGGCTGAGCGTACGCGAAGCCGCCCGTCTGCTGCAACTGAGTACCGCTCTCGCCGCCCGCCCCGCCCGCGTTTTGGCATGATGGCGCTCACCGACGCCAGTACCCACGACTGGCTCCAAGGCCGTGGTCCTCGCCTCACCCTGATCGGCTTTCAGGACGACGCCACCAAACAAATCCTATCTGCTCACTTCCAACTCGAAGCCGAAAACACTGCCGGGTATCTCCTCGCTCTGCGCTCCATGATCACCACTCACGGCGTCCCGCTCAGTCTCTACCGCGATGGCCATTGCATCTTCCAGCGCAACGATTCCTAGTGGACTCTGGCCGAACAACTCGCCGGGCAACAATCCCCCACGCATCTTGGACGTGCTCTCGAAGAACTCGGCATTCAGCAAATCCCCGCCTACTCTCGGCAAGCCAAGGGACGCGTCGAGCGCCTCTGGCGCATCTGTCAGGACCGCCTGGTCAGCGAACTCCGTCTGGCTCAAGCCAGGACCGTGGAACAAGCCAATGCCGTTCTCGCCGTGTTTTGCAGCGACTACAACCAGCGCTTCGCCCGCCCGCCGCCGACTCGGCTCGCGATTTCCGCACTCTCCCCCGCCGCTTCAATCTCGCCCGCTGTCTTAGCTTTCGCTACCCGCGCGTCGTCAGTTGCCGATCACGTCGTCACCCTCGGAGCCGCTACCATCGCGCTGCCCCCACGCCCTGGCCTGCGCAGCTATGCCGGCGTCACCGTCGAACTCTCCCATCAGCTCGACGGCTCGCGAAGTAGTTCCCATTCACGAGAAACGGACTTTCTCGGGTCCTAAGCGGAAGAAGACTGCAGCGGCGAAGAGGGCAGGATGGGGAAAGGTGAAATGGGAAGAAGAGCGCATAAATTGCGTCCCGAGACTCCGTGGCTTTCGAACTAGCGCTGTTTGTCGAAATATGATTGGACGATAAAGTAAGCGCGCCACTTATCGCCAAAGGGCCTTGCGCCTCGGCACCGCAACCCCTTGTCACGTAAATTCGGAAATGAAATTGCTCAATATCAAAGATCTTGGGGACTGATGTCAATGAAGTCAATTCCATTGCCCACTTGCGGGTATTTTGTGGCGACAACACCCTTAAGACGGATCGTCTCATCCTTGAGCGATAGTATCAAATCGAGTTTCGTGCCCACCTCCAACGTAAACATTGTTTCAATGTAACAGCCACAAACGCTAATCTCATCCGTCGCTGTTCGCATCGGTGCCTTCCCGGGACACAACAACTCAACCGGAATCTTAGCTCTGGGATACCGGCGTCTCTCGGAATCGTGGGGAACAGCGTCCGTCATTTTCGGCGCAAATGTTACTCCCAGAACATGAGTGGATCAAGTAGCCTGACCAGACACCCATCTCTAGCACAGCACCCTTGGTGGTGTGGTGGGGTATCTCGCATGTCCTTCCTATCTAACTTATTGAATTTATTAGTATTTAGTTAGAGAGGACGGAGTGGTAGACCACCCACCCAACATGTGGTCTGTGCTAGAACGGATACCGGGTCGTGCAAAATGTTGACGAGGATCTTCTCAGTGAGCGCCGCAACTCCCTTTTGTACGTGGAGAAGTAATTACTAATAGGGATCGCTTTGAGCCTTAACTGATGCAAAGAACCAGCCAAAATCCGAAGTGCTCTGCATCGCCCAGAGCAAGTGGGCGGTGGTGCACCGCTCCGTGTTTCCGATATACACCGGCAGAACCCGAGGCGCTGGCCAATGGGTCTTTATCCCTAGCCCATGAGTGGGAAATCTACTTCAGTTTTCTTCTTGGCTGCTTTTCTTTTACCGCGCGGTGCCAACGATCCCTCTTCGTGCAACGGGAGACGTGGTTAACTTGTGGCCTGCCGCCGATCATTTCCTGTACTTCAACGGGTGAGAGCCTAACGTTTGGCGGCTAGCAGAGATTGTTTAAGTAGAAGCGCCGCAGCATCAGAGATAGTTAGATCGTCTGGAACACGCTCGAAGTTTCGGTGGAGCTCTTTCTGTTGCACCGTAATGGCTTTGAAGAGAAGGGCTTTGCCTCGCATGTTCACAGTCATTTTCGCCACTTCCCAATGGGCAGGTTCAACCTCGGTCCGCTCCACCGCGAATTGTCCGCCCTTTTCGAGGTGCCCGAGGAGCCCTCCGGCGAACTTGACTTCATTCACTAGCTGACCAGAGATGCTGACTAAGCGTTGCTGCTTGACATCAACCCATATCTCACCCGCCATCTCGTGCAGGACCTTTCCCTCACGGGAGGAAGGCCGGAACCCAGGGTTGGGCCTAAAAACTAGTTTGGTTAAGCGACCACTCTCACCGGCGTATTCAAAGAGAAACGCCTCAGGGACCATTTTGAGGAAGGCATCGCCTTGTTCTGCATCTTTTTTGTGGGTCTCCTCAAGTTTGAGCTGCTCCTCTGCGTTGTGGGAGAGTCTCAGAATGCGTTCGGTCTCGTCACGCTGCTCGTCGGCCGTCAAGGGCTTATCGGCAATTGCAATCAAGCGCTCAAGCGACCCTGATTTGGTTTCGATCACTTCTCTTGTTTCTTGTTTGCCGCCTACTTCCTTGACTAGTAGATACTTCCAACGGACCTCGGTCATGCGGGGGTTAAGTTCACTGTAGATCACGGACTTAACCAGGTCGGCGGGTGAGATCCGTGGATTGGACTGCGATTGTGCTGTTACAAAGGAGGAGAGCAAGGACAAAATCATCGTGACAAGCATTAATCGTGACCGCATTAACGTCACGTGTCCTCTCTGCTGAGCTGAAGCCAGACGCAAACTCTTAAGTGAGGCATGTGCCAAACCACCACTGATGTCGGGCACGATCGCCAGCTCAAGTAGACGAACGTCCGAGATTTCAACTGCGTATTCTTCGATCTCCCGCGTTGACGTAGGCGCACTAAAATTCCATTGCTGGCGCACAATCTCTCGAAAGGGCTCACCAGCATTCGAGGATGCTCGCAAAACAAACTCTTGCGTTCGAGTCATCCCATCCTCGTCGAACACCAAAGAAATGTTTTGGAGCCTCTGAGGCTCATCAAGAACCAGCCGTATCGTCTGCGCGCCCGGTTGAGACGCGCGCCAGCCTTGTCTTGGCGGGAACGATAACGAAGACTCAATTGGAAAGTCTTTATCCTCTGACGTGGCCTCCATTGTGGCGGCGCGCTCAAGATCTAGCCAATCTTCCTGCGTATGAGCAGTGCCGGGAATCGGTGTAACAATCCGTTTTCGCATATGGGCTCGTCTGCATTGCTATGCTGCGGAGCAGGATCAAACCTATGCTGACCACATGCTGTGCACGTCTCTTGCCAGAAAAAAGGGTGCCGACTCCCCTATCCTGCGGTGGTGGGTCCGCCAGCTGCATCTCCAGTTTCTGTAAGCACGTGGACCGATAGCTCTCATTTGTGAGGACACAATTCATCATCAGGAAGATACAGCGGTTTCTGTAGCGCAGATTTTCCCAATAGCCTCCCGAAAGTTCCTCTTGATTCTGAGTTCTGG
>DATEHP010000326.1:0-7945 GCA_035279505.1 Candidatus Sulfotelmatobacter sp. | reverse complement strand
GCTGGGTGGCAACAAACCGTGGCAGCCCGGCGAGAAACTAAAGCTCCTTTTCGCCGGATACAACGGTACCCGCAACACGGGTTCTGATGTGCGGGTGGAAGAGATGCTGCGCCAGATCCGGCACATCCTCGGCGCAGACCGTGTCGAGTTTAGCGTGATGAGCCAGAACTTCGACCGTTCCAAGGGATATTTCGAAGGTACCCGGCAAGTTCATCTGCCCGATATCTTTCCCCCGTTTTTGTCGGACGAAGTTCCCAGGCACCATGGTGTAGTCGCATGCGAAGGCTCGATGTTCAAAAGCAAATTCGCCAATGCGCTCACCACCATGATGATTGGTTCTCTCGGTATTGCCGCTGTCGAGAATAAGCTCTCGGTCGGATATGGCGCCGAAGCCGGCCACATGGACCCGCTGGTTGCCAAGATGTGCGCCCGCTACTGCAAGAACTCGCTGGTCATCACGCGAAATGAGGAGTCACGCGGCATCCTGAGCGAACTCGGAGTCCCCACCCAACTGGGCACCGACACCGCGTGGACCTTCGAACCAAAGCCAGCTGAATTCGGCCAGAGTGTGTTACGCCAGGTTGGTTGGGACGGCAAGACGCCGGTGCTGGTTGTTTGCCCGATCAATCCTTTCGAGTGGCCCGTGAAAGCCTCCGTCGCGAAATATGCGATGCACAGTCTTACCGGCGCTTTCAAAGACAGTCATTACCGAACCGTTTACTTCCACAACTCGGGACCTGCCGCGGATCGCGCCTACCAGCATTATCTGACGTCGATCGCGAATGCCGTCGCAGCATTCCGCAAACAGCGCAACGTTTTTGTGATCCTCGTGGCGACCGAACGGCTCGACGCGCGTCCCGCAAACAGGATCTCAGAGACATTGGGCGGAGTGCCGGTTCTGACCAGTGATCAATACAACATGTATGAATTGGTCAGTATTCTGTGCTCGTGCCACATGATGGCTTCTTCCCGCTATCATGGAATCGTGACCTCGATGCCCTCGCTTGTTCCATCCGCAGGCATCACCATGGACGAACGCATTCGCAACCTCATGCGCGAGCGTGGACATCCGGAACTGCTGATGACGGTGGACGATCCGGACCTCGAACCAAAGCTCTTGACAGCGCTGAACGTTCTGGCTACCGAAGGCGAGCGTATCTCGGACGGCATCGCACGCACCGTTGTGAAGAATCTGAGAATCATGGCGCAGATGGGCGTTTTCTTCGAAGAGGAAGTTCAGCGGCGCTATCCCGATTTCCCGACACGCACGGGCGAATGGAGTTGGGAAGATTACCTGCCGCCCATGAACGAGTCGCTGCGGCAGTTGATATCAGCGTTTAGTTAGTCGTCCCGGTCCCAGAACTGATCATGCCCTTCGTTGGAGACATTTTTTCGCAACTCAAATCCGCACCCGCTATCCGGGTCCTGCTAGAGATGCGCAACGGACAGACCACGGGCGTCACCGGGCCCGAATTGCTGGAGTTGGTCCGCAAGGCGCGGACATTTCTTGCATCGAAGGGCCTGAAGAAAGGTGACCGCTGCGGCATTCTGGCGCCCAACAGCATCCGCTGGATCGCGCTGGACTTGGCGGCAATGGCCGAGGGCCTGATCGTCGTTCCGCTCTATTTCCGTCAGTCTCCGGTTGAACTGGTCGCGATGATGAAAGACAGCACGCCCGCCCTGGTCTGCTGCGGCGACACGACGCTTCGCGACGGAACTCAACAGGCATGGCCTCAGACCCCGCCACTCCCGCTGTTCGATGAAATCTTCCGCGGCGTGGAGGGAATTGCGCTGGATCGTCCCCAGGTACGCGATGAAGACCCGGTAACGATCATCTACACGTCCGGCACATCGGGAGAAGCCAAAGGCGTTGTCCTCACCGCGGCAAACGTCGGCTTCATGCTAGGTTGTACATTGGCGAGGCTCGACGAACTGATGGGCGGCCGCACCGGCCAGGACCGCATCTTCCACTATCTGCCGTTGAGTTTCTGCGCATCATGGATTGCAGTTCTGACCTTCATGTTGCGTGGAAGCCTGGTCACATTGAACACGGACTTGACCAAAATCGCGAGCGATATGCCCGCTGTCGCGCCACACTATTTTCTCAATGTCCCTCAACTGCTTGAGCGCATGCGCCGCGGCGTCGATGAGCAGATCGCGCAAAAAGGTGGCATCGCGGAAACCGTCTACTCGCGAGCGAAAGCAGCGTGGGGGCGCAAAAGGGAGCAGCCGCAGACCGGCGATTCGTTTTGGCTCTGGTTAGCGAATGTGCTGGTTTTTCCCGCGATTCGCAAGAAAATGATGGGCGAACATTTGAAGGCCCTGATCTGTGGGTCCGCGCCGCTTACTCCCGAAACGCAAGACTACTTCAAAATGCTCGGCATTCCAGTGCTCCAGGTCTATGGGCTGACCGAAACGACCGGCATCTGCACCATGGATGATCCTAAAGATCCCGTGCCCGGCCGCGTAGGCCCAACCATTGCCGGTGTCGAGATGAGGCTAGCCGAGAATGGCGAGATTATTGTCCGTGGCCCCAACGTTTTCCCAGGCTATTGGAACCGCCCCCAGCAGACAGCCGAGGTCCTGCGTGACGGATGGTTTCACACCGGCGATCAGGGTGAATTAGACCAGACGGGAACATGGAACATTGTCGGACGCATCAAGAATCTGATCGTTCTCGGTTCCGGCCACAAGATCGCGCCAGAAACGATAGAAGACGAAGTAGCAAAGCATTTGCCGCGCGCGCAGCACATCGTCATCGTCGGAAACGGGCGGGGATATCTGTCGGCCATCGTGACCGGCAGCGTGTTTAGTGACCAAGTGCAGTCCGCACTGGATGCGGTGAATGCGTCCTTGCCCCACTACAAGCAAGTGCGGGCATTCGTCATCCGCACAGAACCGTTCTCTATCGAAAACGGCATGCTTACCGCCAACGGAAAGCTGAAACGGGATTCGATCTCCTCCCGACTGAAGAATGAGATTGAGGAAATGTACCGAGTCAGGCAGGCGGTCTAGGAGCCGGGTCAACGCATGAAACAATTTCATGGGCAAACGCTGTCCTGGGACTTGAAAGACGGGATTATCGAACTGGCTCTTCACCGTGATCCTCTGAACGAGATCAATTCTTCCACAGTTGAGGAACTGGAGAAATTCGTCGCTGTCCTCGACGTGCTGAGCCAGGAGGCGCATTCCCTCATCCTCTACAGTGCGCTGAAGGCTGGATTCTGCGCCGGAGCCGACTTGCGACAGCTCTACGGATGGATTCAAGAGTATGGACAATCGGAGGTAGCCAAACATGCTCGAGAATATTTAGAGCGAATTCATGCGGTGATGAACGCACTCGACGCGGCGCCGCTGACGACCATTGCGGCGGTGCACGGGGTCACGTTTGGCGGAGGGTTCGAACTTGCGCTGACGTGCGATCTGATCGTTGCCGACAAACTGGCGCGTTTCTGCTTTCCAGAGCTTCGGTTGGGGCTGATTCCCAGTTTCGGCGGAATTCCGCGCCTGAAGCGCGATCTGGGCAATGCCGTTGTTCGCGACCTGCTGTTGACGGGGCGCAGTTTCAATACGACGAAGGCGCAACAGGTCGGATTGGTCAGCCAGGTAACCGGCGAAGGCGAGGTACTGCGTGCGGCACGGGCCACGGCAATGCAGATCGGGAAGTTCGACGCTACCACCGTGGCTTCCGCCAAGCGCTTCGTCAAACCGATTCCTTTCGATGAATTGCGCAGAGAGATCGACATTTTCTGCGAGCTCCTGCCCCGCCCCGCAGTGCAGGCCGGACTGAAGAAGTTCGTAGAAAGCACAGATGCCCAGCCCTATTTGCCGTAAGCCAAACTGAATTAGAATGACTGTTTATGCCAACCGCTGAAAAGACGCTAGACGAGATACTGACTCTCGCCGCGGCCCACTTCAAGGTGCCGCGCGAGAAACTCTCCCCTGACGACGATTTCTTCAAGACGCTCGGCATCGACAGCCTGCAGGCGCTCGACTTGCTCACGAAGTTAGAGAACCATTTCCGGGTTGAGTTGCCCGATTACGAACTGCAGGGCGTAACCGATTTTCGCACCTTGGCTGGCAAGATCCAGATTCGCCTTTAGAACTCAATCGTAGATTGCAGCTTGTTGATCGCTAGGGAACACCGTCGCAAAGCCTGTCTGCTTATTGTTCGATGGGCAATCTACAATCTAGAGTCAGCAACTTCGTAATGCTCGATCTCCGTCAATACACATGCCTCGGCGCGGCTCTTAGCGATGCTCTCGAACGCTTCTCCAAAGACGTGTGTCTCGTCGAAGCCGAGCGCGATCGCGAAAAACTTCGCCTGACGTATTCTGATTTCAAAGAAGTTGCTCTTCCACTGGCCCGGGCTCTTGAGGACGCCGACTTCGATCCCAACGATCGCGCCGCCATCATCATGACGAACCAGTCAAAGTGGCTGATATCTGCGTATGCCATCTTCTATTGCGGCGGCGTTCTGGTTCCCCTCGATTACAAGCTCACGGCCGCCGAACATCTGCAACTGCTGGCTCACTCGAAGGCCAAAATTCTCGTTGTCGGTTATCACCTCTGGCGCGCGATCATGGCCGATCCCGGGTTTCAAAACATCGGAACCAAAATCGTTCTTGTCACCGAAGCTCCGTTGGGCGCCGATCTCGCGGGCGCATTTCGCTGGGAGGATTTCAAACGGAAAGGCGGCCCTGACTTCGTGATGCGTCAGAAGGATGATGTCGCCTGCATCGTGTACTCCTCGGGAACAGGAGGCCGCCCCAAGGGCTGTGTCATGACGCACGAGAATTATCTGGAGCAATGCAGCTCGCTCACCGCCTGGTACCCCTTCTGGCCGGGAGTGCGCTATTTGAGTATTCTGCCCACGAATCACGCCATTGATTTCATGGTGGGCTTCATTGGTCCGTTCGTGTGCGGAGCCTGCGTCGTACATCTCCGGACTTTGCGTCCGGAGTTCGTCCGCGATGCCTTTGTCCGCTATCGCATCACCTACGTCTCGCTGGTTCCAATGATTCTGAAGAATCTGGAGCGCGGTCTGCGTGCCAAATTCGACGAGCTTCCGTCGTGGAAGCGGGCGTTGCTGAATTCGATGATCGCTATAAATCGGACACTGACTCGTCGACGACCCAACGTCAAGCTCAGCCGTGTACTACTGGGCAATATTCACCGTGGGTTCGGCGGGGAGCTACTTGCCTTGATCACGGGCGGCGCGTTTATGGAACCCTCGACCATGCAGTTCTTCTACGATCTCGGTATCCCGGTCGTAAATGGCTACGGGCTCACCGAGACGGGCACCGCGCTGACGCTCAATGATCTGAAGCCATTCCGGGCGGACACCGTGGGCAAGCCGCTTCCCGGAGTGGAGTTGCGAATCTTGAATCCCGACACCGAAGGAATCGGCGAGGTTGCGGCCCGTAGCAAGACCGTAATGTCACACTATCTCGACGATCCCGAGTTGACGTTGGAGACGATCGTCGATGGCTGGCTCCTGACCGGCGATCTCGGTCGGTTCGAGGGCCACGGACATCTCCAACTCTTCGGGCGCAAGAAGAACATGATTGTTACTGAGGGTGGAAAGAACATCTATCCCGAAGACATCGAAACCGTGTTCGACGGTCTATCAGTAAAGGAATATGCGGTTTTTGCGGCGAACTATATCTGGCCCAAGAAAGATCTGGGCAGGGAAGCGTTGATACTCATACTGCGTCTGGAGCAGAACCAAAGATTGGATAATGTTCTGCAGGAAGACATAGCGGCCCGCAACCGCAAACTGCCCGACTTTAAGCGGGTGAACGGCTATCTGGTCTGGGAAAAAGATTTTCCCCGCACCGCGTCGATGAAAATCAAGAGACAAATACTGGCCGAAGAGATCGGCAAATCTGCAGAGAGAAGCGCCGTGAAGCAGGTGTAGGGCCGGCGTCCCATCGGCTGTCGGTGCGACATCTTGCCAAAGCAACGCTGGAAGGACCACGGTGTATTTGTTCTGAAAAAGGGTTCAAAAACTTGGGGCAAAGTTATCTAGCGATTGTGAATCCCGCCGCCGGAGGCGGCCGCAGCGGCAGACTGCTCGGCCCGTTGCTCAAACGCCTCCGCGATGCCGGTCTCGAAATCAAGGTCGCTACCACGCGCGCACCCGGGCAAGCATCCGACATTGCTCGAGATGCCTATGGGCGCGGGACACGACATTTCATCGCTTTCGGCGGGGATGGCACGTCTTACGAGGTTGTCAACGGTCTTTTTCCGCAAGCCATCGGCAACGAACCGCCGACCTTGGCTTTCCTGCCTCTCGGTACCGGTAACTCTTTCTTGCGTGACTTCACCGACCGCGGTCTCGATGTCGCAACCGAGTGGCTTCTTGCCGGGGAGAGCCGACCCGTTGATGTTATGCGCATGCGATACCGGGGCGGTGAGCTCTATTACATCAATTTGCTCAGTATGGGTTTTTCCGCCGACGTAGCGGCCCTTCGCGCCCGCCGCTTCAGCGGTTGGGGTGAGCTCGGATATTTCATCTCCATCTTCCTGACGTTGGCCCGATTCAACCGGCGTCCCTTTCCGACTAGGGTCGAGGGACAAGAACAGTTCGATGAACGCCGCTGCCTTTTCGTTACGTTCAACAACAGCAAGTTCACCGGCGGCACAATGATGATTGCTCCGAAGGCAAAGGTAGACGATGGCCTGGTGGAATACGTCCGTTGGGGACCGATCGGGAGGATTGGCTTGATCCGCAATCTTCCGGGGTTGTATGACGGCACACATATCCAACATCCTCTGGCCGAGTGCAAGTCGGTTCAACGCGTAGACTTCAAGCTCGATGCTCCCGTCGATGTCATGGTCGATGGCGAGGTGTTGTCCCTGCAATGCGAGGAATTGAGCGTGCTTCCCGGCGCGCTGAACGTTGTCGCGCGCCTGTCGTGATATAAGGGAAAGTCATGTCCAAAGAGAGTCGAAAGCGGCAACAGGCCAGCCAAAGCGACGGCAGCAAGACGAAGAAGGTGATTCTCTACGTCGTCATTGTGGCTCTCTTCGCTGGAGCGTATCTTGCGGGCCGCTATTACAAGAACCATAAGTACGATTCTTTCGCCAGATGCCTTGCCACCAGGAATGCCAGGATGTATGGCCTCTACTGGTGTCCGCACTGCGCCGACCAGAAACACGAGTTTGGTTCCTCATTTCGTTACGTGCCTTACATCGAGTGCGCGAGCGAAAACGATCCGCATGAGTTGACGCCAGCCTGCAAGGCCGCCGGAGTAAAGCTTTTCCCAAGTTGGCAATTCGGCGCGGATCCACCGAAAGAAGGCGTGCTCACCTTGCAGGAGCTTAGTCAGAAGACCGGGTGCAGCCTGCCGTGAGGCAGTTGGCGGCGCGTAATCGATTGTGGTTCGTCATCATTGCAATTCTGTCATTCGCCGGAATTGTCCTCTCCGCGGTTTCTCTTCAGCGCCACTATGCAAAGTCAGCCACCGAGTTTTGCGATCTTGGCCAGAAGTTTAATTGCGACATCGTGAACCGCAGCGAATATTCCGAAGTACAAGGGATTCCTGTTGCCGCGATCGGCGTGCTCGGATACGCAACCTTGTTCTTCTTATCCACGTTCTGGAACTCCGGTGCCACAACGCCAAACCGCCTGCTCGTCCTCTCGACTTTGGGATTACTCTTTGCTCTGCGCCTGACGTATGTCGAGGCCTACGCACTCAAGACTTGGTGCATCGTATGCGTCGCTTCGCAGGTAGCGATCTTTCTGATCACGGTGGTGGCGATCATCGTAAAGTTTGGAAGCGCGAAGGCATGAGGCTGTCTGCCGTTGTATTCTAGGAAAGCGCTTTTCCTGGATGGAAGAAACCCAGAAAACTGAAATCAGCGGTTCCGGTGTCGCTCCCGGCGTCATTCGGGTGGAGGCGGCGACGGGTGATCTACGCTTGCACGAGTTCCGTAGCCG
>DATEHP010000325.1:0-9381 GCA_035279505.1 Candidatus Sulfotelmatobacter sp. | reverse complement strand
TTCGTCAGGATGGTGTACGCATCCGGGTTCAGTGCCGGGTGCATCCAGAGAATTTCGGGGAGTGGAACTCGGAACCCGACATGGAACGTGAGAGGCTCGCCTTGGCGGGACGGATAGGACTGAAGTGAAGGCGAATTTGTTCCGAGACAAACTGTCAACTATGTTGCAGGACTAGATACCAAAACGCAAAGAATTGTGGCATCCCACTGAAATTAGGAATTCCAGGTGAAGGTTGGCCCCCCAAATGTTCCTGCAGGAACATAACGTCATCACGATAGCGGGCATACAATAACGTCATGACAGTTAACGCTAAGAAAGCAAAGCGGAAACACCTCGTACGGAATCGGTGTGTCTCGAATCTTTGCCTTTGCGCGTACAACGCGCTGCCAGCGTATGCGGAGTGATGAGGAAGGCCTTTGCCATCTCCCCGGTTGTCAGGAGTTTATGAGATGGGTTGTAGCTTTCTTGAGAACGTAGAAGTGACCCGCTCAAGCGAAAATCAGGCTTGAGTGGCCCACCGACTACCGTATCGATAGGTCAAAAGCCGAACCGCGCACGCCGCCAGAGACACTGACGAAAACGACTGCGGGCGCGTCGGCCTTGTACTCGATGGGTGTGGTGACGTTGCTTTCACCGAAGGCGGTATATCCGCCCACAATTCCGCCATTCGGTCCGTGCAATCGAATATCGGTCGAGGCGGCATTGGCATCCCGCGTCCGCATGACGACATGAAAGCTTTGTCCCTGTGGCACGGACAGCCTGTAGTACTGCCACTGTCCATTCTGTGTATCGAGGACGCCTTTATAAACGCAGGGCACGAGCGCGGTAGCAGACTCGAATGATCTCCACCGGGAGGCAGGTCGAGCTTAGGCCCAACCAGAGCGGCGCCCGAAGGGCAGGATTTAGAAACCGTGACTGGAGCGGAGCCTGACGCAGACACCGTGCTGAGGACTCGTTCGGCCTTGGCCGTCCTGACGGCGTCGCCCGCCTCCCGTGCGGTCGATACCGCTTGTCCGGCCACTTGTACGGCGCGACGGCTCTCTCCGGCCTTTTGATACAAGAGAGCGAGAGTCTCTTGCGCGGCTGCTGTCGGTACCGCCTTCACCGATGCCTCCAGCGAGGCGATCGCGTCGCTCAATTTCTGATCTTCGGCCTGGGCCAAGCCGCGTTGATACTCTTCCATGGCCTGTCGCGCGGCGCCATCGTCGGCGCGACGGAGCGCGAGTTCCTGTTTCAGTTCGTCCACCGACGCAGCCTTCGCGGTCGTCATGTAACCGAGCACCTGGCCTGTTCCGGCAAGGCCGCATAAAGCGAGGAACGCGAGAAACACATACAAAAACGCCCGCCGCATCTGTTGTGAGAAGCGCTCGCGCGTCATCTTGTCGCCGACCAGCTTAAATAGCGCTTCCGGAACACTCTTGGTCCGGAAGGCGATAAGGAGGAGCAAGGCGAGAAAGGCGAAGAGGGTGAACGGATCCTTGATGCTAACGGCAGCCTTAATCAGGTCACTCATACAGATACCCCAATTCCCGGCGCAGGGTGAAACCACCGGATAGTGCCCGTCCTGGATTGTTGAGGATGATACGCCCAGCCGTGGCGGGTGAAAACAAGTTTCGCGGGGAGCTGGGCCATTCCGGCCGCACCCTTTCGCGAGTTTCACGAAAGGGTGAGGTCGTGCTGCCGAAAGTCCTTTGCCAAACAACGCAAAGGATGGTGCCACCCACCACATTTTCCACCCTTTGCAAAAACTGCAAAGGATGGGCCGCCCGAGAGTGTTAATGCTGTAAGAGTGAGCGACCCGGTTTCACATAACATTGTTGACTTCCCGCTGGCCAAGGACTACTCTCCCACCGTCTCCAGGAAACTTGTTTTGCACGGTTTCTGTCGGCCCCAGGGTCGCGCATTCGACGAGCGCGAACGTTTTCACTCTAAAAAATTAAGGAGGTCACCATGAAAAGCTTGAAATGGCTTTGCGCGGTAGCATTTGCGATCGCAGGACTTGGCTCCGCAGCAGCGCAAGAGCAGTCCTCGGGCACGATGTCCCCGCCGAAGATACTCACCATCACGAGAGAATTTGTGAAGCCGGGCAAGGCGGGGGCCATGCACGACAAAACCGAAACCGCTTTTGTTCAGGCGATGGCCCATGCGAAATGGCCGACGCACTATCTTGGAATGAACTCGATTACGGGTAAGTCCCGGTCACTGTTCTTTACCGGGTTTGAATCGTTTGAAGCGTGGGAGAAAGACGTGGCGGCTACGCAGAAAAATGCCATGCTGTCGGCCGGACTGGATCGGGCTGTGGCTGTCGATGGCGAATTGTTGGATTCCCTGGACACGGGTGTGTTCATGTACAACGAAGAATATAGCCTGAACCAACAAGCCGAGCATGCGACTCCCGCCACACGGTATTTCGAAGTCGCGGTTTATCACGTGAAGCAGGGCCATCACAAAGACTGGGATGACGCAGTGAAGATGGTCCTGGAAGGCTACAAGAAGGGTCTTCCACAAGCTCATTGGGCGTGCTACCAGAGTGTGTATGGGGCCCCTGAGGGAACCTATCTCTTCATTGTTGCCCGCAAGAGTGCCCAGGAACTCGACAGCGACATCGCTCACAACAAGGACTTCATGGTAGCAATGGGAGAGGAAGGCATGAAGAAGCTGGAGGAACTCTCAGCCGCATCCGTTGAATCCAGCGAAGTAAACCTATTCGCGCTTAATGCCAACATGAGTTACGTTCCAGCAGAGTGGATCAAGGCGGACGAGTTCTGGAAGCCAAAGGGCGGCAATGCGGTGGCTGCGGCTCCGAAGAAGCCTGCTGAGAAACCGGCGGAGAAGACCGGCGCAGGGCAATAACCTGTTTTCGATTGACGGAAGGTAAAGGAGGGCACCTCAGAATCAAGCGGTGCCCTTTTTTCACTCGAATAACCGTTCGGGCGCCCCATCCTTTGCGGTTGCAGCCCAGCCACAGTCCGAACCGTCATCATCGCCTCAGACCGATTCGGTTTCACGCTCCTAATGTGCCGGGCCGTCTCTGTCGGTGATAACAAAACTCAGGCCGTAGCATTCCGGCACACTAAAACGGAAAACTCAGTTCAGACAGAGAGTCACATCAAAATCCCAACTCGTTCACACCCCCTAATTAATGCTGGCTTGAAAGAGTGGGCCGCCCGTCGACCTGACCCGACTCAAGTCAAAAACGGGCTGGAGGGCGTTCGGCCGCCGTCAAAGCGACACGGCTGTGGATGTGTTTTCTAAGTGCATCGGACAAGAAGTATCGTCTGGTCATCGTCCTGCTTACCGAAACTTAGCGAGACGTTTCGCAGGCGCTCGAAGATCTCTGAGAGCGGTCGGTCTGCAGCTTTCAGAAAGGCGTTCTTGATAGGTTCCATACCTAATTCAGCGGCGTTAACATCGAACACTTCACTGAACCCATCAGTTAGCAGAAGGAGTACATCGCCAGGATCACATTCCAATCGATCGGTTGCGAACTGCTGCTCGGGGAGTATGCCCAAGGGCAGGTTTTGAGATGCATATTCCACGATCGTGCGCTTCTGACTGCAGTAACGCATGAGTGCCGGGTGTCCGGCGAGTGAGTAGGTCACAGTCTTGCTCCCCGGCCGGAGCTGCAGAACAGCGGCGGTAGCAAACATGTTCGGCATCTTCAAGGGATAAAGCGTGCGATGGACTCCCTCGAGTAACGCACCCAGCGAACTGTTAGCTCCCAAGCCGCCGCGGATTGACGTCTTTAACATTGCCATCAGCACACCGGAAGCGACGCCGTGCCCAGAAATATCGGTAATATAGACGATCCATTCGTTGGAACTTTCAGCGATATCCACCAAATCGCCACCCACTTCGCCGCTCGGGACCGAAGCGCCGAAGATCTCGTATCCGGCGAGCTTTCGCTCAAAAGTTGGAACCAAGGAGCGGTGTATTTCGCGGGCAAGCTCAATTTCGGTTTGGATTCGAAAATATCGACTTCCTTCGCGTCGAATGAAGTTGATGAAGGCGATATACGCGACGACAATGGCAACGATCGCGCATCCTCCGAGAGCAACCAACTGTTGCTCGAGGTCCTTGCGGCCCTCGATGATTCCCGCCTGAAATATGTTCGCAGCTAGTGTGACCGTTCCTGCCTGCAATATCGCCCAAACGGGAATTAGCCAGAACTTGCGAGCGATCCACAGCGCAGCGTAGCCGACTGCGAAGCCGCCGTAGATTGCTACCGTGACCAGCGTGGACTCGATCGTCTGGTGCACCGGAGACATCAGCATCGAAATTAAGCCCATGGAAGCGAATAGAGAAAAAACTCCGATGATTGCGATTGCTTGCGAACTGCGAGGAATCGACTTCAAGAAGTCTGCTCGGGGCCGGCTGACGGGCGAACTTTGAGTTCGTTTCAAGATCGTTTTCCTCTTTAAGTCAGGGACACAATCTTACTTTCCCACGGTTCAATTCTGGTGATGAAATGCACGTGGGTGTTCCATCCTTTCCGCATCCAGAGACTCGGGTGGGGCCACCCTAATTTATGCTACTTGAAAGAGTGGGGTACCCGCGTTTGGGGAACCCGGGCAACAATAACCTTTACTGTGGGAGCAGGTTTGAAGAAACTCAGCAGGTGATGGGGTCTCACACCTCGTTATCGTTTGCTCGTCGTCTAGGCTCCGCCAAGGGCTTCCCCTCAACTAACAAGGTTTTGGCACCCTCCCTCATGTGCTCAATCGTTCCACGCAGCAGTTGGGATAGCTCTTGTAGAGCCGGTTCTAGATCACCATCAGTCGCGGCCACTGCCTTCGCGCAGAGTTCTCGTATGCGGTCCTCGATTCGGCGTTGGGGGAGATACATACAGAGGCCGTTGAAAGTTTACTGGTCAAAAAGAGGAATGTGCGATACCCGACAAACGGTATTGCGTTGTACAGCGTTCACCTGATTAACAAGTTGTTCAACGAGACACAGCAGCATCGGTAATGGTTGTTTATTGGGCGGCGCGATCATCGCGCAATTGGCAGAAGGGAGGGAATTCGGGACGCCAATCCATTGATTTGACTTCGAATCCCAGCCTTCAGCGTCCTGCCATTTTCTCCCGCAGGCGCTTCTCCGCATCGGCGCTCCAGTAGCCGCATTCCAGTCGGATGAAGACCGATGTGTAGGGAATCGTCATGTTCGTTTTCAGTACCAGGACGTGGAACGTCTTGCCGGCTTCGTCGAGCTGGGCAATGATGTCCTCGTGCGGGAGGGATTGCACGTCGGTCTTTCCCAGAAGACTGCTCAGGGCCTCGCGATAGGCGGTTACACCCGCGGCGTCGGTTTCAGGTACCGCCTTCAGTTCGGCATCCATGAAGATGTCGGGGCGCACATGCTTTGCCTTGCTGAGTTGGTCGAGGACCGTTCTCACGACGTCGAGTTGAGTAGCGTTGGTCTCGATCGTCTCGACGCCGGCGCTCGTCTGCAAGGGATAGGCGGAATCGACGACGGCGATCCAGTTGCGGTGGCCGAGGAGCGGGAGTTCTTCGTTCAGACGTGTCCGCCAGTCGGGGGATTGCGCGGAGGAGAGGACGGGGGCGAAGCTCAGGATGGTTATGGTGAGGAGGCGCTTCCATGTTGCGGTCATAGATCCTTCCGAATAAACGAAAAAGTTGGTCTCCGGGCACGGAGCAGCGGCCCGAAAGGCCGGGGCCGCTGGACAGCCGAGGCGGCTGTCCCCACATTGTGGTGACACTCTACTCTTTCACTCCCAGTTGCGAGAACAAGAATGAATATACATCTGTGAATTCTTCGATCTGCTTGGTTACAGGCTTGCCGGCGCCGTGGCCTGCCTTGCTCTCAATCCGCAAGAGGATGGGGCGCGTTTTGCTCGCGCCATTCTTCGCCTCGGCTTGCATCAACGCCGCCATCTTCTTCGCGTGCATGGGATCGACCCGCGTGTCGAAATCTCCGGTCATAAACAGGATCGCGGGATACTCCACACCGACTTTGACGTGCTGATACGGCGAGTAGGCGAAGAGCCATTTGAACTGCTCGGCATTTTCCGCGCTGCCGTATTCGGGGATCCAGAGCTTGGCAATCTGAAAATTCTGATAGCGCAACATATCGAGCAGCGGGACCTGGCATACGACCGCGCGGAACAAGTCGGGACGCTGCGTCATCATCGCGCCCATCAGCAGGCCGCCGTTCGATCCACCCTGGATCGCGAGATGATTCTTGTCCGTATATTTTTCGGAGATCAGGTGCTCGGCGGCGGCGATCATATCGTCGAAAACGTTCTGCTTCTTGTCGAGCATGCCGGCGCGGTGCCAGTCTTCCCCGAACTCCGCGCCGCCGCGCAGGTTGGCGACGGCGAAGACCCCGCCGTGCTCCATCCAGAGATACGCGGTGCGGCTGAAGCTGGGCGTGAGACTGATGTTGAATCCACCGTAGGCGGTGAAGAGAGTGGGGTTCTTTCCGTTCTTCTCGAGACCCTTCTTATGCACGATGAACATCGGGACGCGGGTGCCGTCTTTCGACTTGTACCATTCCTGCGCAACTTCGTAGGCGGAAGGGTCGATCGAAGGCGCGTCGACCTTGGTCCAGAGCGCGCTGATGAAAGCAGCATTCGCCTCGAGGCCAGGAGTCTTAACGCCGATCGGCTTCAAATCGACGAGATAGATGCTGGGCGGCACAGTGAACGAATGGAATCCAAAGAATGCTTCGTCGTGATTCCATTTCCCTCCAGTTCCAAAGACGGTGCCGACTCCGGGTAGAGAAACATCACTGATCTTTTTTCCGTCGAGATCGAAAATCTTGAGCTGGGACGTCGCATTCTGCTCGTACTGCGTGAACAGCTTGCCGCCATAAACGGAGACGTTCTGCAAAACCGCATCTGTCTGCGGAATGATTTCCTTCCATGCATCACGATCAAAGTTGCCGGCATCGGTAACGAACGCTCGGTACCGCGGCGCATCTTCATTGGTGATGATGTAAACCTTGCCGTCGTAGACTTCCGCGCCGTAATTGAAGTCTTTGCCGGTCGTCAAGCGTGAAGGGGGATTCCTCCCCTGGGTATCCATCAGGAAGAGTTCAGACTTGGTCCAACCCTGCGAGACGTGGATCAGCAGCCAGCGCCCGTCGTTCGAGAGGAAGACGCTGGGCCAGTCTTCGGGATCGCGCCCTTCCCCGAAGATGAGATCGTCGGTCTCGGGATCGGTGGCGAGTTCGTGGAAGAAGACGTGACGGTTATACATCTCCTGTCCGGCTGGAACGTCTCCCTTCTTCGGGTAGCGCGTGTAATAGAAACCGGAGTTGTCGTGCAGCCACGCGATGGAAGCCGCACGCGTGCGCTCGATGGTGTCGGGCAGAGTGGTTCCAGTTTTCGTCTCGACGATGTGCAGCGTCGACATCTCGGACCCGCTCTGCGATGTGCCGTAAGCAACGTACTTTCCGTTGTCCGACGGCTGGAACCAGTCGAGAGCGATGGTGCCGTCGGCGGCGAGCTGGTTGGCGTCCACAAGAACGCGGTCGGGACCGTTCAGGCCATCGCGTACATAGAGGACCGGCTGGTTCTGCATCCCCTCGCGCTTCGTATAGAAGTAGTGTTTGCCGGCGATGTACGGCGCAGTGATGCTTCCGATCGAAAGCAACTCGGTGAGCCGCTTATGAATGGCATCGCGCCCGGGCAGAGGATCGAGCAGCGCCCGTGTGTACGCCATCTCGTCAGCAACCCACTTCTGCGTTTCCGGAGAATTGCCGTCTTCCAGCCAGCGATAGTTGTCGACGACTTTGGTGCCGTGATAGAGATCGACGATCGGCTTGGCCTGAGCCTTCGGAGGAGCGCCAGGAGTGGCCGCCGGCGTATCGGCGGACTGGGAATCTCGGGCATAGACTGCCGCGGCCGCGACCAGCGATGCATAAAGAGAGATGAAAGCCACGAGGAAACGTCCTCCAGACATGTACACCTCAGAATGAAGAGGATCCACGAAAAGCGTACCAGAAAGTGAGAACGGCGAGCGGGGTAGTGGCTCAGTTTGAAAGTAAAAGGCGTCATCCTGAGCGAAGCCATTCTTCAGGCGAAGCGAAGGATCTCCCGAACTCGCTGCTAGTGAATACGGGAGATCCCTCGCCCCGCTGGTGAAAGCGCGGGGCTTCGGGATGACGCCACTTAGGGCGAGTTTCAAACAGAGCCACTACCATTCGCGGACAGTGCTTCCGCGGGCCGGCGCAAAATGCTAGAATGATAAGGTCAGCGAGGCAGGCCCTCAGCGCCCGCCACCACACTCCTCAGTAGCTCAATGGCAGAGCATCCGGCTGTTAACCGGAGGGTTGTAGGTTCGAGTCCTACCTGAGGAGCCATTCATTTCTGCAGCTTAAGAGCAATCGCTCCCTTGAATGCAGTCGCGAAACCACTCCATGGCCGCCTGTTCTGGCCATGCGAGGGCTTGATACAGCCACCCTCGGCAGAAATTGTCGGATGACGCGCGATGATTGTCGTTTAGAACTTCCTGCATCGCTTCAGCAGGAACTTTGGATGCGAATTCGCCCCTTGTGGTCACTCCGGCATGACTCTGGCGTGGGGATGGACATTCCCGGCGACGCCTCTTAGAATTCCGAGGAGCCTCGTGTGGGCGCTTCGTATGTCGCGGGATCATGAGTTCCGATTCTGGATGGCTGTGATCGCTCTCTTAGTCTCTCCAGCCGCTACGCTGGCCCAATCCGCCCTTGATATGAACGGGCACGAAGTCAACCCACTCACGTTAAGTTCCGGCAAGGTTGTTGTTCTGGTTTTCCTTCGCCGGGACTGCCCAGTTTCCGGCCGCTATGCTCCCGTGCTCCAGCGAATCAGCCAGCATCATGCGGACAAAGCTGCTTTCTGGCTGGTGTATCCGGACAAGACCGACTCGCCAGCCGTGATTCAGAGACACCTCGCCGAGTACGGCTATCATTTGCCAGCGTTGCGTGATCCAAACCATGTCCTAGTCAGGCTCGGGAAAGTCAAAATCACTCCGGAAGTTGCCGTTTTTGATCGCGAACAGCAGCTCGTGTACAGCGGTCGGATTGACAACTGGTACGTCGACTTGGGCCGCGCGCGGCCCGAGGCGACCACTCACGAACTAGATGACGCCATTCGGGCGGCGGCAGGCGGCAAAGCCGTTGCCCGCAGGGACGTCAGGGGAGTGGGATGCTACATCTCGGACCTGGAATGAACTCCCCCGAGTGCAAGCGGGCGTCGATGGTTGTTCTCCTGGGGGGAGTGAGCGCGCTGTCAACACTCTGGTTGATGGCCGCGCCGCAAAGCCAAACAGGCCCGGCCGTTACCTTCGATCGCGACATTGCGCCCATCATGTTTCGCTCTTGCGCCATGTGTCATCGGCCGGGCGAGGCTGGGCCATTTCTCCTATTGACATATTC
>DATEHP010000324.1:0-14023 GCA_035279505.1 Candidatus Sulfotelmatobacter sp. | reverse complement strand
CCGCAACCGGCTGACCTCGAAGCAGACTCCGTTCGGGACGCTGGGCTACACGTACGACAATGCCAACAACCTGCTGACGCTGGCTTCGTCGAACACGAATGGCGTCTCGCTGACCTACACCTATGACAAGCTGAACCGGCTGTCGACGGTAACCGACAATCGGTTAGTCGCACAAGGAATGGCTTCGGGGATCACGACCTACAACTATGACGCCGTGGGTAATCTGCAGAATTTCACGTATCCGAACGGCGTGACCCATGCCTACACCTACGACACTCTGAACCGGCTGACGCAAATGGGATCGTCAAAGAGCCAGTCAGCAATCTCGAACTACGTGTACACGCTGGGCGCGGTGGGGAATCGGACTGCAGTTACGGAACTGAGCGGCAGGAATGTGAGTTATGGATACGATTCGCTGTACCGTCTGACGAGCGAGACGGTCAGCGCCGACCCCAACAACCACAACGGCGCGATCAGCTACACCTACGACAACGTAGGCAACCGCAAAACGTTAAGCTCCACGCTAGCGCCGCTCGGCGGCAACGCGTACACCTATGACGCCGACGACCGTCTTGCAAGCGATGGCTACGATCCGAATGGCAACACGACGAACTCGGGCGGAATCGCGAACACCTACGACTTCGAGAATCACCTGACTACACATGGCGGAGTGACGATTGTCTATGACGGCGACGGCAATCGCGTTAGCGAAACAGTAGCCGGCGCAACAACGAATTATCTGGTGGACACGCATAACCCGACCGGCTATGCGCAGGTAATGGACGAACTGCAAAACAGCTCGGTGACGCGAACCTGCGCGTACGGGCTGGAGCGGATTGACGAAGACCAGCAGCTGAGCGGCACCTGGATAGCCAGTTTCTATGGCTATGACGGACACGGCAGCGTAAGGCAACTCACCAACAGCACGGGAGCCGTGACCGACAGCTACGATTACGACCCTTCGGTAACTTGATCAACTCCACCGGTTCGACACCAAACAACTACCTCTTTGCTGGCGAGCAGTATGACCCCGTTCTCGGCCTCTACTACAACCGCGCGCGGTATCTGAGCACCGCCTCCGGACGCTTTTGGTCCATGGATACTTTCGAGGGAAGGACCCACGATCCATTGTCCTTACACAAGTATCTTTATGCCGACGCAAATCCGGTTGATCGGACTGATCAAAATGGGCATGAGGGTCTAGCGGAGTTATCGCTCTCGGTCGCCATTCAGACTTCGCTGGGCGCATTGGCTGGAATCGCGGTCTCAACGGTACTCTTTGGCATTGGTACTTATAATGCGTTGACAAGATTGCCGAAAGACGCATTCTCCAAGCCCGCCGACGCGACTTTGGTCGGTTTCCAAGTGAGCCGCAGCATATCTGATTTCGTTCCAGAGAGTTCGCCTTTTCTCGAAGGCTTGGCTTTTGGACTAAGCTTTACCGCGGGCACAGGAGGAGTTGAAGCCCTCTTTCCGAAATTCACCAATACCGCATGGTTTTATGCTTATATCGGATCCCTCACTGCAGTGAAAATTCCAAGCGGAGGGCCGGCACAAGCCGGATTATCCCCTTCAGTGAATCCGAACGCTGACGCGTATGCTCTGCCTGAGTTCTACGTTGGCAAAGTCTGGAATCTAACAGACCCGAAAAGCTATGAGGGCCCGTTCTATTGCGTGTCGGGTCAGCTGGCTGCGGCTAGGTTCCAGGAGTGCCCCGCGGCCCGAGCGTCCAGGTGTGTGCTTCCACGAAAGATGATGGCACGCCCGGGGCATACTCCCTAGTCCTCGGAGGCAGCGACGTAGCCACGAGTCTATCCTCTTCGATCACTCGGTACTACTACTACGGAGAGTACCCTAGCAGATGACATACGCCACTTTTGGAATGGTCTTGACGCGGATCATGATGGTTGTCGTGCCCGTCGTGCTTGGAGCCGCACTCGTGCTGTCCTACGCATTGGGACGAGGTCGGCGCTCTGGTTGGCTTCTCTTTTACGCGGCGATTTGTCTCGGACTCGCGTTCTTGGGCAGCCGCGGACTAGTCCATCAGGTGCGCGGACATCGCAATCTCGCGAGTATCGACCCGACCCAAGTCCTCAGCGTGAGCATTTCAGGCAGAACCTTTGTGGACCACAATACTGTATCCTCTATCGTGGTTGCCCTGAAATCCTCATCCTGGTTCGGCCCCTCCGACCATACAACTGTGAAAGACGAGGGTGAAATCGAAATTCACACCAGAACCGGACAAGTAATTCGATATCGCATCGGACGGATTCACGGCGGCCGCGAGTTCCTCATTCATGACACAGCGTTCGATTTCCAGGACGTCAACAAAGAACTCGTTGGTACCCTGGAGAAGTTGCCCTAGCTTTGCGAGGCAACGCCAGTGGGTCACGCTCTTTGACAATTGGATAGACAGCTTGGTTGATACGGCTACGACGGCCACGGAAGCGTTCGCCAGCTAACCAACTTGGCAGGCGCAGCAACCGATAGCTACGACTACGATGCCTTCGGCAACTTAATCAACTCAACGGGCTCCACGCCGAATGTGTACCTGTTTGCCGGAGAGGCCTACGACTCGGCCCTGGGCCTCTACTACAACCGCGCCCGATACTTGAACACCACGAGTGGACGCTTTTGGAGTATGGACACGGAGGAAGGCGATGATGAAGCCCCGCTCTCACTCCATAAGTACATTTACACGAACGCTGACCCGGTTGATGGTACCGACCCATCCGGGAATCAGGACAGTATGGCCGAACTGGGCGCGGAAGAATCCATAAGCGTCACGCTCAACACGTTTTCGCTCCCTACGTTTAACCTTGCGAGAACACAGAATCAGTTAACCTACAGCACGGTGTTGGACGCACCCTCAAGGCATCTCTGGGAGATTAAATGGCAACTGGCTAAGCCAACGATGGTCGGAGGCGAAATCGTCCAGCACATTGTAGTTAATGGCGGTTGCCACCAACTTACCGTGCCGTGTAACGCTCCGCGCGCATTGAACTATGATTATTGGGAAGCTTGGGAATGGCCGCCATTCAATTCCCCAACGACCTCGATATTCCCAGTCTATGGATTCGACGATGCTTTTAGAGGTCCAACCGGCACCAAATTCAACGCGGAAGCACGATTTTACCCAGGTCTAGCGTTGCCTGGTTCATTTGTTCCTGGCAACCCCGCAACCGGTGCTGGCGATCTTCCCTCAACTATATACGACCCGCAACTTTCAACAGCAAATGCAACACCGCCGGTCAATCGGACGTGGGTTGCGCCTTAGTCGGATGCTGGATCAATGATCGACTCGAGAGGAGGCCCGGAATGAAAAGGCGATGGCTCAGCATTAGTTGCTTGCTTCTATGCGCCACTTGTCTAGCGCTGCCCATGGTTTTTGCTGATGGAACGGATGATGCAAAAGTCTTGAAGGACCTTCGGGAAACGATAGCCAAGGTGCGAACGATGAGCGGGTCCTCCATGGCCCGAACAAATGCGGCCGAACACCTTTCCGAATTGACAAAAAACATCGATCCGAAAAAAGTCGACGACAAAACGCTAAGGGATCTGGTGTCCCTGTTAAAGACCCCAGATGGTTCGGTACGTGGCTGGGTAGCAGGGGCACTCGGATACCTTGGGCCCCGTGCGAAGATTGCTGTCCCTGCGCTGTTGACAGTCATCCGTGAAACCGACTGTCCTGAAATTGCAACTGGGGTGAGATCGTCAGATGCCGCTCGAGTTGCGTTGAAGCGAATCGGGGTAGAACCGCCGCCAGATTGCAAGTGAAAATAGCCGAAGGGCTGGCCCAGGCCAGACTTGCGTTCTTTGACAAATGAATAGTTGCCTACGACGGCGACGGGAATCGAGTGAGCGAAACCGTAGGCGGAGTGACGACGAACTATCTTGTCGACACCCGACCGGCTACGCACAGGTCGTCGATGAAGCACAGAGCGGAACAGTCACGCGGACGTATTCGTTAGGACTGGAACGCATCAGCGAAAATCAAACGATCAGCAGCAGTTGGGTGCCAAGCTTCTACGGCTATGACGGCCACGGAAGTGTCCGCCAACTCACAAACTCCACAGGCGCGGTCACTGACACCTACGACTACGACGCCTTCGGCAATCTGATCAACCAGACCGGCTCGACTCCCAACAACTACCTCTTCGCCGGCGAGCAGTACGACCCCGCCCTCGCCCTCTACTACAACCGTGCACGTTATCTTGACACCACCACAGGCAGATTCTGGGGGATGGACACATACGAGGGCGACAATTACGCCCCGCGATCATTGCACAAGTATCTTTACCTCAGTAGCAATCCCGTTGACCGTCGCGATCCCAGTGGCCACGGCAATTTGGTCGAGCTATCCATTGCGTTTGCGGTAAATGCTGTCGAGAATGCGTTTAGCTTCTTGATCATTGGTGGTCTCAATTACGTCTTTACGAACCGCCTGCAAAGGGGAAACATTATCCAGAAATATATTTTCCCCGCTTATCGGGCGGCAGGCTTCAGGTGCAATCAATGGATTGGCACCACCGCAAATCCACCCATAAACAAATACCGGCCGAACATGTATTATCCGGGCCGTGGGCTCCCATATGAGGGCGAGATCTACGAAATTAAGTCATCTGATCCTGGCCAAATGGCTGAAGGACTGGCTGATTTGGCGTTTTACAAAGGCGAGTTGTCCAAGCGCACGCCGGGTATTGGTTGGCGCTTGGGTTCATACCTGTTGTGTCCTCCGAAGCTCAGAGTTCCCGAGTTTCCATTCATTGAGTTTTACATTGAATTGAAGGCTCCTGGCCTTGTGACATACACCCCGACTCCCGACACGGAGAGGGCACTAGAGGCTGGGGCAGTGGCTTCAGCACTCCAAATCTTCTTTCTGATGGAGAGTACAGAAGCGCCCGCAGAGCCGGTCCCTGAAGAAGGGCCCGGACCAGGAACTGGCGGTGGTGAGCCGCCGCAGCCCATTGATCAGCCGCCGCCGCCGATTGACTTGCCAAAAGCAGCATGACCTTGGAGAGAAGAGAGTGACTCACTATCAAACATTCTTCCTATGCGGCAAGGAATGGAAGAACGCTGCAGCTTTTATTGATCTCATGAAGTGGATTACGCCGTTATTGGAACCGTACATAAGCGTAGATTCGTTTTTTGGGGAGGGACCAAAGTGTGTCCTCACCGTCGTTAAGCGTTCTGACTACGGGAAACGTCGGCCCTCGTTTATTGGAGACTATTTCAAGTATGCCAAGCCACTCGAGCAAGATGACTTGGAGAGTCTGTCCGTAATCGCCGGCACAGGATTGCAGATGCATCTCACAGTCGAATTTGCGCAGATGTCAGCGTCAGGGACTTCCGGCTCCGAATCTACGGCGACTGAGGTTCCAGACAGTATCAAGATTGTTTCGCTCTCACTAGAGTCCACTCTGTGGAAAACGTGTCAAGAATCTTTGATCGCGGGTGAACTAAGCGACCGCTGGACGCGACTCTTCACAACCTCTGGAGCTTTGTATGGATTCTCCACGGCAACTGACCTACCTAGAACATCAAATACAGATCTGATAGGGCCTGAACGAAGTCCACTTCAGGCATACGATTCTCCGGGTCGCATCGCCTTGCAGCCGGGCGACCAAATTCCCCAATATCCAAGAATTAGAGACTTCGACTACGCGAAGTTTGTGGAAGGCGTGTGCCGGGTCAATTACATTTCGAACACTCAGCTGGAAAGTAGCGGAGCCAGATATCGCATACTCGCGGCATCAGGAGATCTGAGAGCCCAAGTGCTGAAGGATCCCGAAGGGACCGAAGTGGGAATCGCCGTGGAATTGGAGAACGACTCAAGCGCAACCAAAACTCACTGTGCCGAACTTTTCGGAAATCTTCTCTGGAAGCCAGTTCAATTCTATTCGGTGAAAGCAAGCGACATCCCTAGGTCGATTCCGTAGAAGAGGAAATGGGCTGATATCAACGCTCCGCCCGTCACGTTCACGTACTACAACAACGGCCTGCGCCACACCATGGCGGATGTTTCGGGCACGACGACGTACGTCTACGACAACCGCAACCGCCTGCCCTCAAAGCAGACTCCGTTCGGCACGTTGAGCTATACCTATGACAATGCCGGCAAGTCCACCGCCAACGAAGATGACATTGTCAATCTCATCGATAAGTTTAACCAGTAGGTACTGTCGATATGGCTATTGAGATCTCCTCCGCTACGTTGCACCCTAGAAGGCCAGGTTTTCTTATCAGTTGTCTCTCTCGGAATGCTGGTTTCTCAACTCGTAATTTGTTGGAGGCTGGGGAGGGCGCTACGGGCTAAGAGATACAATAAACACGAGAGCATCGCGGTTGTACTCATGTCCCTCGGAGCCATCATCTTTGGTTGTTCTGTTCAACTCGCCTGCGTCACTATGCTACTCACGCGGGAACCCCTCGATTCGTTCCCACGGGTGCTCGAGGCCGTAAAAGTCTGCTCGTATTTCGGGATTGGAGCTGTCGTACTCGGCCTGGTTGTTAACATTCGCAGCATCTTTGACTAGGGCGTGTTCACACTGCGTCAGAACTGTTACGATCTCGCCGGCGTCTGGCGACACGACTTACACAACGTCGTGCGATGCTGCGTACCAAACTGCCATCCAGAATTTTCTGGCTGGGTTTCCCAATGCCACAAGTTTTAACAACAACATGTTCACAAACGCGAGCCACTACTGAGGCGTTACGTTTGTCACCTGAAAATGCGGGAAGTATTACATCAAGAGAACGAACCCTCCCGAGAACAAGGCTCCAGGTCACCGGCTGATGCCAAAGTGGTGACTGGTTCTATGATGTGTTCCTGCTTCTCCTCGTGACTCAGTTTATCCACATCGACGCCTTGCGCTGTTCCAGCTGCGGGAGCTCTTCTAAGTAAATTCTTTTCGAGCGTGTTATCGCACCCTTGCTCGGGGGCAACCGACAGTTCGCGGCGTTCCCGCTCGCGTAAAGACGGTTTCAGCCCCTCCCACAAGGGTCCTCGCGCTTTGCGCGACAATTCGGAAGCCGATTGCCGGGCAACTGAGTGTGCTACCGATTCCCGCAGCAGGTCTCTGTCGCTAGTCACAACCGTGATACTCTCCCGGCCTCGCGAAGCAGCTACGTAGAACAGTTCTTTCCGCATCGCATCAGCGGAGATGACAACGGCATCGACCGACTTCCCCTGACTCCGATGAGCGGTGACGGCATAACCGTGTGTGAATTGCTTGTAATTCTCTGGCAGGCAGCGGCCATCCTGTAGATGAATGCGCCCCTGCTCGTCAATCCGGGAAACCGTCACCAGCTCGCCATTGGTAGCACGAAACCCAGGTTCCCGACGATTTGCCATCAGCAGTAACTTGTCATTAGGAGCAATTTCGATGGCACGGCGTTCATAGACCTCAAAGCATTTCGCCTGTTTTGCTGTGAACCCGCGTTCTTCTGCGCGCGCGTTGCGGGCGACGACCTTGCCGTTGTCGGCTCCGACGACTTCGAGCGATTCATGCCTGGCAACACCTTTGGCCGCTCGGTGAAATTCCAGCACCTGGCCTTCAGCATAGTTCCGCACGTCACCTTTCTCCGCAGTCGTCCAGTTCAGTGGTACGTGGTGCTGCTGGAGCGTACTCTGTCCCAGTTCACCTGTGCGCGTGCGCTCAGCGCGGATAGCCTCGGTGATGTGACCAATTTCTTCGAGTGTGGCAGCGACGACCAGCACACTGCGTGGTTGGCCATCCGCATTGGCCTGGGTCTCTGAGTAGGCTTGTTGAACCGCCTGTGCGCGGTCCGACCAGGAGACCTCACGCACAGCACCGATTTGTTCCAGCTTGTCGAAGCCCCGCTCAGGATCACGGCGCAATTCCTGAATCGCGTCGCGATAGCCGTGGGTCGTCTGCCGTTGCACTTCGCTCAGCGAAGCACTTTTCAGGTGAGATTCTCTTTCCAGCACCCGAAGGGCATCGCTCGCCTCGACACTTTGAATCTGCCTGGTGTCACCGCTGAAAATGATCCGCGTTGATTGCTGCTCGGCCAGCTTTAGTAGTTCGGACATCTGACGACCGGAAACCATGCCCGCTTCATCCACGATCAGTGCTTTCCCGAACAAGTCTGTTCGAGCACTCTGGCTCTGTAGCAGCCGTTCTACCGTGATGGCATCCGAGAAGCCCACTTTCTGTAGTTCTTCCACTGCGCTCATTGTCGGAGCCACGGCTAACACCTGGCGACAGCTCTCTTCGAGGCCGCGCTGCAGTTCTTGCAGCGTAACGGTCTTCCCGGTGCCCGCCGCACCACGAATGTTCACGGCCAGGTCACGGGAGTCGAGAACAGATTCGATTGCCTGTTTTTGCTCGGGGCGCAGACGAGCCGAAGGCGTGAATTCATGCTGCAGGCCCAACCGCTCAAACTGACCAGTCCCACGGTTGATCCGCTCGATCATGTCCCGCTCACGGTCAAGACTCCCGCGTGTGGCGACTTCCTTCCCAGCCCGCAGGATGTCGCCTTTGCTTTCTGCCAGCGAAAACTCACCCTTCAGTTCCGACAGGTCAATCCTGCCACGGCCATGTCGGAGTGCTTCCGTCAACAGTTCGTGATCGAGCGCTACGGAGACGCGCTCAAAGACGTGTTGTTTGGCGTAGTCGAGGGAGGAATATGCACGTTCCAGTTCTGGTCGCTGCGCTTGGGATCTCTCCAGGACTGTTTCGCGGATTTGTTCAAGGGTTAGGCTCTCCTCGCGGGTCAACCGAGCCGTTTGGCGTGAATGCACCTCCGCCGTGGAAATCTCAACCAGTTTATCGGCTCGCGATTCACGAACCAGAACGGCGATTTCGTTGTCGCTGGGCTGCCGCCCCTTACTCTCGACAAACTCGGCAATGGCTCGGTCGCGCTGTTCGCTGCGCTGGCTGTACTTTTCGAGCAACTCATCCGAGATGCCCTTGATCTCAAACCCCAGGTTCTTGCCCTTGGAGCTGCGCCGATCCTCGATCTCATAACCCAGAGACCGCACTTCGCGGGCAAGCGCGTTTCGGTAGACCTCCGTAAGGTAAGCGCGCTGTTCGTAGATACCAGAGGCTTGAAGCGCCTTCCAACGGCCCTCAGCGCCGTCGTAGGTCAGATTAGCGGCAACCGCGTGGGTATGAAGTTGGGGATCAAGTTCGCGGCTGGTGTCGTGATGGTAGACGGCCAGTACAAGATTTCCGGTCATGCGGTTATCGTTCGCTCCATCCACTCGGATGCGACTTGCCGCGTGGTATTCCAGTTCTTTCAGCGCTTCCTGAACGGCCTTCCTGTAAGCTTCCACAAGTCGGGTATCCCCGCCCAGTTGGGTCATGATTGAAACCGACTTGGGAGCTGAAATGGTGAAGTCGTATAGGTTTCGGCCTCGGCTTTGGGTGCTGCCATCGGCGGCAGTACGGTCTGCGCTGTGGCGCTGTCGGAGGAACTCGCCGCTTTGGGGATCGAGGCCCCCGCGCAACGCCTCGAATTGCTCTGACTGAACTTCCCCGGCCAGGCCGAGCATCTCCGCTCCTCGCCCCTGCCATTGGCCCGTGACACGCTGGCCTTCGGCGTAGTAGTCGCTATGCTGCAGATGGCGTGCGGAGTAGCCTGTTCCGTCCGACATGGCGCGAATGGTGAGCATCGGCGCATCCTCCAACTCCGTTCTTGCACGAAGGCACGAAGACACCATCCGTAAGCCTTCGGCTTAGGGCATGGCGTCGCGTTCGCGACCTAGGATCGTGTCCGGCGCGCGTCCGGCGTTCATCCGGTACACGTCCGGTCGATGTCCGGCCATCCTTTTCGATGTTGTTTGCGTCTCTAGCAGTAACCATCCGTTTGCCGCCACTATTTCGTTTATAGCTTCTGGAGGATTCATGGACCCTAAGTTCCAATCCATACTCAATGCCCTACCTGTCAACGAGCCCCGCTCTCGCCTGGAGCCATACCGTGAGCTAATTCTTGAGATGCGAAAACGTGAGCGAAGCTATCGGGAAATCGCGCATGTGCTCAAGCAGTCTTGCGGCCTCCGAGTCGGCATGAGCACGATCAATGATTTCGTGTTGGCTCGGACTAAGTCAACATCAAAACACAAACGCACTGCGACAAAGGATCTCTCAGTAACCAATAAGCATTCTGTAGCACTTAGAAGTACTTATAACGACAGGAAGGACATACAAGGAGTTGTAAGTACTCAGAAGGCATTGGAAGACACTAGAAGGAACATTAAGGTCGTTAAAGACAAACCGCCAATCAATAATAAGAAAAAACCTGTCTTTGAATACAACCCGGACGAACCCTTGCGGCTTCAGCGTAATCAAAAGACCAAGGAGTAGCCCACATGCACCAGCCATCCGCTGCCGCACCTTCTGCACTCAACCTCGTTGATTCGACCAACCGAACCGATATCTCGAAGCGCGTCATTTTCACAATGGGCGGGAAAGGAGGAGTCGGAAAGACCAGCTTCGTCCTCTCTCTCACCGAGTGGTTTGCCAATCATCAAATCCCTGTCAAACTCCTGGACCTCGATACCGAAAACAAATCCCGCGGCAGTTTGAAACACTACTTCGATGACATGGTAACGAAGGTCAACATCCACACGGCTGCGGGCCTCGATGCTTTTATTGACTACCTGTCTGACGACAGCCCAATCATCCTCGCCGATATGGGTGCCAGTTCGGGTCAAGTCACTCATGAATGGTTCGACAGCATGTTTGAAGACGTAGCGGCAACGGGCGTAAAGTTCACGGCAATCGGGATCGTCACGCCTGATCCAGCAAGCGTGGAGAGCGTGTTGAGCTGGGCGGCAAGCCTCCAGGATCGCGTTAGCTATGTCGTGATTGAAAACGCGATCACGCATCAACCTGATTTCTCATACTGGCGGGACAGCAAACAGGCCGATCAGTTTCGCTCTGCCTTTCATCCCGTGGTCCTGAATATGGAGTTTCGGCTCCCGGATTTGGAGAACCCGTCCCGACAGCACGGCATCACCCTCAGTCAGATTATCGAACGTCAGATTGGCGTTCCGGAATTGCAGCGTGCGTCACTTGTCATTCGCGCTCAAAGCTACCGGCGACGGCTTTTTGAGGAAATCGAGAAAGCTAAAGGTTCTCTTCTGCCATGAGTACCGCCCCTACAAGACCGCAACTCGTTGTCGAGCACGCTGCCGAGAGCGATTTCATTGATGAGATTGCCGAACTGCTCCCTGCCGAACAACGCCCGCTTTGGTATCGCGACATGGCGCACTTGCGCCGCCTGCCTGCCGAGGACGAGATCCTTTTGATTGCCCGTGCCATGGGCTTTCTGGCAATTGTCACTCGGCAAGCGCCCGCGCTGATCGCCGGCGAACGGGATCGTCTATCGGTCACTCTCGACCAAAGCGTAAAAGCCATTCAGTCCGCGCGGCAGGACATGGTCGCTCTCCATAAACGGCTCGAAGAAAGGCTTGCCCAGCTACCTGCTGAAGTATCCAAAGGCATCAAGCCTCAGACCATAGCTGCGATGCTCAGCGAGAGTCTGCGTCAGAGATTTACTGAGACTGGACTTCCCGAGACGGCGAAATCCCTGACGCTGGTTGCCCAGCAAACCAAACAAGTGACCGCTGATTTCGATCGCTCATCGAAATACCTCGCGAATGCTTACCGAGTCGCAGCCGAAGACGCGCGGAAATCGATGGAGGAAATGAGGCTCACCATACAGACAGCCACCTCTACAGCAAAAGCATGCGCCACGGAGCTGACCCACGTCTTTCTGCGCGAATACAAGTGGTCCGTTCTCGTCCTCTGCAGCGCCGCTCTTGCAATCGGTTTCTCGCTTGGAATTCTGTGGTACCGATGGGTCAACTCCGGAGAATCGGCACCGACTCAGAATGTAGTTGCAGCACCAGCGCAACCACACGACTCAAATCCAGCGCAAGTCTCTCTTCGCAAAACCCAACATAAGCCGAAATCCCAGGAGCAGCCGTCGCAATGAATGACACGAATACAAAACCGCTCCAAAGTTCGCTCCCTTTCGCTTCCATCGCGAGCAAACCAGAACTGCGAAGAATCGGTCAAGGGGCACGCCCGCTAACGCGGCTTCCTACGGTCGCCCTTGACCGAACCTTCGCAGTTCCAGTCCAACCCGCCACTATGGAAGCAAAGGAAAAAAACGAAATGTGAATTCGTCAGTGTAGCCGGAGCAGTCATGAACACAACGGCGATTCCCATCGATCCGTCGAACATCTCCCAAGAGAGCGCACATCTGCAGGATGTGCAGCCTTCGACGTGGTTGAGCGCAGCGGAAGCAGCAGCCTATCTAGACTTCAAGGTCCGAACAATTCACCTCTGGGCGAGGCAAGGCAGATTGAAGGGTTACGCATTGAGCGGGACACAACGCCATGTGTGGCACTTCCTACGTTCTGACCTTGATGCAATCGTTATGCACAGGAAACCTGTGGTAAGCTCGGCGCAGCCGTCCGTGCTCGCTAACGAAAGGAGAGGACATGAAACGAGCACGGCATAAGCAAGGATCTGTTGTTTACGATAAACGTCGCAGGGTATGGAACTACCTATTCTGCGAAAACGGAATTCGGCGAACGAAACTGATCGGCTCTCTGCGCGACTTTCCCACCAAGACAGCCGCGTGGCAAGCAGCAGAGTCGCTTCGCCAAGCGATCGTCGCTAAACCAATCGGCCAGGCGCACACAATGAGGGAGCTAGCGCAACGTTATCAGTCCGAAAGAATGCCCTCGCGTTCAGAGACTTCACGCGTGTATCGATCCTGGCTAAGAAACCACATCCTGCCTCACTGGGGAGACAAGTCAATCACTGACATACAGCCCAGGCCGGTTGAGCTTTGGCTCCGTCAGCTTGAATTGTCGCCCAAAAGCAGGTCTCACGTCCGCAATTTGCTTCGCACGTTGATGGAATTTGCAATGTGGTGCGGTGTGTTGGATGTCGCGCGCAACCCCATCGACCTTGTGGTCGTTAAGGGGGCCACCAAGCGCATTCGCAAGCCGCGCAGCCTCACCGTCGAGCAATTCCAGAAACTTGTCGCCGCGCTCAAGACGCCTTTCAATACGATGGCTCTTGTGTCGGTCTGCTTGGGGCTGCGAGTGTCGGAATTGCTTGCCCTGAAATGGCGAGACGTGAACTGGCTCGGTGCCAAGCTCAACATCGAGCGCGGCATCATAAAGCAGATCGTGGACGATGTGAAAACCGATTCATCGCGCAAATCGCTCGCAATCGACAAGGAACTTCTGGACGTATTGAGGATCTGGAAACAGACCACTCAGTTCTCGGCCGAAGAGGACTGGATCTTTGCCAGTCCTTTGAAGCTGGGCCGTCTACCCTACTCGTACACGGGATTCTGGCGGGAGCTTGAACGTGCGGCGAAGGAAGCCGAAA
This sequence comes from Candidatus Sulfotelmatobacter sp., assembly GCA_035279505.1. Classification (GTDB taxonomy): domain Bacteria; phylum Acidobacteriota; class Terriglobia; order Terriglobales; family Acidobacteriaceae; genus Sulfotelmatobacter. The sequence goes on along the minus strand of DATEHP010000324.1, from coordinate 644 downwards.
TCGGACATCTCGGAACTCACACTTTTCGGCACACCTACCGGAGTTGGCTCGACGCGGTGGGAACGCCAATTGCCGTTCAACAGAAGCTGATGCGGCATAGCGACATCAGAACGACGATGAACATCTATGGCGACGTTGTGACGGATGAGATGGGATTGGCGCACTCGAAGGTGGTTGGGCTCGCCCTGAGCCGACCGGCTTAACTGATTGCGTTACTGATTGCGAGGTGTGCTAAGCCATTGAAAGAATGGCTCCTCAGGTAGGATTCGAATCCGGCTTATAACGTAGTTTCAATAACATAGAGAACGCGGCGGGCACCGTAAAAGCGATGGAAGACAGTGCTAAGCAGTGCTAACGGATCACAAACGGATCACAGGGCAGCGGTCGTCTGATCCGAGACGTAGAGCTTAGCCGGGTGGAGAGGGGGGATTGTCCACAGTCCGCTGTGGAACCATTCTCGCTGCAGATCAGGAACCTCCCCGCCCCGGCACCGACGCCCGGGACCTTGTCGCTTCGAGCGTTTCTCGAAAGACGGAGCGTGACACAGTCGGCGGTACGGACCAACGAGGTTGCTCCAACAGATTTGACGGTGCCTGAGGATTGCGGGGCCCTTCCATGCAACAATTAGCTCTCTGGAATTTTAG
>DATEHP010000323.1:0-7360 GCA_035279505.1 Candidatus Sulfotelmatobacter sp. | reverse complement strand
TTTCAACTGGAATGTTGGCAGGCTTTGCTCAAGATTCCCTACGGCGAGACTCGCACCTACGCCGATATCGCTCGCGCCGTCGGCCGACTCCAGGGATTCCGCGCCGTCGGAATGGCGAACAACCGCAATCCCATAGCGATCGTAGTACCATGCCATCGCGTAATCGCATCCGACGGCACCCTGTGCGGCTACGGCGGCGGCCTCGACATAAAACGCCAGCTTTTGCAATTGGAAGGAGCACTAAGCGGCACGCTTGCTGCGTAAGGATTCGACGATTCTCGATTGCAGATTTTCGATTTCAGATTGCAGATTGAACCCAACCCGCTACAATCTGCAGTCTGAAATCCGAGATCTGAAATCCCTGTGACCACTCAAGCCAACCCTTCCACCCTCCGCAAAGCCGGCCTCTTCTACCTCGTCTTCGTAATGTTCTCCTACACCACCGGCGGCCCCTTCGGCCTCGAAGACATGGTCACCACCTCCGGCCCTGGCATCACCCTCCTCTATCTCCTGATCCTTCCATTCTTCTGGTGTGTGCCAGTCTCACTCGTGTCGGCCGAACTCACGACGGCCATGCCCGTCGAAGGCGGCTTCTATCGCTGGACGCGCGCCGCCTTCGGTAACTTCTGGGGATTCCTCGCGGGATGGTGGAATTGGACTGCCTCGTTCTGTCTCGGCGGTGTTTACGGAGTGCTCTTCGCCGATTATCTGAAGTATCCCTTTCCACGCATGACCTGGTGGGAGCATTACCTCGTTTCGGTCGGCCTCATTGCTCTGCTGACATGGATCAATGTCCGCGGCATTCAGATGGTCGGCCAGGTCGCCACCGCCCTCGAGATCTTCATCTTCATCCCGGTGATCGCGATGGTCGTCCTCGCATTCACACGCTGGCACTTCAATCCGTTTCACCCCTGGGTTGTGCCCCATCAGGCAACATTCAAAATATTCGGCGTGGGCCTGGCCCTGGGCTTGTGGCTCTATTCCGGCTATGAACAGCTATCGACGGTCGCCGAAGAAGTGGAGAACCCTCAGCGATCCTATCCGCGCGCTTTGGCACTGGTCGTGCCGCTGTCGATCGCTGCTTATTTCCTGCCCACGTTCGCCGGACTCGCCTCTGCCGGCAACTGGGACCAATGGCATACAGGTTTTTTCTCTGACGCAGCCCGGATCATTGGCGGCCCATGGCTCGGTACCTGGATGACCCTAGCCGCCATGATCGGCAACGTCGCTCTCCTGAACAGCACCATCCTCACCACCACGCGCATGCCCTTCGCCATGGCCGAAGACGGATACCTTCCCGACGTTCTGACTCGCAAGCACCCGCGTTACGGCACACCCTGGCTCGCGATCGTCGCATCGGCTGTGATTTACGCAGCACTGGCTTGGCAAAGTCTGGGCCAACTCATCTCGGTCTATATCTGGCTGCGCGCCGCAACCACGATCTTGACTGTTCTCTCAGCGTGGAAGCTTCGCCGCAGCCAGCCCAATCTGCCTCGTTCCTTCGTAGTTCCAGGCGGAGCCGCAGGTATGTTCTATGTAGTCGCCGCGCCAATTCTGATGGCCATGATGGCCCTGCTGGGAGGAAATCGCTTCGCTACGATTGGCGGCGTCATCGCGATCGTAGTCGGCCCCATCGTATATGGACTTCTCAAACTCCGGAATCCATCCACCATCGAGAAGTGAGACTATGTGGGGACAGCCGCGTTCGGCTGTCCGTCGAGCGAAGCTCGACAGCCCAGCCCTCATGAAACTATTCCGCCCATCATCCAACGGTTGTCATCCTCAGGCCCGCTCCTTGCGCGCCGACGGACCTATGCAATCGGTGGAGAGCTAAGCTGCACTCAACTCACCCAATCCAGCACCTTGTACCACGCCCCCGCGAAGGGCAGAAACCACGGCTTCCCGTTGTACAACCCAAACGGCGCCCCCGGGAACCGTATCCCCACAAACGGATTCTCCGGCTTATCCCCCGCCATCAACTCTGCAATCTTCTGCCCCTGATACGTCGCCATGGCCACGCCATGCCCTGCGTACCCCACCGCGTAGTACATCCCATCCATCTCTCCCGCGTGCGGCATGATGTCAAAGGCGAAGTCCAGCGTGCCTCCCCAGACATACTCCACTCGAGCATCGCGCAACTGCGGATACACATCGATCATCCCCCGCCGCAGCAAATCCGCGCTTCGCCGCACCGTCTGATCATTCTCCGGAAAAAACGCCGCCCGTCCCCCAAACAGCATCCGCCGGTCCGGCGTCAGCCGATAGTAGTAGAGATAATTCTTCGAGTCGTAAATCATTCGGTTGCGTGGGCTCAATTCTTTCGCCAAACCCGCCGGCAGCATCTCAGTTGTAATAATGAACGAGCCAATCGGAATGATCCTTCTCTGCAGTTCCGGAGTCACGGCTCCGGTGTACCCGCTGGTCCCAACGAACACTTCGTGCGCCCACACCGAACCACGCGACGTCGTAATCTTCCACCCAGCTTCCCCCTGTCGTGAATCCCGCTCGATCGCACGCACGCGGGCACGCTCGTAAATTTCCGCTCCCGCTTTCATGGCCGCGCGCGCCAGCCCCGCGACATAACGTGCCGGATTGCACCCGGCACTGACTTCGTCCACCATGCCGCCGAAATAAATGCTCGACCCGATCTCCGCACTCAGCTCGTTGCGCTGCACCACGCGCAGCTTGTGATTGAACTCGACCTCTATGATCTCTGCTTGCCGCTCGTAATTGTCGAAATGCTTCTGCTTGCACGCAACTTCCAGATGACCGCTGCGCGAAAAGTCGCACGCGATCCCTTCTTCCTTGACAATCTGCTCGACACAATCGAGCGAAGCCAGTGATGCCGCATACATCCGTCGCGTGAGTTCCCGTCCGTACATCGACATGAGCTGGTTGATCCCCAGCTTCATCCCGGTCAGCACCATTCCGCCGTTGCGGGAACTGGCACCCCATCCGATCGTCTCCGACTCAAACACGGCCACCCGGGCCCCGCGCCGGGCCAAGGTGCGCGCCGCCGAGAGCCCGGTAAAGCCAGCCCCGATCACCGCCACGTCGACGACTTCCGGCAACGGACGCGATGAATCGGTAGCCGGAAATTCTGTTGTCGTGAGCCAGTAGTTCTGTTCGTGCAGAGCCATGTTGAGAGCGTTCCCGCGCGCGCCGTTGGAAGCCAAGAGCCAAACTGGATTCCCACAACGCGACCGAGCATTCTAGCCTAGACCGGTTCCCGAGTAGGAATCTGCTGTCACATTCTTGTCATTCCGAAACGGCGTTTAACCGTTCGGTGCGAGCCTGGTTTGAAAGGGCGCGGCTTTTAGCCGCGCCGTGAAATCGCCCCCAAAGATGGGCCTTTAGGCCCTGAGGTCTGACGCACGCTACGTGCGACGGTTACACATTCCCGCACTGACGGGAACCATGACACCCAACAGCCTTTTGCTCGTTGGTACATGTCCTCGCGGTGTTCAATCGCTGTTCTTTCGGCCCCCTCGGTAATCTTGTTGCGGTTACGCCCTAGCCCTAGTCTGAATGGACATGGCCTTGCGCTGCTTCCTGTTTTCCTCTGACGAGGGGACGTCAGATGTAATCCGCCAAGTCTTAGCCGGCCTCGCTGTCGAGGGAGAATCCTGCTCCCAGGCAACCACCGCCGTTGAGAAGCTCACTCACGAGCTGTTCCAACTCGTTATCATCGACTGGGATCAGCAGCCGGAAGCCGGAATGCTGCTATCCGCCGCCCGCGAACGGAAGGCCGCGGAGCGTCCCCTGATTCTCGCGATCGTTAGCGATGATGCCACCGCGCCCAAGGCGCTTCAAGCCGGTGTCAATTCCACTCTCCGCAAGCCGCTGGTTCTGAACCAGGTCACTGATACTCTGAAAACCGCCCGCGATCTTTTGCGCTCGCGTCAGGAGTCGGTGGCCCCCGCAGCGCTCGCGGCCGCCGCCGCTGCTTCTTCAGCCGCTCCGGCCCCTAGCGGATTGCCAGTGCCAGCTTCCCTGGCTGGTGAGTTTCTGCAGTCCACTCCGATCCCCACCGGGGGCCAGTTCGAAACCGACTCCGAAGTAGCGCATTATAAGGAGCAATCGGCCGCAGAAGAAACCAATCCACTGAAAGACTTGGAGCCGGTGGCCTCCGCCGTGCCCGAGCGCCTCTCGCCGCCTCAGCATTCCTTGTCGGATGAGCCTCGAGGTCTCGAATGGCACCTGAAAGCTCGTGGCGTCTCTCGGCAGCCCGGATCTGTGCTCGGGGCCACTCCGGCTCCGCCTCGGCCAGCCAGCGAAAAACCTGAATTACTTGGTTACGATCAGCCTTCCTCCGCTCGCGAAACCGGTTCCGGCGAATCTGAATTAGCCAAGCGCAGCGAGGCTGCCGAACTTGAGCGCTCTGCAGCGCAGGAAAAGCAGGAGAAGAAAGAAGAAGCGCAGCTCTTTTCCTACATCGCCGGGGAGCACCAGGAAAAGTCCGGACAGTCAGAATCTCGATTCAGAATTCCGAAGAGCGCCATGATCTTCGCTCTCCTCTTGGCGGCCTGTGCGATTGTGGCCGCACCTCAAGCACCCTGGCACGGGAAGCTCGCAGGCCTGACCGCCCAGGGACGGCGCGCCCTCCACGGCTGGCTCAACCCGCAGCCCGTAACTGCTGTGACCCAGGCGCCCACCAGCCACGAGGATTTCGGCCGCCCCGGTGACGAGTACAAGCTCCCGGTGGCTGAAAATATTCCTGACGCCACGACCGATCCATCGCAGATCAGCGTAGTCCCCGTTGTGGATCCGACGGCTAAGAAGCCCACGACGGTAGACACAAGCCCCGAGCAGCCGGTAGGAACAAACACCACTTCTGCTCCACCCGACGCCACCGTTCCTACTCCCGCGCCCCAGCCCGCTCAGAACGCACCGGATCAGGCTGAGCCGCCCGGAACTTCAACCCCAACCTCCGCTCCTCCCGATGGATCCGCTCACCCCGACGTTCCTGCTCCAACTCCCGCTCCTGCAGTCTCGGTTCAGCAGCCGGCGCCCTCTGCCCCCAGACCGCAGCCAACGCAGTACACGCCCCCTGCCCCGACCAAAGTTCCATCGAGCCTGAAGTCGCAGATGGCCACCATGGTGCCCGACGCGAGCGGCAACAAGCCCGTCGACGCTGCTCTCCCCTCGATCGAACCCGTCGATGTTTCTGAACTCACCGAGCGCGCTCTTCTCACCAATCAGCCGCCTCTGGCGTATCCGGCCAATGCAGCCGGAAAGCAAGGCACCATCACCCTGCAGGTGCTCATCGGCCGCGATGGCACAGTACAAGACGCGAAATTCCTGCAAGGCTCCCTGGCCTTTGCCCGTGCAGCCATCGACAACGTCCGGCAATGGAAGTTCAAGCCCTACACCATGAACGGCCGCCCAGTCTCGGTGCAAACCAATCTCACCCTGAAATTCGCCCCCGCACAATGACCAAATAGGAAGCCTGACTCCTTCTCCATTGCTGGTCCTTGCAAAGGCCATATAGGGAAAGCCGCCTCGGCGGCCCGGTCGAGCAAGGGTCGACTCGCCATTGAACCGACCTTCCACTCAAAGATGCCCGTCATCCCAACGGTGCCCGTCATCTCGATAGTGCCTGTCATCCTGAGCGCAGGAATGCGATTCGCTTTTTGAATCGCGTTCCGGAATCGTAGGGTCCCTGCTTCGCTTATTCGTTGGGCCGCAGGTCACCTCCCGATTCCCAAAATGGGAAAATTCTTGTCAAGCCCCCAAAAGGGTCCAATTTCGCGCAACCCCTTGAAACCAAGCCGAAAATATTCCCAAAATCCTTGCCGGGTAAATCCCCCAAAATTGCTAGAATAGAATTAGAGAGTAGAAATCAAGGCGGCCGAGAGGCCGTCTTTATTTATTCCCCAAAATTTATAGGAAAGAAACAGGAACCCCGGGAAGGGAAGGCTCAAGACTGCCCCATCCTGAATTTTGCGTTTTGTGCGAAATTCAGATGGGGGTTTTGCGCCGCACACGTCTGGGGTTTTCCCCTAAATACAGCAAACATGATGTCGCCAGGCATGCTCATTCGCCACCCCAAGGCGCGCGGCGAATGGGCCGAACTGCGTTTCATGACCCGCGCCACCGAACTCGGACTTCGCGTCATCAAGCCCTGGGGCGACAACTCCCCTACGACGTCGCCATCGAGAGCCACGGACGCTTCCTCCGCGTCCAGGTCAAATGCACCCGCTTCCGCCGCGGACGCTCCTACAAATGCCACCTCGACTCCAACGGCCACCCGTACACGCCAGACCAAATCGACTTCATCGCCGCCTACGTAATCCCCACGGACGCTTGGTACATCCTCCCGATCAAAGCCACCAACGCCCAGCCAGACGTCCTCCTGACGCCAAATAATCCGCGCTCAAAATATGAGAAGTATCGGGAAGCCTGGCACCTCCTAGTGTAGGGGCGGACGCATTCGTCCGCCCCGCGACCAAGAGCGAAGCGAAGGGGGGCGTGCCGAAGGCAGCGATCAAGTTGGAAACATGGATGGGACAGTCGCGTCGGCTGTCAGCGATCCATATATATCGGGACGCAGCCACGAGACGATGAAGTACACGCCGGAGCCGCGAAACAATGAACTGACACATGCCCCAGCCGCGAAGCGGCGAAAGAATGCAGCCCATGGCGAAAGCAATGGGTAGAGTTCAGGAAGGAAGCCCAAGCCCCGAAGGGGCGAAAGAAAACTATGCCGATGCTAAAACGATCCTTGAATTGGGCACGACAATCAATCCGTCTGCACTATGGTCGTACGGCCCAACCCTCACGCTCAATCCCAAACGTACCGTTCGTCATACTCAATATGATTTTTCTTCAAAAATGCGACGAACTCCTCCTGAAACGAATGCTTCTTGTGATGCTCCTGCTGTCCTGCGATGTATGCGGTGACGCCCCCGACGTTCGACTCACTGACGCTGAACACGCCGTAGCCGGTCTGCCATCTAAATCGCGGCGAACGCTTCTCCCGCACCCAACGTGACGAATTGGCCTTCACGACGCGCACAATCTCTGCCGCCGAATGCACCGGCCGCAAACGAATCAACATATGGACGTGATCCGGTTCGCCATTAATGATCAACGCCGTCCCATTCATCTCGCGAACAATGCCGCCGAGGTAGGCGAACAAATCGTCGCGGAATTCCGGCGAGATCAAGGGCCGCCGCCCCGCAGTCGAGAAAATGAAATGCAACAAAATGTTCCCCGATGTATGCGCCATCGTCTTTCGCCCCTCCGGGGCTGGGGGTGTTTGGGTGCTGTCCAGCCGGGGAGATGGTTGACATTTTAGACCGGGGACATAGTTGACAGATTTTGGTCCGGGTTTGGGGATGGGGTTGCAGGGGAAGGG
>DATEHP010000322.1:0-25703 GCA_035279505.1 Candidatus Sulfotelmatobacter sp. | reverse complement strand
GGGACCGCTGGTCTTCGGTCTTGCGCTCGTTCTTCTGCCGCTCGTGGCAGGCCGGGGCGAACGCAGTCCGCTGCGCCGGCCGTGGTCCGTAGTCATCGTGATCGCGATCGTGGTCATCATCGCTTACTATGGACACGTCGGACACATTGCGCCCTGGTCTCCACGACTGGAAGCCCAGCCACTCGCTTCGGAGGTTGTAGGGGCCACGACGGGACCGGTGGCGGACGGAGCAAGAGTGTTCTATGAGAAGGGCTGCGAGTTCTGCCACAGGGTCGCAGGCGAAGGCGGAGTCCGGGGCCCCGATCTCACCTATGCCGCCGATCGCTTAACCCCGGCCCAAATCACGACCCGCATCTTCAGCGGTGCCGCCAATATGCCGTCGTACACGAATAACTTGACACCGGATCAATTGTCGTCCCTGCTGGCGTTTCTCGACTCCCGCCATCGCCGCCCACCGAAACCAACGGCCCTTCCATCAAACCTTGGGGAGAGCGTTTCGCAGCCGGTTTCCGAGGACTCCAATCCAAGTACAAATCGAGGTCAAAAATGAACATCGATCAAAACCAATCGCTTGATGCGCTAGTTGCACAGATGCCGGGAGCGATTCCAGTGCTGGAGCAGTTTGGAATTGACTATTGCTGTGACCGCCACCAGTCCCTGGCGGCGGCTGCACAAGCCGCCGGATTGTCCCTGGATGAAATTACCCGCTGCCTGCGGGAGGCCGAGCATAGTGACTATTCCCCAGTTTCGAACTGGACGCACGCTCCCTTACACGCCCTCGTGAAGCACATTGTCGATAAGCACCATACCTATTGCCGGAGGGAACTGGAGCGCCTCGCTCCATTGATTAACGAAATCTTTCAGGAACAAGGGGAAAAGCATTCCGAACTGCGGCAGATTCGCGCTCTCTTCTCAACCCTGAGTGCAAATATGAGAATGCACCTGCTCAAAGAGGAACAGACATTGTTTCCCATGATCGTGGCGATCGAGGAGGCTCGCAACCGCCAACAGCCATTGCCACGCTTGCCATTCGGCAGCATTCGCAATCCCATCACCATGATGGGATACGAGCATGACGAAGCGGCGCGGCCGGTTCGAGAGATCCGCCTGGCGAGCAGCAACTATCAGCCTCCGGCGAACGCGAACACGACTTATCAGGAAGTTTTCCGAGACTTGCGGGAGTTTGAGCGGGATCTGCATCAGCATGTCTATTTGGAAGACCACATCCTTTTTCCACGGGTCATCGCTTTAGAGCAAGCGGCCGCTTGAGTTGTCGGATAGCTGTCAGACCATCGATGCCCGCGTCAGGAATGACCATTGACGTCGCCGACGACCAACCAGTCAGAAACGTTCGAAGCGGCTTAGATATTGAGGAAGAAGAATCCCATGGCTCAGGTGTCACGACGAACCCGTTCGAGCAGGGTCACTCGAAGGAGGAAGACAGGCAACTCAAGACTGAACAACAGCAATGGATTGCAAACGACAGAAAGGCTCAACCGGCTCTGGATTTGGCCTGCGCTGAGCTACGAAAAGCCGGACTGCTCGCGAGTTCTGTAACGACACAATTCTCGGATCCAGTCAGAGAGCAGAACACCGTGAGTGAAGAAACTCTTGAACGGGCCCGGATGAACCGGTGCCGTACGGTCGTCGTGGAACGTCTGTCTCTACCCTGGTTGCGTAGGCTCGCTGCTGGAAAAGACCTGGCAGAAAAGTTGGTACAACAAGGGAGTGGCTTTACCCTTTGGATTGTGGAGTGACAGTTCGCCGTTGAGACGATGCACCATCTGCCGGCCGGTGCCCTGCGCACGCAACAACGATATTTGCAATTATCGATTTCAGTTTCCCTGGAGGCTCCTTGCACCTTGGAGAAAGAAGCCTCAACAGTTCCTGAGAGCACCGGTCTATTGTTTGGCCACGACGTCGATATTTGCAGGTTGAGGATTCCCCACAGTGCAAGCACAGGTTAAGCTTGGCCGAATCGCTGGTATCTCCATCGGGCTTCACTACAGTTGGTTTATTATCGCTGTACTGATCACGCTCTCTCTGGCTGAACACTTTCATACCGTCACACCACGGTGGAGCAGTATGGTAGTGTGGTCGGCCGCAATTGTCACCGGTGTCCTGTTCTTCGTAGCCCTTCTGCTGCATGAGTTGGCGCACTCCCTGTTGGCGAAAACGCGCGGATTGAGGGTGCGTGCGATCACGCTGTTTGCCCTTGGCGGTGTGTCGCAGATCGAGTCGGAGGCTTCGGACGCCAAGTCCGAGTTCTGGATTGCGATCGTCGGCCCTCTCACCAGTCTTGCGATTGGCTTGCTTTGTCTGCGGATCGCGCACGTGACTGTTTGGTTGCCGGCCACGGAACCTTCTGATCCGGCCATCGCCATACTGCTCTGGCTCGGCTATATCAACATTATGCTGGCCGTCTTCAACATGATTCCCGGATATCCCCTGGATGGCGGTCGCGTCTTGCGCGCATTGATCTGGTGGATTACCCGAAATGCCGACCGTTCCACTCAATTGGCATCACAAGCCGGCCAGGCCGTTGCCTTCATCTTCATCCTGCTGGGTTTGTATCGCTTCTTCGTGGGGGCAAATTTCGGTGGCCTATGGATCGCGTTTATCGGGTGGTTCCTGCTCGACGCCTCCCGCAGCAGCTACGCTCAAGTAGCGGTAATGGCAGAACTCCGTGGTCGGCGCGTCGTTGACCTCATGGAGCGGGACTGCCCTACAGTGGAGGGTAATTTGAGCGTAAAGGACTTTGTCGACGGGTACCTGCTACACAGCGGCCATCGCTGCTTCATCGTCGTCCAGAACCACAACGTAACCGGCCTGATCACTCCTCACGAAATCAAGCAAGTTGACCGAGAGCACTGGGCGCAAACGAGTGTGCCGAGCGTCATGCGGCCCCTCGATCAAGTTCGCTCGGTTATGCCTGACACCACCGCTATCCAGGCGCTTGAGATCATGACCCATGAGGACATCAACCAACTGCCTGTTCTGTCCAGCGGGCATCTCGAGGGAGTCTTCTCGAGAGGTCACGTCCTACGCATCCTGCAGACTCACGCTCAAATGAAATGCGGTTAAGCGACGCCACTGATCATTCGCCCTCTGTCCACGTTGCCGTTTGTATCTTGGCCCCGTGATGACCGCTCACTCCTCCGGACGGCAACGTCGCCACTTCGAAATAGACGGCACCGATCGGTATCTTCCTGAGTTACGGAATGAGCCGCTGGATCACTGGTGCTTTGCTGCGCACACATTGGCGAAAAAGGAGGTCATCCGCCTTTCGAAACCAATTCCAGCCGAAAGTCGGAATCGGGCGGACCGAAAACACCAGGATCTGCCACGGCGGCAGCAACGCAGAAAGACTACAACCGTGGCTCATGTTTTCGTCGATCAGCGAGGAGGATCACTGACAGGGTTTTAGCGTTCTCAGCAGTACTATCTAAGCGACGGGAACACTTCGTGCGGAGTAACTCGCTCGAGTCGAACGGGCAGGATTATCCTCGCATTTTGAGGCAGGCATCGAAACACTCACGGCAATGCCGGGGTCCGCGGCTGAGATGGTCAAACGGCCGCCAAGTTCACTCACGCGTTCCCGCATACCCGTCAATCCAACGCCGCCCCCAGTACCCTCTTCCTGAAAACATCGCAGCAACTCCTGCGGTATCCCGCGTCCGTAGTCCCTGACTTCGAGAATTACCTCGTCTGCATCGAGGTTCAATCGAATATCCACCGAGGGGCTGGCGGAGTGGCGATGAACATTCGTGAGGCTTTCTTGTAAAACCCGGAATAGCCCGAGTTCCACAGCATCAGGCAAGCGCGCAAGATCCCTTGGAATCTCTAAGCTAACCTCAATGCCGCTACGCTTGGCAAAGCCATCGACATACCAACCGGCTGCGGAAGCGAAACCGCATTCTTCAAGCAGTGGTGGATGGAGTAGATGGGAAATCGTACGGGTTTCGGTCAACGCTTGATCCAGCAGCGCTGATGACTCCGCCAACACCTGATCAACTCTTGAACCATGCCCAGAGCACCCTAAGACATCCATGTTGATTTTCAGGGCAGTCAGGCACTGCCCGATACTGTCGTGAAGTTCACGGGCGATCCTCCTGCGCTCTTCGTCCTGCGCACGCAGTAGGCGCGACGAAAGACGCTGCAAGGCTGACGTTCGCTGTTCGACAAGCAACTCTAGGGCAGCATGCGAATGTTCAAGACTCTCCTCTGCTTGTTTCTGCTCGGTAATGTCTTGTGAAATACCAAATATGCATGGTGCCCCTGAGCCGACGCTGAATACTCGAGCCTTACTGTAGATCCAGCGCAGCCCCTGATTTGGATGGTGGTAACGGAATTCAAGCTCGAGCACTCGTTGATCGATGCATTGTTCAAAGGCCGCTTTTACCATAGTCACGTCGTTCGGATCGACTCTGGACAACCATTTCTCAAAACTCAACCCCTCGGTTGGATCGATTCCAAAGACACCAGGACTTTCTCCTGACCAGTTGAATCCACGGTCCACTGGGTTCCATTCCCAACTGGCAATATTTGCCGCAGTCTGTGCCAATCGTAGTTGTCCTTCGCGGTCGCGCAACGCCGCCTCTGCCCGCTTGCGCTCGGCAATACTACGAGCCAGCCGTTCAACCGCTCGGGTACGTAGATCGATTGAGACAGCCACCAATGTGAGTGCACCGGCAGTCATCGCTCGATTCGCCCAATGCACCCATTGGCCGCGCGCCTCAACCGGTTGCGGGGCAAAACCGAAGCCCGCAAATGTCAACGCTATAAACAAACCGGTAGTACCCCATATCCAAACCAGCGAACGCGTCCAAACACACAGCACGATTGCCAAGCAGTAAAAAATCGCGATGTTGATATCACCGGGGACAGAAAAATCCACAAGAGCAACGAGCGCCCCAAAGGCGCACACAAGGATTTTGGCCTGCGTTGGGGACATCTGAAAAACGTTATCGTTCTCTTCCGGAGATATCATCGGGCACACTCTGTTCTGGTTCTGCAGGATGTCGGTAGACTACCGCAGTCGTTTCACCGTACATTCTAACGCAGCTCACAGTGAGCAACTGCATCGGTCTTTAGGAGATTTCTCTCGTAGTAACGAAGTGGAGCAATGCCACTCTCGCGGGTCGCTGATCGTCACGACTCACGACTAGGTGGAACCTTTGCAAAGTGAAGCGAAAGACACTCGACGACGAGTGTCACTCTCTTTCTAGAGCCCGTACTCATTGGCGTTTCGATCGTCTTGCGCGGGAAGATCTGCCAACGCCTCTCTATCATGGCGCCGCACCGGCACTGAACGTTGCCCGCGCACTCTCGATGGCTTTCTGCATCGATCTTCGAACATTGTCTGCCAGTGCTGGCCAACCAGGGACTGCACAACCAGTCCCTCACGAAAATATCAGCAAAACAAAAATCAGCGGTAGGTAAACAATGGATGCAAACAACGTACGGCGCGCCGTCGCGTTTGATTTCAAAAAGGCCAAACGAGCGGCATAGTAAAAGAAGCCCGAGCTGAGCATGAGGGCTCCGACAAAATATGCCAAACCGGCCTCTCGCAAAAAAGTCGGAATCAGGCTCACAGGGATCAGGGCGACCGAGAACACCAGAATCTGCCACGCCATGAAACGCCCCTGCCTCTCTCCCCGAGGTAACGTGAGATATCCGCCACGGGCGTAATCCTCGCGATACATCCAGGCGATGGCCATAAAGTGCGGGAACTGCCAGAGGAATACGATGGCATAGAGAACCCACGCCTCCAGGCTCAGGCTGCCGCGCGCCCCGGCCCACCCGATCAAGGGGGGCGCAGCGCCCGGAAATGCGCCCACCAGCGTACACAGCGGTGTTTTTCTCTTCAGCGGCGTGTAGCAGAGCAGGTAGATGCCCAACGTCAGCATTGCCAGCAAACTTGCCAAAACATTCACGAGCAGAGCCAGGTAAAGGCCACCCGCCACCGAGAGCAGGACCCCAAACCAAAGCGCGTGCGGGGGATTGATTCTTCCCGCGGGCAGCGGGCGTTTCGCGGTGCGCCGCATCTGCGCATCGAAATGCCGTTCCACATACTGGTTGAGGGTTCCTGTGCCACTGGCCACGAGCAAAGTGCCCACAAGGGTGTTGAAAAGCAGCGGAAAACGCCAGTGCGGTGCGGCAAGGGGTGAGGCCAGGTAGAAACCGGCAAAGGTTGTAATAACGATCAGAAAATTTACCTCGGGCTTGGTCAAAGTCCAATAATCGGCCAGCACGGCGGTCCAGTGCGTGAGGCCGCCCTTTGACAACGAGCGATCCAGCCCAAGCGTTTCGGTAGATTGGGTTAAAGGTTTCATGGTCTAGCCTCGTTGACGGAGATATGCTCCACCCTGGCAGTAAGTGGGGGAGCGAGATACCAGTAGATCTTGCACGTCAAGTACAGACTGGAGGCCAACAGCAGGGCGCCGACCGCCACATGGGCGGTCGTGAGGGTCACTACCATGGATGAGGGTCGGGGCAAGCCTTGTGTTGCGAGAAGCATGAGAAAAGAGCCAATGCCAAGAAAGATTTGCATGACGAGCAGTCCTGCCAAAAGAAAGGCTGCCCGTTCCAGCTGAGATTCATGGCGAAACGCAGCCAAGACTCTAAACAGCAACCAGAATATGCAGGCTGTAACCAGTGCGGCTACCAAAATGTGAGGGCTGATTCCGAAACCATGATGCCGGAAGGCCGCGCCAAGCAGGAGTTGAACAAAAATCAGGACCGTGGTTGCTACCGAGAGATGCCTGAGAGAGGGGGTTGACTGATCCTCTAGCCTGGGCCGGTCCCATCGCCATTTGGGGCTCGTGAATAGTGCGATGCTCACCGTGATGCAAAAGAAGAGTTGCGCCAGGCACGCGTGCATGACGGAAATATCCACGGGCAAGAAATATAGGACCGTGATTCCGCCCAGTGCCGCTTGAGCGATGATGGTCAGGATCGCGAGCCCTCCCAGGCGTCGAACCCGGCGTCGCTCTTCGCTTCGCCACAACCAGAGGGAAAGGATAACGGTCAAGATGACGACGGTTCCCGCAAGCATCCGATGCCCGTGCTCGTACTTCACTCCGCCGACCATCCGTGGGATGTGGAAACTCCCGAACGAGGTCGGCCAGTCTGGCACAGAGAGGCCGGCGTCGGTCGACGTAACCAGCGCTCCTGCAATGATCAAAAGAAAAGTGGCGAAGGCAACAAAAGTCGCGTAACGATGAAGCCAGCGCTTGATCTTCGTTTTGCGCATATCCATTGCTTCCGTCCGATCCTTACCGTGACTGCTTGTTCCGGGGCCCCTGCTATCGCGCTTCGGCAGACGGCACATCGCGCGCCAGTCGGTATTCGGGGAAACCGTCTACCAGAAATGGCGGGCTATCGTCAGCGGCCTCATCGTCGTCGTTGCAGCGGTTCTGGTTTTTTAGAGCGAACACACACACCGCACCAAAAATGAGCACTGGTGGAATCAACAGGACAAGGATGCCGCTTCGCAGGGCCTGGATAGCGCCAGCCTTGGCAGCGGCTGCGGTGTTGTAACACATTGCGCAGCCCTGCGCGAAGGCCGAGCTTGCGGCTGTGATAACCGCAACAAAGGCTGTGAGTCTGGTTATCGAATTCCTAGCCCTCGGTTTGCGCATGGCTTTTCCCTTCACACCGGACTAGTGTGGCCTCATTTCCAAGAGCCGAACACTGTCAGGGAAGACGATGGTCAGCATGCCGATAACGAAAATCAGGGCCGGCATCAGCGTAAGTACCAAGCTCCTCCTTTCATAGAGAAGATGCATGAAGTACGAAATGATCAGTGATGCTTTGAGGACAGACAGGGTCATGAGCACGACGAGCATGACCCTCAACTCGAGGTGTTGGTAAGCCAGCACCGTCTCAATACCTGTCAATACTAGGAGCCAACCCCACACAACCAGGAAGGTTCGCTTCGGTTCGATATGTGCCCGTTGGGTAGTCGCCTGCATGAGATTTCGTCCTTTCTAGAACCATGCCGTCCTGGCAGACATCAAGTACAGGAGCGGGAAGAGAAACATCCAAACCAGATCGACGAAGTGCCAGTAAAGGCCGCTGATCTCGACGTCATCCGCCGTGTATTTCGAGCGTCCGAAGCCCCAGGCGATCACACCGAGATAAACTACGCCAATGGTGACGTGCAGCATGTGAAGCCCGGTGAGGGCGAAGAATGACGCCCCGAACATGGGTGTTCCCCAGGGGTTTCTGAAAAGCCGTACGCCTTCTCCGATCAGCCCAAGCCATTCATGAATGTGCAGCACGTCAAAGAGAATGCCGCCGAGCATGGTCGCTATCAGCCAGCTTGCCGCGGCGCCACGCTCGCGCATCTTGGACGCGCGCACTGCCATTACGACCGTGATGCTGCTGCTGAGAAGAACGACAGTCATCACGGTGGCATTGACAATGCTCGGCCAAAAGGTAAAAGGCCGCGGCCAGTTTTCGCTTGCCAAGCGAACAAAACCATAGGCCAGGATCAGCGAGGCAAAAGTAATCGCGTCGGAGACGATAAACAGCCACATTCCCAGCTTTTTCGGAACTACCGCATAAGGGGAAACACCGCCACCCCACACGGATCCGTGAGTTGTGGTGCTGTCGAGATTCGTTATGGTTTCTTCGCTGCCCATCCTATGACCTCGCCACCAGCAAAATTAAGATGTAGAGCCAGAGGCCGTCCATGAAGTGCCAGTAGAGGGCGGTTACATCCACTGCAACACGTCGTCTGAGCTTCTGTACGAGCCTCCGAACCTGGAAGACCAGGTAGAAGAGGGCGGCGATCCCTCCGAGCAGATGCAGGCCGTGGGCGGCGGTGAGGAGATAAAAGAAGGAACTGCTGGGGTTGGTGGAGAGATACACGCCATGGGACGCCAATTCTCGCCAAGCCAGCAGTTGGCCAGCTACAAAACCCAATCCCAGAATTACGGTGACGTACAACCAGCGGGCGAAACGGTCACCGTCGTCCGCCGCCAGTGATCGTCGTGCAAGCTCGAGTGTAAAACTGCTAGCGATCAGTAGAAGAGTGTTGAGATAGAGGACATGAGGAAGGGCCGTGGCGACCCAATCGTACGAAATCCCCCGCCGCACCACCATGGCACTCGTGAAAGCGGCGAACAACATCATGATGCCCGCGATCGCCATCCACATCCCAACGTGACAAGCCCGGGCAGGCACAGGCCGTCTCGGAGATTCCCGACGAGGATCTCCTCCAGGGCCACCGAAACCGTTGCGCCCGGAGCCGCCCCTGTAGCCTCCAATCCCCTCATGGATCGGCGTCGTGTGTGTGGGAGAAATTGATGTTATCGCCATAGTTGTACCCTTCAATCGCTCGCAGCCGCTAAAACCTCCGGAGAATCCTGCATGACATAGTCCTTCGCTGCACCGGGCACTCCGTATTCGTAAGGGTCTTGATAGACCACAGGTTGCTTGCCAGCGAAGTTGTCAAAGGGCGGCGGAGAGGGGATGCTCCACTCGAGCGACGTCGCTTCCCACGGATTCGCCGGAGCCCTTTCGCCCTTGAACATGCTCCAAAAGAGGTTGAAAAGAAAAATGAACTGGGCGGCGCCGGTCAGCAGCGCTGCAATCGTCATGAACTCGTGAACGGGTACCAGCGGAACCAGGAAGTTATCAATGAACTCCGAGTAGCGGCGAGGATTTCCGGCAATGCCCAGAAAGTGCATTGGCATGAAGATGCAGTAGACTCCGATAAACGTCGTCCAAAAGTGCACTTTGCCCAGCGTGTCGTTCATCATCCGGCCGAACATTTTCGGAAACCAGAAGTAGGTGCCCGCAAAGATGCCGAAAATGGCGGCCACACCCATCACCAGGTGAAAGTGTCCGATGACGAAGTAAGTGGCGTGCAGATAGACGTCGAGTGGAGGCTGCGCTAGGAACAACCCGCTCAGACCCCCGGTCACGAACAGCGAGATAAATCCCATGGCAAAGAGCATCGGCGTGGTGTAACGGATCTTCCCGCCCCAAAGAGTTCCCAGCCAATTGAAAGTCTTGATCGCAGAGGGAACGCCAATGGCCATCGTGAAGATCGAGAAAGTGAAGGCCGAATAGGGACTCATCCCGCTGATGAACATGTGGTGACCCCAAACCGTAAAGCTCAAGAAGCCGATCGCCATGAGTGAGTAAGCCATCACCTTGTAGCCGAATATCGGCTTCCGGGCAAAGCACGAAAGAATGTGGGACGTCACTCCCATCCCCGGGAGGATGGCGATATAGACCTCAGGATGACCAAAGAACCAGAACAGATGCTGCCAGAGGAGCGGAGATCCGCCACTGTGGTTCATGATCTTGTCGCTTATGACCAAACCGCCGGGAATAAAGAAGCTCGTGCCCCCGACGCGGTCCAGCAGTAACAGCACGCAGGCCCCAAATAGCACAGCAAACGAGAGCAATCCCAGCACGGCAGTGATGAACCAACTCCAGCAGGTAAGGGGCAAACGCATCAGTTTCATGCCCCGAGTCCGCAACTCCAGTGTGGTGGCAATGAAATTCAGCGCGCCCAAGAGCGAGCCGATACAAAACAAGGCAATCGCGATCACCCAAAGGGTTTGTCCCTGTCCTTCGCCAGGACCGGAGGCCGACCCCACCGCACTCAACGGAGGATAAGATGTCCACCCGGCAATCGGCGGTCCGTCGGTGATAAAGAAAGTCGAGATGAGAACCACCAGGGCCAGAAAAGTCGTCCAAAATGACAGCATGTTCAGCCGCGGGAACGCCATATCCTCTGCTCCGATTTGAATCGGCAGAAAATAATTCCCGAATCCACTTTGAGGGGCAGTGGTGAGGACAAAGAAAACCATCAGCGTGCCGTGCAGTGTGAGGAGCGACAGATAGTACTCCGGCGTCATCACGCCGCCGGGGGCACCGACCGAAGAAAGCTTATCCAGGCCCCAGATGTGGGCCCTGGGCCAGACCAGATGGATCCGAATCAGCCAGGAAAGAATCATCCCCAGGAAAACCGAAAACAAGGCGAGGAAGTAATACTGTTTCCCAATGACCTTGTGATCCAGGCTGAAGATATAGTTCCACACAAAGCCTGCGGGTGCCCGGTGCTGATGCGCGACTGCGGCATGCCCTTCCGCCATTCGTGCCTCCTTGACCTACCGTCTGACCTGACCGCGAACGACTCATGTCACTGCGACGCAGCCTGAGTCTCGAGCCACCTCTCAAAATCCCGCTCTGTCATCACCTGCAGAAACGCCCTCATCTTGTAATGACCCAGGCCGCACAGTTGGGTGCAAGCGATTTCGTACCTACCGCCGTTGTGATGGAGTGCTTCCTCGGTAGCGGTGAAATGGATGGGGATTTCCATTCCCGGAACCGCGTCTTGCTTTAACCTGAGTTCCCGCACAAAAAAGGAGTGTGTAACGTCTTTGGCGCGCAGAATCAGTTCAATAGGCCGGTTTACGGGGACCGCCAGGGTAGCGGTAACGATGTCATCTTTCGAGGCAGGGTCGTGTTCTCGATCAAGGCCGTAGAAGTTTCCTGCGGCGTCATCGATCTTTTCGGCGTGCGTGGGACCGAACGTCCTGTCCAGTCCGGGATAGCGAAAATACCAGTAGAATTGCTGCCCCTGGACCTGAACCTCGAGGGCACCGGGTGCCGCGCCGGTGAAGTGCATCTCGGCCCAACTCCGGTAACCCATGAGGTTGAGCCCTATAAAGAGGATAGCGGCCGCAACCGTCCAGGTCGCCTCCAGCTTATTGTTCCCGTGCGAATAAATGACCTTTCGCTTGTCGCCCCGGTCGCGGTACTTCCAGGCAAACCAGGCAAGTCCCAGTTGCGCGAGTACGAAAATAATTCCGCAGATGATCAGAGTCAGATTGAACTGTTTGTCGATGGCAAATCCATGGGTAGAGATGTCAATGGGAAACCACCAGATGTGGGCCCAGAAGATATACACGGAAACCACGGTAAACAACGTCACCACGAGCGCCAAGGCCAGTCCCATAGCTTATCGCTCCTCAAGAGAAGTGCCGGCCGACCCAATGCTGGTGCTAACTTGCATGCCGAAGCCCGCTTGCGAATCTGCTTGAGGCTTGCTTGTCGCGGCTGCTGGTGATACTGTTCCCCACAAGTTTGTCGGATGGTAGCTCACCGGGAGACCATCAGCTGAGATTAGGGTGTCTCGTCTCGGACGGCTGGCAGAAAAGAAGACGCAGCCAGTCGCCAGCATGGCGAGCGTACCCGGCAAGAGCAACAGGATGACTCCCCAGTCCAGGGCATAGCGCCCACTGTTGGGGTCATACTCGAAGCACCGAAAGGCAACCTTTCCAGGCAACACATACGAGGCCACAAACTTGCCCCGCAACTCCTGCACGATCTCGCTTAGTGAAGCGGGCGGAACGGTGGCGCCAGCTAACATTCGCACGACCCGGCCGCGGTCAATCGCCACCACTACCGCGGGGTGATCATATTGTTCTAAAGGCCGATCCCATTGGAACCAAAAGCCGGTGGCGGCGGACACCTTCCTGATATCAGAGGGGGAAGCCACACCGAAAATCCAGTCCGGGTTCGACTTTACCCCGAGGCTCTCAGCCATCATCTTCATGTCCGCGACGGTGTCCTTTGGATCAAAGCTCAGGACCAGAACTCGGTAGTCGGCTCCTAGGCCGCCCGCTTCCGATACCGCCGACTTGAGCGAGTGCAAGAATGGCGAGCAGACTCCAGCGCACCGTGTAAAAACCATGGTGAGAAGCAACGGCTTGCTTCGCCAAATCGCCGAGAGCTGAGTGTCCGCCACTCCAAAGCTCCGGAGTTGTATGTCTGGCACTTGCCGGTAGACGTATCGGTCCTCGGTAGGCGGTTGTTTGGATGGTGTCCCAAACGATTGCTGCGCCGGGACAACACCAGTAAAAATGAGCAGGACGCACACCAACCAGGCGCTGCGGGCAAATCCATCTGACGGCCGAGGTTGAGGCTGTGGGTAAGCCCACCCAATCCCCAAATCGCGCGGCCGGCTTGCTGTTACGCTGAAAAGGCTTTGACGCATCTTTTCCCTGTCTCCCATATAAAGAGCAGAATGCCGCAGAGAAGCACAGTGATGAAACCGAAAGCGATGCGCGCATAGAGTGTGCCTTGCGCCACTTCGTGGGGATAGATGGCGTAACGCCGCGGTACGGAGTGCGCGCCAGCCCAATAGAACATGGATAGAAAACCATACCCGCCCAGCAGCAGAAGGACCACCGTCAGTTTGCTGATCGACAACTTTTCATCGAGTCCAGAGAGTTCCTTGCCCACATGGTCAATGAAGCCCAGGATGATGAGCACCACACCCATCAAGTAGTAGGTGTGGAAGTGAGCTGGAACCCAGAGCGTATTGTGAAAGTGGAAGTTCACCTCTACCGTGGAGTCGATCACGGCGGCGATGCCCCCAACTCCCCAGCCCATGATGCCCAAAAAGAACAACGTCGAGGCGAGCGTCCACTTCATTTTTGAAGCGTAAACAAGGGCAAGACAGCCAAAGATCGACACCACCCCGGCCGGAACCGACAAGAAGTACGAGCAGATTTGCCCAAAGGTTTGCACCCATCGCGGCTGGGCAAAGTCCATATAAAGATGATGAAAGTAGGCGAAGATAATCAGGAACAGGACAGCATCCCACGCTACGACGACCACACGGTTTGTCTTCCACGGGCGCCCGGCATAGTCGGGCAACAACTCATAGACCATACCTACCCCCAGATACATGGTGATGTTCACGATGACGTGTCCAAAGAAGAAGGTCAGATTCTTCATCAGCAAGGGATCGACGTTGACGCCCAATGCCCTGGCCCCGAATAAAATAATGACGATGACCGCGGCCACAAATCCCGCGACCCCCACCACTAGGCTGACCGTGGTAATCAATACGATCGGCGGAACTTCCGGCCCTCCTTTTCCTACCAGGTAGTTCCAGCCGAGTGCTGCACCTAAGGAGTAGCGCTGGGCAATGGCGCGCAGAATATCCAGTGTCCAGATGGTCCAGCAAACGCCCAGGATCGCCAAAGCGATGAAGAATGTCAGGGTAGCCCAAGGAGCCCAGACACCTTGCGAATACAGCGGCAGAGGGTAGAGGAAATACCACCCCGTGCCGAAGAGCCCACCCAAGGTACACGCGATCAGCAGAATCACACCCAGCAAGGTGCCCCAATAGTTAAACTTGGAAACGGCTAGGCTGGGCCGCGTGTATTTGGAAAGCAGGTAGCTTACTCCGGCCATCGACCCCACGAACCAAGTCCCCACCATCCCCAGTGAATGCAGAGTCAGGACAGCGTAGAACCATTCGGGGCGGACTCCGGGGAAAAAACTCGACTGGAACATCCGCATGAAGTAGCCTAGGCAGGCTAAAATGGGCAAGAGGATAAGGACGGTCACTCCCCAAATCAGAGTCCAGCGGCGGAACTTGACCCCCTCCTCTTCCGTCCACAAGCCGTTTCCAGTTATTGGAAGTGTCATGGAAATCCCTTTACTGGTTCATTTCACGTCGAAAACACCGCGCATGCGATGATGACCCATGCCACACAGTTCCAGGCACAAGACGGTATATCTCCCGGGTTGTATGAAGCGAACCCGCAGCCGATTGACATACCCCGGCATCGCCTGAGTCTGGGCAATGAGTTGACCGGCTGGAGAGTACATGCTGAAGCCATGGTTGACATCAAAGCTCGTGACCCGGAACTCGACCAACGATCCGACCGGCAGTTGGATGGGCGCTGCGTACGTTCTCGCCTCATATTCCGCATCGTTAGTGATCGGTGCTTCTGATAGTCCGAAAGAAAATTGCTTTCCGACCACGAAGACAACCTTATCGGGCAGGTCGTTTGCTCTCGGATAAGGCATCTTCCCCAAAGTCATGCCCAGACCGATCAAGAGAACGATAAGCAAGAGAAAAAAGAATCTCCTTCGCAGAGCGTAGGCGGAGTGGTAATCGATATCTCGTGCGTGCCGAGTGCTGAACGCAACATAGGCAAAAATCAGTATCAGGACACCGCCCACCGCCAGAAAGACATAGAAGGCATGCATCTGGATCATGTCGTTTTCCTCTTACCGCAATACGCCGTGCCCGCGGTCTCCACTCGAAGTCACAAAGTTACAAAGCAATGCCAGGAGCGTGCGGAAGGGTCGGGCGCCATCCTTAGGACCCTCCCAGAGGTTTGAAGGTGAAATTGACAGTCTCGGTAGCCTTCGGGGCTACCGTCAGCTTTTGATCTTGGACTCCAAAAGTGGCGGTCCAGGCCTCCAACGTGTAATCTCCCGGAGGAATGCCTTTGATGGTGAACGTCCCGTCACTGCCGGTAACGTCATAGAACGGATTCTTCACCACGCCGACGTAAGCTTTCATCCATGGGTGCTGGTTGCACTTCACCGGAATCATGATCTCGGAGTGCACAAACTGCTTGTCCAGAGGAGCAGCCCCGGGTGGTTGAGACTCGTTCCACTCCCGATTGTCCTTAGGCATCGGGTGGATGTTGTGCGTAGTCTGGTCGCTCGAAATGATATGGAGATCCTGTCCCACCATGACACCCACGACGTGGGGTTGGTACATGCACCCGTTCTGGTCCAAGGTTACGGGTTGAGTCGGAGTCGCAAACCTATAGTTCTCTGCGCCTTCCTTGATGTAGACAAAGACGTTCGGAAGTGTGGCGTTCGCATTGACCTCCCCATCATCCACGTGTACCGGCGTATTGTGCTTTGAGACACAGACGGGATCCTGATCCATGTGAATGACCGGCAGCTGCGGCTTCTCCCCTGCAAAGCTTACTTTGCCAGTGATCTCCCCCACCGTCGCTTGGTCGATGGGAGTGGCTTGCTGGGCAGACGTAGTTGTCGTCTCCTCAGCCCGCTGAGGCTCCTTCTTGCCGCTGCACCCAACCAGCAGAAACATTGTGACGAGCACCGCCAGCTGCAGGATCCTTCGTTTCATATTCAAACCTTTCTAACAATCTATTTGCGAGTGTGTCTTGAATTCTCGTCTCATTCACCGTTGTGGTTCCGAGCTCACTTCATCATCAGCCGCCGGTAGCAGCTGTTTTACTTGACCTCGACTGCGCCACCTGCCTTACGCCAGGCATCCACTCCCCCAATCAGCGGATAGACATTCAGAAAGCCGCGACGCATGAGTTCGAGCGCCACTCGGGTGCTCGATTCCTCATTTGGGCAACAGCAATAAGCGACGATCGTCCGTCCCTGGGGAATCGATTTCAGATATTGGTCGACCTCGCTGACCTCTACTCGAATGGCGCCGGGCAACCCGTTGCCCGACTCATTCCAATCCGCCGGAGTACGTGCGTCGATGAAGACGAAGCGCTCGCCTCGATCCATTCTTCCCTTTACCTCCGCAGCGGTAATCTTGGTTGGTTCCATGCTCTGTCTGGAGTAGCGTGTTTCAAGAGATCCACAAACAAGCTTCCTGATGGCGCACTAACTTCCTCAAAGTCTTCTTGGCCAGCAGTGTTTTCACTGCTGGGTGCAAGGCATTCCCATTGCCAAATCGTGTCCGTTTTGACGAGGACTGGAATGCCTAAGAAAAGAAAGCGCAATCTGGGAAGGTCCGTCTCTGCGAAGGAGCAAAAGCAACACAGAAGTGACAATACGATGCGACGTTATGTTGTCATGAGGCGAGATAATGTCAGAGGTCTTTTCGAGAAACTCCAAGCCGATGCATCTTCGCCGTCAGCGTAGTCCGTTTGAGTCCGAGACGCACGGCTGCGCCGCGGGGTCCCCCAACCACTCCCCTCGCCTCGCGAAGGACGCGAAGGATGATTTCACGTTCTGCAGCCTCAAACGTAGCTGGAGCGGGCGCTCCCATCTCGGCGGTTAATTTCAACTCATCCAGGGGGATCTGAAGGATTGGCCCTTGCGTCAGGATCACAGCTCTTTCCAGGAAGTTTCCCAATTCTCGCACATTACCGGGCCAGTGCCATTGCACTAGCGCGTTCATGGCATCGGGGGGAATGGTCTCGACTCGCTTGTTCATGCGCGTGGCGTGCTTTTGCACGAAGTAGCGGACAAGGAGCGGAATGTCCTCTCGCCGGTCGCGCAGAGCTGGGGCTGTAAGCGGAAACACCTTCAGTCGGTAGTACAGGTCGTCCCGAAAACGTCCGTCCGCAACCATCTGAGCCAGCTTGCGATTCGTCGCCGTGATAAGGCGAACATCCACCGGAATCGTCCGCGCGCTCCCCAATCGCTCGAATTCTTGCTCTTGCAAAACGCGCAAAAGTTTCGGCTGCAGCTCTAGCGGAATGTCCCCGACTTCATCTAGAAAGAGAGTCCCACGGTGAGCCAAATCAAGGCGTCCGATCTTCTGCGACATCGCCCCCGTAAAGGCTCCCTTTTCATGGCCGAACAGCTCGCTCTCTAGAAGTCCGATCGGGATGGCGGCACAGTTGAGCTTCACGAACGCCTTCTGGTGGCGCGTGCTCAGATTGTGGATTGCCCGCGCAATGAGCTCCTTTCCTGTGCCCGTCTCTCCCAGGATGAGCACTGTGGCATCTGTGCGTGCTACGTTTTCGACCTGTTTCAATACGCGTTTCAGGATCACGCTCTCCCCGATGATCTCGTCAAAGACAGCCTCGGTCCGAAGCTCATCCTGCAGATAGAGAGTCTCCTCGACGAGCTTGTCTTTAAGCTCTCGAAGCTGTCGAAATGCCATAGCGTTATCCAAGGCGAGGCCAACCTGATTCGCTACTCGGCTCAATAGTTCGACATCTTTTTGAGCAAAGTGCGCCTCGCTCCGGCTGTAGACGTTTAATGTCCCGAGCACGCGGTTACGACTGATCAGTGGCAGGAAACACGCAGACTTCACTTCTGCCTTCAACAGCCGACCGATGACTTCACGTGAGAAGCGGCCGCTCTCAATCTGATTCAGCAACAATGGCTTGCCTGAGCTGAATGCCAAGCCTGCCGGCGATCCCTTGACAGGCAATAGAGTGCTCTCATGAATCGGATCTTTCTCATAGGGGGAATCGACGGCCAGAACGCGCAGGTGATCCGTCTCGGGCTGTTTCAGCGCCAAGTTCGCATATTCGTGCGGCTTCACCCGACTTAGACTCGCGGAAATTGCCGCCAGGAGTTCCCGTATATCGATCTTTGATACAAGAACGTTTGTAATTTCGAG
The DNA here is from genome assembly GCA_035279505.1 of Candidatus Sulfotelmatobacter sp. Taxonomy (GTDB): domain Bacteria; phylum Acidobacteriota; class Terriglobia; order Terriglobales; family Acidobacteriaceae; genus Sulfotelmatobacter. Next base: position 7,573 of record DATEHP010000322.1, on the reverse strand, counting down.
CAGTAACGCATCCTCAACGCGTTTGCGGTCGGTAAAGTCACGCGTCACCTTTGCAAAGCCGCGCGGCACACCAGTCTCGTCCGTAAGCGCAGTAATAGTCACATTGGCCCAGAACTGCGAACCGTCCTTGCGCACTCGCCAGCCTTCTTCTTCGACACGACCTTTGGCAAGAGCTAACCCGAGTTCCTCTTCTGGCATTCGGCATTTGATGTCTTCTGCGATGAAAAACCGGGCAAAGTCTTGCCCGATGATCTCGTCTCCGTGATAGCCGAAGATGCGCTCAGCTGCCATGTTCCAACTGGCAACGCACCCGTCGGGGTTCAGCCTGATAATCGCGTAATCCTTGACCCCCTCAATCAGGAGCCGGAAATTCTCTTCGCTTTCGCGCAGCCGGTCCTCGGCCTGCTTGCGTTCTGTGAGATCACGGATGATAGCCACCGCCACCCAGCCCTCATCAGTCTCCACCGGACTCAGCATGATGTCTGCTGGGAACTCACTGCCGTCCTTGCGCCTCGCGCTTAGCTCCGACAAGGCGCCAAACGGGCGTGCCTGATGACGCGCAGGTTCGGATTCCCGATGGATCACGTGCGCGGGGCGCAGGCGTTCAGGGACCAATATCTCGACGCTTTGGCCAACCAGTTCATTCGAGCTGTAACCGAAAAGTTTCTCTGCCTGTGCGTTAACACGTACGATTCGTCCATGCCAGTCGGTCATCACGATGGCATCGGGAGCAGATTCGAAGATTGTCTTAAAAACGACCATTTCAAAATTCGCTCTCGCACACGTTTCAACAATAACGATATAGATTTCGCGTTCAACCAATCGGCTCGATGCCGGGATACTAGATTGTTTGGCGCGCCTGTTGCTTATCCGACCGCTCGTAGTCCGGTTCGAATCGGTCGTTCACCAGGAGATGTCTAGGCGGTGCTGCCGTGTCCTCAACGCCGGACGCCTTAGCCACGTTGCTTCGCCTGCAAGAGGTTTGTCATCATCGAACTCCTGCCGAAGCGGTTTAGCTTGTTCAGCTCCCATGCTGCACTCTTCTCTGACGGCATGTCTTCGTTACGATTGTATCCCCGTCTAGTACGAACAACCCATTGTGAGAATGTGCCACGGCGGCTGATCATCAGGAGCTTGGAAGGGTTTCTTGTTTGGCTCAAAAGCCGACGGCTCCGTCGAGTTTGCTTCCTCTTCTTCAATGCATCTAGGCACATCCGGTGGAAGGCGGCGCATGCAATGCCTTTGAACGATCGGACGGAAAGATCTGCCCGGTGCATGTGACCTGGAGGATTACACCCTCTTGCCGCGTGCATCGCGTTAGAGCAAACAACTCCCCGACTCGCGATAGCCACCATAATCGATCGAGCAAGCATCTTGCTCGGATGTCGATGGCACGTGAGGAACCCATGCAGAGTGAAACCAAATCAAGTTCGCCAACTGCGTTTGGCAGACCCGGAATTCCACCGAAGTGGACATCCAGTTCCAAGGAGGGAGTGGGTACAGCGTACTCCAGTTCAAGTCGTGTCTGGTTTACGATTTCTCATGGTGTGCTGAACGAAATCTACTACCCCACAATCGATCATCCGCAGATTCGCGATATAGAATTGCTCATTACTGACGGTGAGACGTTTCTGCACGAGGAAAAACGCGATCTCCAAAGTGAGATTGCGTGCATCGAGGACGACGTACTGGGATACCGAGTGATCAGCTCAAATCCGACGGCCCCCTATCGCATTACTAAGGAGATCATCTCTGATCCTCACCAACCCAGTGTTCTTATCCATGTCTTTCTCGACGGCGATGATGAATGCCTAAGGCGACTACAAGTCTATGCACTCATTGCCCCGCACCTTCAGATGGGTGGCTGGGGCAACTCGGCGCGCCGGCTGTCGGTCGCGGGCAAGAACATTCTCGTGGCGTGGAAGGGACAGACATATCTCGCTTTCGGGTCGAACCTGGGCTTTAGCAGAACATCATGCGGATACGTCGGTTTCAGCGACGGCTGGCAGGATCTACACGACAATTTTCACCTGGACTGGGAATTCGAGGAGGCGGAAGACGGAAATATTGCTGCAATCGGACAAATCGATGTATCCGGTGTTCAAGAGTTTACCTTATGCGTCTCTTTCGGCGACGGATTGCACGCCGCCGTGACTGCCTTGAATCAATCGTTGGCGCTCCCTTTTGCGGATCACCGAAAACGGTTCGTCGAACAGTGGCGCCGCACCAGCCGCGCTCTCGTAGCCTTGCAGGAAAGCTCAACCGACGAGGGCCGCTTGTACCGCATCAGTCGCGAACTGTTGCTCGCCCACGAGGACAAAGTGTTTGCAGGTGCTCTAGTGGCATCGGCCAGTATTCCCTGGGGGGATGCCAAAGGAGATGAGGACCTTGGCGGATATCACCTGGTTTGGACTCGGGATTTGGTTCAGAACGTGACCGGTCTTCTGGCCTGCGGCGACCAAGCGACACCACTTCGGGCTCTGGTTTACCTGGCATGTGCGCAACAGCGGGACGGCGGGTTCCCACAAAATTTCTGGATCGACGGGACCCCGTACTGGAGAGGAATTCAGTTGGATGAAGTTGCGTTTCCGATCATTCTGGCATGGCGCTTGTGGAAGGCAGACTCTCTTCGCGATTTCGATCCTTATCCAATGATTGAGGCCGCAGCGGCTTACCTTATTCGCCAGGGCCCAATGACCCAGCAGGAGCGCTGGGAGGAGGCTAGCGGATACTCCCCGTCGACCCTTGCCGCCTCGATCGCCGCGCTCATCTGTGCGGCTGATTTTGCGCGGTCGCGAGATCACGCCAGTTCTGCCACTCTTCTTGAGGACTATGCGGATTTTCTCGAATCCCACGTTGAAGACTGGACAGTGACAACCGAGGGCAGATTGCTCTCCGGAATTTCAAAACACTACATCAGAATCCACCCAACTCACATCGGCGACCCGGTGCCGGATGAAAGTCCCAATCATGGCGCTCTGGCTATTCCCAATCGGCCTCCGGGCGAGCCTTGGCTTTTTCCAGCGAAGGACATCGTCGATGCTGGGTTCTTGGAGTTGGTTCGGTACGGCATTCGAAAACCGGGAAGCACGCTTATCGAGGATTCACTGCGCGTCATTGATGCCGTCCTCAGGGTTGAAACGCCGTACGGTCCCTGCTGGCATCGCTATAACCACGACGGCTATGGCCCCACCGATGGCGGAGGCCCTTTTGTCGGGTGGGGGAAGGGCCGAGCTTGGCCGCTTTTGACCGGAGAACGAGCCCATTATGAACTTGCCAACGGTCAATCCGTTCGAACGTTGATCCGAGCGATGGAGTGCTTCGCCTCAAAGGGAGGCATGCTGCCAGAGCAGGTGTGGGACGAACCGGATCTGCCGACGGAGAGCATGTATTTCGGGAGGCCAGCCGGGTCGGCGATGCCGCTGATGTGGGCTCATGCGGAGTACGTCAAACTTCTGCGCTCCTCCGCGGACGGACGTGTATTCGACCTTATTCCGGTCGTCGCCGATCGCTACCTGCGAAATCACGGCCGAACCGACCTCGAAATATGGAAACCCGTCAGACAGGTTCGTGAGGTGACCTGCGGACAGACTCTTCGTATTCAAGCCCCGTCCGCCTTTCGTCTGCACTGGACGAAGGATGAATGGCAAACCGTGGAGGATGCGACCTCCATCAACACCAAGCTCGGCGTAGGATTCGTTGACATCCCGATCGACGAAGATCAACGTGCGCCAATTCGCTTTACCTTCTTCTGGACTGTCAGCCAGAAGTGGGAAGGCCGCGACTATGCAGTGCTAGTTCGCGAGGCCGACATTACGTAAAGACCGCATGAGCAGAGTATCGCGCCTGCGTCCGGCAATACCCGAAAAGCCATCACGGGATTCAGCCATATGACCACTCAATCCTCTCCAAACTGCACTGGCGGTTCTCTCCACGACTTCCTGCGTCGTTTCGCCGTTGGCTGCCGTTCGGAATCGCGGTGCCCTCCTCGACTCAACCAGAGCGGTGTCTTCCTGGAGTTACGGAGTGAGCCTGCCAGGCGAATACATAAACGTATGTTTTGCCTCATCTAAATCGAGGATCTTGGGCAGTACCGGGCCGCGACAATCTTGGCAGCCTCGCTTGTAGTGTGCCCTGAACTCTTTGGAAAAGGCACCAACGATGCTAGGGCACGAAAGCGAATGTTCGACGGGAAGATAACATCGATTTCCGTGTGGTGCCATCATTGCTCCCTCAATCACGAACTCGAGGTCAGCACTGTCACCATTGCCTCCGATCAATTTTTCGAGATAAACCATGGATTGGTTCGTTCCCACTTTACAGGACGAACACTGGTTGCAGGATTCCAGCCACAGAAACTTCGCAAACAGGTGCGCCACGCGCACCATGCATGCGCTGCCGTCATATACGATAAATCCCCCGGAGCCCAGACCCGAGCCGATTGCGCGGAGAGAATTAAAATCCATGGGGGTATCAACGCGGGACGGAAGAATCACCGGATTCGCTACCCCTGAGAGGAACGCTTTAAACTGCCGCCCTGGCAGTGGACCCCCAGCACAGTCATAGACGAGCGAGCGCAATGGGGTGCCCATGGGCAATTCGTAGACCCCGGGTCGCTGAACATCCTCACAGACCGTGAAGATCATTGTGCCCGGCGAATCTGGCGTCCCGATGGTACGAAACCACGCAGCACCGCGCAGCACGATGTGTGGAATGTTTGAAAGCGTCTCCACGTTATTCACCACGGTTGGATTTGGCTCCGCAGGGTCCGTGATGAACAACCCATCGACGTAAGGTGGATTATCGGCCTCTCGGGGCAGAGGATCCCGGCCCTCAATTACTTCGAGCAGAGCCTTCTCTTCGCCGAACAGGTAGTCCTCGGGGCCCAGCACAAGTTCTATCGGTGTGGGACCCAATTCATTTCGCTTCGACATCTCGTCGAGTGCTCGCCTTACTGTGTTCACTTCTTTCTGGGAACTGGCTTTGATACCCAGAAAGGCCTTCGTGGCCCTGATGGCGTATGCCGCAATCGCGATTCCTTCCAAGAGCTGATACGGGTTCTTTCGAATCAGCATATGATCTTTAAAGCATCCCGGCTCACCTTCCGATCCGTTACAGACTAGGTACTTCTCGGGACATGGGTCATGGGCCACTCCCGCCCATTTCAGGCCAGTCGGGAATCCACCTCCGCCCCGGCCTCGCAGGCCTGATTTCTTCACTTCCGCGATGATCTTGTCGCGCGGCAGGGCGAGCGCCTTGTTGAGCGCTTCTCCACCGCCTCCGGCGATATAGGCGTCGAGGGATTCGACCCGCTTTTCAGGAAGCAGGAAAGCCTGAGTCGTTTTCATAATGGATTTAAGCCTTCACGATCGGGTAGCCGATCAGTTTCTCATGGTCACCTGGTGCACTTTGGGAATCATCATCAAGACCACTCTGACGCGGCAGGCAACGGCCGATCGAATTACCTCCCATGAGTGCACCCAAGCCGCAAGACCAGCACGCCTTTTTGTAACAAACCCTGTTGAGGTGCGCGTTGACGTCCATCAAAATGTGGATCGCAAAGCGAACCAGAGGAGCATGCATATCAAATGCCGAGTTAGGTTTTGCACTGGCGCTCGCGAGATCGGATTCTGTCTCCTTCATTGTCATTTCCGCAGACCTTCTACGGTCTCAGTATCTTCTATCGTGCCACGATATACTATGACATAAGTCACGAGGCTATCCCGGGTTCCCATCTGGCTTCAAAATCTGCAGAAGCCAGGCCTGGCGCATATCCCTTGGCCAGATCTCTACTAGATAGAGTCTTTCGAAACTGGTTCCTAAGCTGCAATCCACCGTCTGTACCGGTTTGCAGGACAACTATCCTCTCGCGTAGTTGCCCATGCGGCATAACCAATGCTCGGTATCGCTGATACAAACGGATCTCAATCGGAATTCGATGCCACGAATTCGAAACTCTTCTTACACGTTTACACCCTACGAGCGCTTCCCGGCAGATGGAATGGGCCATTTGTTTCGTCGACAGGTACGCGCATCCTATTTCGAATTCGGCCTCGTGAACCTACTCTTTAATCGAGGACCTGAGGAACAGTTTTGGAGGGATCATGCCAACGACTGAGATCGACTCGCACAGCACAGAGGCATACCGGGATAGAAGAGTCGCCGAAACAGAAATCCCGGCGATTGACTTGGATATTTCCCATGAGATCGAACAGCTCTATCAGTGTGGCAAATGGCAAAACGGGACCAGCAGGAAGCAGCTGATCCGATTCTCGGACTTTCACATCGGTCTTACGGCCATGAAGGCAGACGCCCGGATTGGACTGCATTTGAACTCGGGCAGGATCTCTGTGCAAACGATCGAAGGGCACATTCGAATGCACGCTGGAAGCCAAACATTCGACCTTCCGAAGGGCAGGATGCTGGTTCTCGATCGTGCCGTACCTCATGACGTGGAAGCTCTGGCCGACAGTGCTTTTCTGCTGACTGTGGCACAGCCGGACGGGACGCCGGCAAAGAGATAGGCGCTCACCTCGGTACGCGGCACGGTAATGGTTTATCACGTTCGTCACGGCTACGAGTATGGATGATTCATTGCCGTCGACGGCGGTGGGAAGGAACCTTGGGTAGTGACGGAAAGTTAACCGCGGCAGCTTGGTCGCGGGGAGTCTGCAACACGATGGTGAGGGATGCGGCAAAACGCTGGACTTTGCAAGCCGCGGTAATTGCCAGAATCTTCCTGGCGTCTGCCCTGCTGTTGGATGCCTGCATTCTAATCTTCCAACCCGGTCTCCGAACGAAACTGATCTCAGTCGGAGAACTGCTGCTTGGCATGGCTGTTGCAGAGGGCTGGCGACTGCGATTTACGGCCGGAGCGGTCCTGGCCGGAGCGCTCTCCACCCGTCTGGGGCCAATGTGGATTCACGGAGCATTCGCAGGAAGCCAGGTGCTGGTTCCCGTTGCCCTCATCATTCCCAGCAGTGTTCTTCTTTGCTTCGGGCGAAACGACGGAGCTGGAAGCAGTTTGGTCATGCAAGACAACAGGCGGTCATCCGGTCTGAATTCGAGGGCAGCTTCAGCCCTTTTCCGTGATCCGGAGGTCGAAATCACGGTCCGACTCGAAAACAGGCTCCTCGGCAGCCTGCGCCAGCAGAGATGTGTTGTGACATTCCGTGACTTGAGTAGTGGTGCGCACAAGACGGGAAAGGAGGCTTGGTATGCGAGAGAGGACCGTTAGTGCATCGAGGGCAGGCGGAAAAAAGGCGAGCAGGACGCGCAAATCCCGCCGAACGAACTCCCGCAGTGTCAGTGAAACCCAGCTAGGCCAGAACCGGTTACTGCTGGTCGTTGACGATTCGCCGTCGTCAAAGGCTGCGGTGGATTATGTGGCAAAAGTGTTGGGACACCGGCGGGGATTTCAACTCTGCCTGGCGCATTTTCTCCCTCCTCTGCCGCCCATCTTGTTGGAGTTTGGTGGTTCCGAGAATCCGGAGAAAGAGAACCGGCTCGAGACCCAGCTCCGTGGCGATCAGCAGCAATGGGTTGACACCGAGAGAAAGAAAGCCGAGCCGGC
>DATEHP010000321.1:0-13786 GCA_035279505.1 Candidatus Sulfotelmatobacter sp. | reverse complement strand
GCAGGACGGCGTCGATCAGGTCCCGAATGGTATAGATCTCCGCAAGTCGAGATTCTTCGACATTGCCGCCCAGTTCCTCTTCCAGGCGGCTGAGCAGTTCGACTCGTTGCATGGAGTCGAGTCCGAGATCGAGTTCCAGGCTGTGCGTGGGCCGCAGATTCGGCGGAGCAGAAGGCGAATTTTCGCGTACGATCTTCAAGGCGCGCTGGACATCAGGTTGTTCGAGCCATGCTGTCTCTTCCGGGGTAAGAGGTTTTTCCGCAGGCAGTTCGGAATCGTCGCTCAGTTTCCTGGCCTGATTTGCCTTGACGCGTTTCTGAACCTCGAAGCGCTTGATTTTTCGTGTAGTCGTGCGGGGCAGATCGTCCTGCCAGATCTCGTAGCTGCTGATTCGCTTGGTAGTGGCGATCTGTGGGGAAAGCCCTTCAATGTCGAAGCGGATGATTTCTTTGGCGTTGACGATCTTGCGCTTCCGCAGTTCGTCGAAGTTGGGAACGATCACGGCATGCAGCCGGTCGCGTTCCTCACCTGGCTTTCCTTCCAGCCCCATCACGGCAATTTCCTTGATGACCGGCGACTTCAAGTAGTGCGCTTCGATCTCTTCCGGATAAACATTCTTGCCGTTGCTCAGGACGATAACTTCCTTCTTGCGTCCGGTAAGAAAGAGATGGCCTTTCGAGTCGAAATAGCCGAGGTCGCCAGTGAGGAACCATCCGTCTTGCATGACCGCCGCTGTTGCATCGGGACGGTTCCAGTATCCCTTCATCACGAGGGGTCCACGGACCGCGAGTTCACCCACCGCAGAGCTGCCGTCTTCCTGAGGCTGTGGATCGACAATCTTGCCTTCCACACCTTTCATGGCCTTGCCGCAAGAACCGATGACAATGTCGTCCGGGGTATTGACATAGATCGCGGCGGCCGTCTCAGTGAGTCCCAGAGCCTGCATCACGTCGATGCCGAGATCATAGAAATCCTGCGCGATTGCTGGATCGAAGCGCGATCCCCCGGTGGCGAGGTAGCGCATTTTGGGGCCAAGGGTGTGATGAATTTTGCCGAAAAGGATGGGCCCCGCGTTAATGCCTACCTTCCGCAACGTGCGATTGAGCAACACCATCGCGGCAAAGATTTTCTGCGTAAGCCGGCCACGCTTTTTAATCTCCTGAAAGATGCGCTCGTGAATCAGGTAGAAAAACTGCGGTACGACGGCGAAAGCCGTAATGTTGCGCTCCTGTAGCGCCTTCAGCAGTTCGGTGGTGTTGAGGGTTTCCAGATATACCACTCGCGATCCCTTGACCAGCGGCAGCAGCAGGTTCGCCATCAGCGCCAGCACGTGGAATAAGGGCAAGACGCCGAGAAGCGCATCGTTTGGTCCGATGTCGACCCAGTTGAAGACGGCATCTACTTCGCCAAGGAAGTTGCCATGGGTCAGCATCACGCCCTTGGGATCAGCCGTTGTGCCGGAAGTGTAGAGCAGGGAAGCAAGGTCGTCCGTCTTCACCGGCACGGGCTTGAACGAGCCGGGACCCGCCTTGAATACCTCCGGCAGATTCGCCAGGAAATCATCGTCCCCAGCCTGAGCCGTCATGCGGTCGGGGTCGGTCAGGATCAGGCCGACTTTCAGTTCTTTGACGGCCCGGCGGGTGACCGGGACATGCTTCGCGTCTACGAATATGGCGGAAGTTCCGCTGTCTTTCAGAAGTTTGACGACCTGGTCGTCGTGCAAGGCCGTATCGAGCGGAACCGCGACACAGCCAGACGCGATGATACCGAGGTACGTCGCGACCCATCGCGGGTGGTTGTCGGCTAGGATCGCCAGCCGCGATCCGGGAGCGAATTTGTTTTCCGTGATCCAGCGTCCGAGGGACTGGGCCCAGCTTTGCAGTTCGCCGTAGCTGCAGCTTTCGAGGTGGTCGTGACGCTGGAGTTCGAGTGCGACGTTATTCGGCCAGCGCTGGGCGCACTCCAGAAAACGGTCGTAGAACGTGGGCATGGGTCGTGGGGAATATTACAGGAAAGGTGACACGGACGCAGTGTCGACAGGGCTATTCTGACAAAGTTAGTCATGAGCGGGCACTGCTTACAACCGAAGCATGAAAACACTCGTCATCCCGAAGCCCCGCGTTTTTTCCAGCGGGGCGAGGGATCTCCCCGCATGCATTCTAGAAGGGGAGATCCTTCGCTCCGCCTGAAGAACGGCTGCGCTCAGGATGACCCCCGCTGGATATGCATCCGTAATTTTCGAGAAAGGGTGCTCAGTTACGGAGTCTTCGGCACCTTTGGTTTTTCGGCCTCGGCAACGAGCTTGCGAAATTCTTCCACGGCAGGAACATGCGGGGTCGGGCGCAGGCAGTCCTTCCTGATGTAGCGCCAGACCGGCGGCGAGTCCAGAGGGTTATCCATCCCTCCGCGATAAACCTCGAACGCGTCCTCGCTCGGCCCAATCTCAGTGCCAATACGCGGTCGCTGGTTCTGCGGATAACTGCCGGGTCCGCCCAGGGGTGGCGGCTGGCCCTGTTGTGCTCCAATTCGTATGTCGCTATCCGTGGATTGTCCGATGCCCGGACGCTGATCGATGGGTCCACCCCTCATGGTGGGCCGCGAGACTCGGCCGTCGCCGGTGCGAATTACGATCAGAAGGTCAGATTCCTCCCCGTCGAGCACCAGCCGAAAACGTCCCCATTCCATCAGCGCCTTTTCGACATTCTCGCGAGCGAGGGCGTTGGATTGCGGTTGATCGAGCGGTTCGCCGGCGTTGGGATCAATGACTACCCGCACTGTTTGTGCTCGCAAGACGTATTCCGGAAGGGTCGGCTTATGTTTGTCTTTTCCGGTCGCCGCGGAGGCGAGGAGAAGTAGCGCAACGAAAAGTGAGCAGAGGCGTCGAGTCATGGAGCCCCCTTTTTCCTGGATAGCATTATATTGGCGGGTGCCGCCAAAGTCCTGCAGGAACTCTGGTGCATCGAATGTGCTAGGCTTCTAGAGATAGTATTTGGGCGTACTTCGCCCTCTGAAGGACTTCCGGTTGATCAACCAACTACTAGGTAAGGTTTTTGGGACGAAGAATGAGCGTGTCATCAAGGCGCTTAGGCCCAACGTAAAGGCCATCAACGCGCTCGAACCCGAGATGCAGAGGCTCTCGGACGGTGAATTGCGCGCGAAAACGGACGAATTCAGGAAGCGCATCCAGGAACGCCTGAATCGGCTAGGAGGGGGCAACGGGAATCCCTCTACCGGAAGTGGCTCAGCGGCCGATACGGAAGGTGAAGAGGACGATTTTGACCGCATCAAGCGGATGGAAAAGGAGCAGTACGACGCGCTGCAGGAAGTACTGAACGAGATTCTTGTCGAAGCGTTCGCCGTGGTCCGCGAAGCCGGGCGCCGCGTGCTCAACATGCGGCATTTTGACGTGCAGTTGATCGGCGGCATGGTGCTGCACCAAGGCACGATTTCAGAAATGAAGACCGGCGAAGGGAAAACGTTGGTCGCCACGCTTCCGGTATACCTCAATGCCCTGAGCGGCCGTGGCGTACATGTTGTTACCGTCAATGACTACCTGGCCAAGCGCGATTCCGAATGGATGGGCAGGCTGTATCGCTTTCTGGGACTGACCGTCGGCGTCATCGTGCACGACCTCGACGATGAAGAACGCCGCGCCGCCTACGCAGCGGACGTTACGTACGGGACGAACAACGAATTTGGCTTCGACTACCTCCGCGACAACATGAAGTTCGACATCAAGGATTGCGTGCAGCGCGGGCACAACTACGCCATCGTGGACGAAGTCGACTCCATCCTGATTGACGAAGCCCGGACGCCGCTCATCATTTCCGGCGCAAGCGAAGAATCCACAGACAAGTACTACATCGTCAACCGGATCATCCCGAAGCTGGTGCGCGGCGAAGAGCTGAGTCCCGACGAATTGCGGCAAGCGCTCCAGTCCGGCAAGATTGCGACGGAACAGCAGGAGGAGCTGCTCAGCGAGCTCGCTCGGGTGGGCGACGACCCGCAAAGGAAGATCCTCACCGGCGACTTTGTGATCGATGAGAAGCACCGCAATATCACGGTGTCCGACGTGGGTTGGGAAAAGGTCGAAAAGCTGCTGGGGATTGGGAACATCGCCGATCCGGAGAACTGGGACACCAAGCATCACGTTGAGACCGCGATTAAAGCCCACGCGCTCTATCGCCGCGACGTGGAATACGTGATCAAAGACGGAGAAGTGATCATCGTCGACGAGTTTACCGGGCGCATGATGCCGGGCCGCCGCTGGTCTGACGGCTTGCACCAGGCGATTGAAGCCAAGGAAAACGTCAAGATCGAGCGCGAAAATCAGACGCTGGCCACGATTACCTTTCAGAACTACTTCCGCATGTTCAAGAAGCTGGCCGGCATGACCGGTACGGCCGAGACGGAAGCGACCGAGTTCGACAAGATCTACAAGCTCGAAGTCGTCGTCATCCCGACGAACAAGGAACTGTTGCGGATCGAGAATGCCGACATTGTCTACCGCACGGAGAAAGAGAAGTATTTTGCGGCGGCGGATGAAATCCAGCAACTCGCATCGAAGGGCCAGCCGGTACTGGTCGGAACCACATCCGTCGAAAAATCCGAGCGCCTTTCCGAGCTGCTGAAGAAGAAAGCCATTAAGCACGTGGTGCTCAATGCCAAATTCCACGAGCGCGAGGCGGAGATCGTGGCGCAGGCAGGACGCAAGGGCGCGGTGACCATCGCGACGAACATGGCCGGCCGCGGTACTGACATTCTGCTCGGCGGCAACCCTGAGTTCATGGCCAAGCAGGAGATGGTCAAGAAAGGAATTGCGCAACAGTTGCGAGTAGCCCAAGGCAAGATCGAGGGCCCGCAAGAGGACGGGCAGACTTCCGTCTTCTATTACAACGGAAACGAATACACGGTTCCGAGCGACAAGTGGACCGATGCCTTTCAGCGCTACAAGAAGCAGACCGACGTAGAGCATGAAGAAGTCATCGCCGTCGGTGGACTGCACATTTTAGGTACCGAGCGCCACGAATCACGGCGTATCGACAACCAGCTGCGAGGACGCGCTGGGCGCCAGGGCGATCCCGGTTCCTCCCGATTCTATCTTGCTCTTGAAGATGACCTGATGCGCATCTTCGCCAAAGAGTGGGTCTCGACGCTGCTGCAACGGCTGGGCATGGAAGAGGGCGTGCCGATCGAGTCGAGGATGATTACGCGCCGCATCGAGACCGCCCAGAAAGCTGTCGAAGCGCAGCACTTCGAATCGCGCAAACACCTGCTCGAATACGACGATGTGATGAACAAGCAGCGCGAGGCCGTTTACGGCCTGCGGCGCCGGCTGCTTGAGGGCACCGACCAGAAAGATCTGATCCTTGAGGATTACGTTGCGGCAATTCTTGCGGAGCAACTCGAGGAGTACTGCCCGGAGAAGGCACATGTTGCGGATTGGAATATCAAGGGGCTGAAAGACGCAATCTTCACCCGCTTTGGGGTCGACTTCATCGCAGAGGGCGTCAAGGCCGAGCAACTAAATCGTGGAGAACTCGGCGACGCGATCTTTGCCAAGCTAAAAGAACGGTACGACGCGAAGGAAAAGCTCATTGGGCCCGACGCCATGCGGCATCACGAGCGCATGATCATGCTCAGCGTAATCGATCAGCAGTGGAAAGATCATCTGCTGAGCATGGATCATCTGAAAGAAGGCATCGGGCTGCGCGGCTACGGCCAGCACGACCCGCTGGTGGAGTACAAGAAAGAATCGTTCGAGATGTTCGAAGCGATGATGCAGCGCTTCCAGGAAGACACAGTCCGGTATCTCTATCTGATGCAGATTCTGGAGCGGCCTCCGGAAGCTGGGCCGGGCGGTCCACCCAGTTCAGCCGCGGGCCAGGGACCGGAGTCCGGTGTTCCGGTGCAGGGTGGGGGCGATGGGAATGGCCGTCGTCCACCGCGAATGGTGTCGACCTCGGCCGATGAGTTGGAGGAAGCCTTCATGCGGCGCAAACGCCGCGAACTGGAACAGGCTCGTATGGCCGGTGGGGGCGAGACGCAGCAAGTGCAGCAGGTGGTTCGCGGACAGGAAAAGGTCGGCCGTAACGACCCTTGTCCGTGCGGGTCGGGGAAGAAGTATAAGAAGTGCCACGGAGCCTAAGTTGTAAGACCAACCCAGAGGGTGCCCCATCCTTGTCGCGTTTTGTGCGACAGGATGGGGTTTTTGACTTTGCACTCCCTCACACGCGGACCAAGTCAAAATCCCCACCCTGTCCCTCCAAAATGCGGAGGGACAAGAGTGGGGCACCCTCGATTATTTTCTTACTTTTTTGAACGTCATTTCCTCAACGTTGGTCTGCGTTTTCTGTTTCCATTCAGAAAACAGCGTTGCGTAGTTCTTGGTGATGTAGTCTTCGCGTCCTACTCCCAATTTCTTCGCGGTCGCATCAATCCAGCGCGGCTTGCCTTCAATCTCGCAGAAGTCCCCTATCGGAGTGTGATCAACCACCACCTGCCCTTTGCCATCCGTCCACTCGGCACGAAACTTCTCATAACGAAAGGACGGGGAATAACCCAGCGCGCGAAGGATCGCCTCCATCTTCCTTCCATCGCTCACGTCCGTTTCCAATTCTGTTCGGCTGCTATGACGAGCGACCTTGCTTCCGCTTTTGTGTGTCAAATTCCACGAAGACCCAAACTCTCGCAATCGCAATAATTCTTTCCGTTGCCGCAACACCTCTCCGGGCAAGTCATACAAGGTATTCATCTCGTGGGTTCGGGGTGTCTCCAAGCGGAATCCGGCCTGACGCAACTTGCGGCTGAGCGTACGAAGATTGCTGACTCGAAACTTGATCTCGATTTCCTTCTTCATGAAAGCAGTGTATTACGCGACTTGGGAATGCGGAGTCCAATCGATTGGTTGGATCGGACCCACGATGAATACCCAACTGAGGGCGCCCAACCATACCACCGCGGTCGTGATGAAGAAGGCCCAGTAGAAATGTCCGGTGCGGTCCAGTAGAAATCCTGTGAGGGTCGGCGCCGCGATGCCTGCGAAATTCCCAACGAAGTTCTGCACACCCGTCCAACGGCCCACCACCTCGCGTCCGGCCAGAGTCTGAGTCATCGCCCAAATATTGCAGGACGACATTCCCATGAATGTCCCGGCCAGCGCCAGAGTCGTGAGGAGCAGGGCATCGGGCGCGATCCCTGACAACGCCAGAAATGCGCCCATGCCGATGTTTCCAGCGGTGGCGAGCGACTTGCGAACGGTGGTGGGAGACGCGCCTGCTATGACCCAGCGGTCCGACAGTTTTCCAAAGACGGTCGCCGAAGCCGCGAACAGGAGATAGACAATGCCACCCACTCGAGCCATATGGCTCATCGATAGATGCCGTCCGCGGGTGAGATAGAAAGGGAGCCAGGTAACCAGAAAGTAGGAGGCATAGTTGAAGCTGAACTGGCACAGGCACGTTCCCCAGGCAGAACGCTGCTTCAGGATGGCGAGCACTCCTGGGCCAGCCTTGCGCGTTCGCTTCGGCTGCGGGGTCGATCGCGGCATCCAGGCCCACCAGGGTGGAAGCCACAATAATGCTGCCAGGCCCAGCACGAGAAAAAATGGCCGCCATCCAAACCTGTCGACGAAATTGCCTCCGATCAGCATCCCCAGTGCAGGGCCCAGGGCCAGGCCAGTAATTACGATCGAATTCGCGAACCCGCGGCGGCTCTCCTGGAAATGGGTGCCAATAATCTTGCCATAGGCGGGAAAGGCAACAGATTCTCCAATGCCGAGAATGACGCGAGCGGCGAGCAGTGCGACAAACCCGTGAAGCAATCCGGTAAACGCGGTGGATGCGGACCAAATGAAAAAGCCCAACCCGAAGACCCACTTTGCATCGAAGTGGTCCACGAGCCAACCTGCAGGAATCTGCAACAGCGCGTAGGTATAAAAGAATCCAGCCAGCAGAGTTCCAAGTTGCGCTCCGGAAATGTTCAATTCATCTTTGATCAGCGGCGCGGCGATCGACAGATTGCTGCGGTCAATGTAGTTGATCAGCACCGAGAGCCCAAGCAGAAAGAGAACCCGATTCATCCGGGGATCGTCTGCCGGGCGATCTTGCGGTTCAGTCCGGCGCGTATCACTTTCGCAAGGCGGGGTAGACATTCTGTCCAAAGCCGCCTCATTGTACTCTTGCCATGCGCGAGCCGAGACTCCTTGGAGTGCTATGATTCTGGGCGATTCAGGGTATTCTCAAGGGACGGTCGTATGAAGAACTTATTCGAGAAAGAGACCATCGAGGAGGTCATCGGGCGCATCGACAGCCTGCAACCCGCGGCGCAGCGCCAGTGGGGAAAGATGGATGTGGCTCAGATGATGGCGCATTGTTCCGGCGCGCTCGACATGGCGTCGGGAAAACTCAATCCGCCGCGCATCCTGATTGGCCGGATCATTGGTCCTCTGGTGAAGCCGATCTACACCAACGAAAAGCCCTTCTCTCAGAACAATCCCACGGACAAGAAACTCGTCATTAGTGACATGCGGGATTTCGCGCGCGAGCAGGACCGGCTCAAGATTTGTGTTCGGGAGTTCCACGACGGCGGAGCAGCGAAGTGTACGCGTCACCCGCATCCGTTCTTCGGAGCGTTAACTCCCGCCGAGTGGAGTCGCGGTATGTACAAACACCTCGACCACCACCTGCGACAGTTCGGAGCCTAGAGGTTTTATGTAGCCCCGGACGCCTCGTCCGGGGTTGCGCGAAGCGCAATGTAGACGGTCGCGTGGACCCACGCCTCCGTCACGCTCCTCTTCACTTTGCTCAGGGTCGCGGGGCGGACGCGGCGTCCGCCCACGCGAACGACTCAACTGAAGGTCGGCAGCTTCACCAGATCATTTTTCGGCACGGACTCAAGATGTCCGCCCGCTTTCCGCCAGGCCGTCAGCCCACCGACGATCACGAACGTGTTGAATCCTTTTTCCCGCAATAAGTGCGCCACCCGGGCGCTCGTGGCCTCGCGTGCTCAAGTACAGTAGAGATAAATGTCCTTGTCCTTGGGAAGATTCTTCAGCTCTTCCTCAAGATTGTTAGGCTCGATGCGGATGGATCCCAGAATGCGTTCGGCCCCAACATCGTAATAGCCGTGGCTGCGGACGTCGATAATCCGCAGGCGATCGGCTTCTCCTGCTGCCAGACGCTCTGCCAGTTCCTGCGCTGGAACGCGCGGCACGAAGTCATACTCCCGATACTTCTGGTACTGCACGATGCGATACACCACGTAAATCACAAGCGCGACGATGATGACTACTTCCATGACGCGGCTGGCGGCATAGATGCTGTTCAGCGTTGCCGCAAGAAAGCCGCGCGAGACATAGCCGATGAGGAGGTAGGTGACCGTGTACAGAAGCGCGCCGGCAAAATCGAGGCTCAGGAACTGTCCAAAGCGCATCTTCATGCTGCCGGCCAGCGGTGCCGCCATCGTATTGACGCCCGGAATGAACTTGGCAACGATGAGAGTAGTCTTACCGCGCTTGTAGAACGATTCTGCCGACCGAAGGATGCAGTTCTCGGGATTCATCGAAAGCCGGCAGAGGAACCCGAGCAGGGCCCATCCGGTGTAGCGTCCCAACCAGAACTGCCAGATGTCGCCGACCATGAGGCCGACGAGCGCGGCCAGAACCACGCCGGCAGCCGACAGTGTATGCGACGCGATCGCCGCTCCAGCCGCAACCAGCGCGATCGACGCCGGTAAGGGCAAACCGACCGTTTCAGCCAGCAAGACGGCGAACGTCAGGGCATAGCCGTGGCGTCCCATCGATGCGAGGAGAGCATGCATAGAGTATGTGGTTTGATTCGCCAGAACAGGAAAGGAATCAGTATAAACAAAGCCGGGCGGTTCCGATGGAGGCCGTCCGGCTTTGCAGCACGAGGAGCGAGTCTCTCAGGAGGACTTTCCTCGACACAGGGTGAGCAAGACAGGGGCTTGCACTCGAAGTCTTTCCGGCCCTGTCCGGGCCGGCGCGTCGAAAAAGCTAGGCGCCTTTCGTCTCAAGCTTCGACTGAAGCCGCCATCTTCTGGTTGACAGGTCGTCCTCGCGGAGAGGCCCCGGGCGACCTGCCTTTCTCAGGTGCCAAGGGGAGAGGTGAGGTCACCTGTTGTGCCCCACTCGCATGCCAGTGCGTCTCGTTAGCCTTCCGATCCGAGGACACTCCCATCAACTGGATGCATTCTGAGGCGAATCGCCCGGATTTGCTGTACCAGCCATCACTGTTCCGAGTGATGGCAATCAACGGGAGGTTTTTCGGAGTTCTGTGCTAGGGATCACAGGCCAAGTGACAGATGGGGTGCCCAACGTCTCGCCGGTTTTGTGAGACATGGGAAATGCGGACTCATGGAGCACGGAATCCCAGGTCTCGCAAATGCGGCGCGACCTGGGGCATCCTATTTCTGTCGTGACCGATCCCTGATTCCTTATTTCTCTCGCGCGACGACAAATTCCGGCGCCCACAGTAGGGCTCGTTTGATCTCCGAGTCGGGGAAAAAGCAGATCGATCTCCGGGCGGATTCCGCGTACTGTGCAGCGCGAGATGTCGCCGCGTCCAAGGATCCATATCGCTGCAGGATTTCGAGGATGTCGGCGTGGGTTACACCATTAAAAGCCCGATCTTTCAAGATGGTCTCGATTTTGGCGCGTTCTTCAACAGTGCAGCGCTCAAGGGCGTGAATCACGGCCATCGTGACCTTGCCTTCACGCAGGTCGCTCGCAACTGGTTTGCCGAGCACCTCTTCCGACGCGGTCAGATCCAAGACGTCGTCGACGATCTGGAAGGCCATTCCTAAATCATGCCCGTACTTGCCAAGAGCGGTTTCCTGCTCAGGAGTAGCCCCGCCCAGGATCGCCCCCAGCCGCATGCAGACCGAAAACAGGCACGCCGTCTTGCGGAAGATCAGGTCGAAATGCTCTTCGAGCGTGATCAGTTTGCCTAGTTTCTCGATCTGCAGCAACTCTCCCTCGACCATCTGCTGGGTGAGTTCGATGAGCGTGTCAAGGATGCGAAAATTACGTTCCTGCACGGCGATTTTGAAGGCTTGCATGTAGAGCCAGTCGCCGGCGAGTACGCATTTGGAATTTCCCCATTGGGTGTTTGCTGCCGGACGGCCGCGGCGGGTCTTGGCTTCGTCGATAATGTCGTCGTGAACCAGCGTGGCCGTATGAATGATCTCGACGACGGCGCCGAGTCGAACGGCGCCGCGTCCCTGGTAGTTCAGCAGCTTCGCGGAGAGCAGCAAAAGGGCGGGCCGAATTCTCTTGCCACCGCCTGCCCGCAGGTACTCGCCGATCTCTGTGATGGCCCTGACGCTGGAGACGGTATCGTGGCCAAATTCGTCCTCGAGGGAAACGAGATCATCCCTTAGCAGATCGAAGACTTCTTTGCCATTAATGGTGGCAGGCGCGCTCAATATAAACCAGACCTCAGACTTCAGCCCTCAGATTCCCAGGATTTCTCAAGCCTGACGCCCAAGGTCCGAGGCATGAGTCCGCTTTAGTTCGTTCTGTAATTCGTAAACTGCAAATCGATTCCGAAATCATGCCCCTTCAAAAGGGCGATTACTTCCTGCAACGTGTCCCGATCCTTGCCGCTGATGCGCACGAGGTCGCCCTGAATTGAGGCCTGAGCCTTCTTCTTCGAATCTTTCACCAGTTTCACGATTTCCCGGGCCTTCTCGATGGCGATCCCTTGTTGCATGGTCACGCGACGCTTTGTAGTTCCGCCAGCAGCGGGCTCCACCGGCCCGTAGGTTAGAGCCTTCAGAGACACCCCGCGTTTCACCAATTTCTGCTGCAGGATGTCATTCACCGCCTTCAACTTGTATTCGTCCGCGGAGTGCAGCACGATGGCATCTTTTTCCTGCTCGACATTCGACTTGGAATCCTTCAGGTCGAAGCGTGTGTGGATCTCTTTCAGCGCCTGCTGGATGGCGTTGGAGACCTCCTGCACATCGACCTTGCTGACGACGTCGAAGCTGTTATCGGGCATACATTTCTAATCTTTCTGAAAGAAGGGAATCGTAATGTGAGGTTAACAGAAGTTGGGTTTCAGCGCGTGGGAACTTTGCTTTCAGCGGTTTCAGAGATTTTGAAAAAATTGTAGAAATTGCGCGCAGTCTGCTCCCCGACCTCATCCACGGATAGACCCCGTAATTCTCCGAGTTTACGCGCAGTTTCTTTCACGTATGCGGGCTCATTGCGTTTGCCCCGGTAGGGGATGGGGGCAAGATAAGGGCAATCGGTTTCGATGAACATGCGGTCCAGCGGAACTTCCAGAGCGACGTCGCGGATTGGTTGGGCCTTGGGAAAGGTGACATTTCCTGCAAACGAGATCATGAATCCCATGTCCAGGGCGCGCTTCGCCTGCTGCCAGTTTCCGGTGAAACAATGCAGGATGCCGCCAATC
Source organism: Candidatus Sulfotelmatobacter sp. (assembly GCA_035279505.1). GTDB lineage: Bacteria > Acidobacteriota > Terriglobia > Terriglobales > Acidobacteriaceae > Sulfotelmatobacter. Next base: position 1,346 of record DATEHP010000321.1, on the reverse strand, counting down.
CCTTTCGGAGCCCATTGTTCCTGGATGAGGCGCAGGCAATCCTCCCAGGCGTTGTCGCTGTTATCCGAAGGCCGGCAATGAATCACGATAGGTAGCTTGGCCGCTGCTGCCAACTCCATTTGCCGGGTGAAGACTTCTTTTTGCGTGTCGCGCGGGGAATGGTCGTAGTAATAGTCGAGGCCAATCTCTCCCCAGGCGATCACCTTCGGATGTCGCGCCAGTCGCTCCATTTCGGCATATGCGTGATCGGAAGCCAGCCGTGCTTCGTGCGGGTGTATTCCGATCGTCGCGTACATGAATGTATATTTTTCCGCGAGTTGAACCCCGGCATCGAGTTCAGGAGGACCATCCCCGTTGCCGATGGCGACCATCGCGACGACTCCAACCTCGCGGGCACGCTGGATCACTTGCTCGCGGTCGGAGTCGAATTGCTTGCCATCGAGATGTGCATGCGAGTCAACGAACATAAAACCAGGCGTCGGGCGTCAGACCTCAGGCACTTCAGGCGTCCGGTAACTTGGCGTCTTTGAGATGGTAATCGATGTGTCTGCAAGACTCCCGAATGTCCCAAATAGTTTCGTGGACGTTACCTGTGTTGGTTTCGGTTGAGTCCGCAGTCTCGGTAAATGCTCGTCATAAATCTCTATCGCGGATTCGCGGATGTCGAGAAGTGCATGCGTGAAAGTATCTGCCTCATCCTCGCTCATTATGCCGCGTGCTTTGAGGAGCTCGATCAGCGTTTCTCGATCTTTGAGCGTGAAGTTCCGCATCTTGGTAGCCCCCACGGCCAACGTCCCGCAGCTGAGGTCCGAGGCCTGACGCCCGACGCCTGGCGCCTAACGCTAACGCCTGTTCCTATTTCAGCCGCGCTCCCACAGGCACATCCTCCAGGAAGCTCGCCAGCACCGGTTTCCCGCCTTCCAACGACGCGGCAACAATCATGCCGTTTGATTCCAGCCCACGCATCTTTCTCGGAGCCAGATTCGCGACGATGACCACTTTTCTGCCCACGAGCGTCTCAGGCGCATAAGCCTCGGCGATCCCGGCCAAGACCTGCCGCACTTCTGTTCCGATATCGATTTCCAGCCGCAATAGCTTGTCCGACTTCGGCACACGCTCGGCGACCTTCACCAGTCCTACTCGCAAGTCCACTTTCGCAAAGTCGTCAATGGCGATCTTGCCATCAGTCGTGCCGACGGCTGCCGGGGTGCTTGTCAGTTTTGCCGGCGAGGCCGTGGGAGCAGTCGGTTCTTTCGCCTCCTCCACAACCGGCCCTCGTTGCTGATCTTCCATCTTCTGCATCCTTTCAACGGCGCTCTTGTCGGCGCGCGGGAACACGGGACTGA
>DATEHP010000320.1:0-13573 GCA_035279505.1 Candidatus Sulfotelmatobacter sp. | reverse complement strand
GTACCCAAGTCGATGTTCGAGTTCTGGAAAAAACGCGACCCGCTGGCCCGCTTCGAGAATTACCTGGTGAAAGACAAAAAGTGGCTGACGCCGAAAGAAAATGAAAAGTTAATCGCAGAAGTGGAAGAAGAAATCGAAGCGGAAAGAGAAATCGCCGTGAACTCCCCAATGCCAACTCCTGAGTCAGCCGAAGGCGGAGTCTTCTGCGAGGAAGGCTGCCACGAAATCAAACCGAAATACGGCATACCGAAAGTAAAGAAGGGAACCAGCAGGTACAAAGAAACCGAAGCCGCGGTGCATTTGAAGTAAGGCGAATGCGCGTTCCCGAACAACGAGCTGTGGAAATCATGTTCACTCGTCACAGACAATCATCGACCTTATGTGCAACGCTCCCCACATTGTCATCCCGAGCGAGGATTTTGCTTCGCGAATGCGAAGCAAAACCGCAGTCGAGGGACCTTGTGTTCAGCCGGTAGCTAAAGAATGCGCGACGAATACATCTACTACGTGTACATGATGCAAAGCGCGTCAAGACGTGCGTTGTACATCGGCATGACGAATAACCTCCACAAGCGCGTCTGGGAGCATAAGAACCACATCCGTGAAGGCTTCACCGACGACTACAACTGTACGCGTTTGGTCTACTGGGAAAGCTTCGATGATGTCGCAAACGCGATCGATCGTGAGAAGCAACTAAAGCGCTGGCGCCGCGAAAAGAAGATGTGGCTGATCGAACGAAAGAATCCCGGCTGGAAAGATTTGGCCGCGGATTGGTACGAAAAAGAAACGCAAGGTCCCTCGACTGCGGTGCTCGTTCACTTCGTGAACGATCATCCTCGCTCGGGATGACAATGCTTGTTGCGCGGAGATGTTTTTTGGAGTTTTAGTTACTCATCCCGAGCGGAAGAGAACGATTCGAAGAATCGTTCTCTGGAGTCGAGGGACCTTGTGTCTGCTTTGTGCCTGACCGTAGAACCTAACCTATGCAACTCACCTACCTCGAAGCCATCCGCCAGGGAATCTGGGAAGAAATGGAACGCGACCCCACCGTCTTCTGCCTCGGGGAAGACATCGGCATTTACGGCGGCGCCTTCAAAGTCACCGACGGATTCATCGACCGCTTCGGTCCCGAGCGCGTCATCGATACGCCCATCGCCGAGTCCGCCATTGTGGGCGCGGCCTTCGGAGCCTCGCTCACCGGCATGCGCCCCGTCGCAGAATTTCAGTTCATGGACTTCATCGGCTGCGCCTTTAACCAGATCTCCAACATGGTCGCCAAGACGCACTATCTCTGGGGCGCTCCCGCTCCTCTCGTCCTGCGCGGCCCGAGTGGCGGATACGTCCACGGCGGCCCCTTCCACTCGCAAAATCCCGAGATGTGGTTCGTCCACAATCCCGGCCTGAAAGTCCTCTGCCCCGCGACGCCCTACGACGCAAAGGGCCTGATCAAGGCCGCCATCCGCGACAACAATCCCTGCGTCTTCTTCGAGCACAAATATCTTTACCGCCGGATCAAAGAAGAAGTTCCGGCGGAAGATTACGTCGTTCCCATTGGAAAGGCGCGCCTGGCGCGCGAAGGCAAAGACCTCAGCATCGTCACCTACGCCGCCATGGTGCACACCGCACTGGAAGCAGCGGAAATTCTGAAGAAGGAAGGAATCGACATTGAAATCGTCGACCTCCGTACCGTTTCGCCCTTGGATCGCGAGGCCATCGCGCAAACGGTGAAGAAGACGAATAAAGTCATCATCCTCCACGAGCACTCCCGCACCGGAGGTCTCGCCGGAGAGATCGCCGCCATCATTAACGAAGAATCCTTCGACGATCTCGACGGCCCAATCGTCCGCATCACCGGCCTGGACTCCGCCATCCCGTTCTCTCCCCCGCAGGAGCATCACTACCTGCCGAAGGTGGAAGACGTAGTCCGCGAGTCCCGTCGCCTGAAAGCGTACTGACTCGTGTAGCGGCGGACGCATTCGTCCGCCCGTGCCGACTCATCTGGCGACAGCCGTTTTCGACTGTCCGTCGAGCGATGCTCGGCACCAATGGAATCGGTAAGAGCACGACTTCAGTCGGGCCAATCAAGTTGCGAAAAAAGTTGCGGCTTCAGCCGCTGAGAGCCGCGCATCCTACACTGTGGCGTGATACCCGCGTTCTATCTCACCCATGACTAATAACACTTCGCGGATTCTTGGATTTGCAGTCGCAGCATCCCTGATGGCGCTGGCCGCCAACTGCTTCCTCAAATATCTCTGGTGGACGGCCTGTTACAGTGCGTGGTATGGCGTCCCCAAACTCGCCGAGCAGTGGAAGCTTGCCGGTTCCAACGCTTCATTCAACGGGTGGAGCTTCATCGCTTTCGAAGCCGCAACCATCGCACTCCTCTTCTGCCTGATCAGATTGCGCTCTATCGAACGGTCGGGTTTCTTCAGGAATGGCGCACGTCTTGTACTATCCCTCACATTCTCAATCGCAGGAACCGGCGCCTTCGCCCTGGCTCTCAGCTGGTTCAAGCAAGCGCACTAGCAATCCCGCTAGCCTCCCGACCCGCGCTTCTGCCACAATACCTTCGGAGGATTCATGGGCAAATTTCTTCTGGGTTGCGTCGTCACTCTTCTGGTTCTCATCCTCGGCGGGCTCGGCTTCGCCCTGCTTGGTTTCTTTCCCACCGCGGCCAACGTCGAACCGCCGCATTGGGAGCAACACCTTGCCATGGGCGCCGCAGACGCTTCCATGGAGCGGCATGCTCCGCGCGTCACTAACCCGCTCATGCCCAACGACGATAACCTGATACAGGGCATCAAGCTCTACACGATGAATTGCGCTCTTTGCCACGGAACTCTCGACCACAAGCCTTCGACGCTCGCCAATTCGTTCTACCCGCCACCGCCAAAGCTGGTTTCTGATCCGCCCGATGATCCCGAGTGGCACATCTTCTACACGATTCGTACTGGAGTCCGTTACACCGGCATGCCTGCCTGGGACAAAACTTTGACCAACGATGACATGTGGAAGATCACCATGTTCCTCTCTCACATGGACAAACTACCACCCGCCGTTCAGGAATATTGGAAGACGAGTTTCGGCACCGGACCCGAACCGGAGAAGAAAGAACCAACGAAAGGCGCCGACCACGATCATCACTAGGCGGTCCGCGTAGGGACAGCCGCCTCGGCTGTCCCGCGAGGGCGAAGCCGAGCGGTTGGTTTGAAAAGTATTCCGTACCGGGTTTCTCCGTGTACTCTGCGGTAGGTTACGTTCTTGGTTTACAGCGCAGTCGGCCGAAGCCCCGCAGGAACGCTATAATACTCGTTTGCGCCCAACCTTCTGTGGAGAACTGTGGGCCTCAAGGAAGAATCATGCCAACTGACATCATCATGCCGCAGATGGGTGAATCCATCGTCGAAGGCACTATCACCAAGTGGCTCAAGAAGCCCGGAGACAAGGTCCAGCGCGACGAACCTCTCTTCGAAATCTCGACCGACAAGGTCGACGCCGAAATCCCCGCTCCCGCCTCCGGAGTCCTCCAGGAAATCAAAGTCACCGAAGGCACCACCGTAGGCGTGAACACTGTAGTTGGCACGATCGCGGTCGACGGCGAATCGGCCGCTGCGAAGCCCGCTCCGGCAGCCAAAGCCGCGCCCGCAGCTCCGCCCAAAGAAGAACAGAAATCCGCGCCGACTCCACCACCAATACCTGCGCCGGCTGCGTCCGCCCAGGACGACGAACAAGAAACCCGCTCCTCCCCGTTAGTCCGTAAGATCGCTCGCGAGCACGGCGTCAACCTCTCGCAAGTAACCGGCACCGGACTCGGCGGCCGCATCTCCAAGCAAGACATCATGCAGTTCATCGAAAACCAGGGATCTGCGCAACCGGTTTCGACTCCCGCTCCTGTTCCTGCTCAGCCGCCAGCCGCCGCTCCGGCGCCGCGCCCGGCAGCCCCCGCGCCATATCCGGGCGATCTTGTGCCGATGTCGAACATGCGCAAGCTGATCGCCAAGCACATGATCGAGTCGCGCCGCACCAGCGCACACGTTCATTGCATGTACGAAGTGGACTTCACCCGCATCGTCAACCTGCGCAACAAACTCAAGGCCGGATTCGAGCAGCGCCACGGTGCCCGCCTCACCTTCATGCCCTTCTTCGTCCGTGCCGCCGTCATGGCCCTGCAACAGTGGCCCATCATCAACGCCAACATCGAAGGCGACAACATTCGTTATCACCGCCATATCAACATGGGCATCGCCGTCGCGCTCGATTGGGGACTTATCGTCCCCGTCCTCAAAAACGCCGGAGACCTGAACTTCCTCGGCCTGCAGCGCGGCATTACCGACCTGGGCGAGCGCTCGAGAAACAAGAAGCTCAAGCCCGAAGACGTAGAAGGTTCCACCTTCACGATCACGAATCCAGGTCAATTCGGCGCAGTCTTCGGACTGCCCATCATCAATCAGCCCAATTCCGCGATCATGGGCGTAGGCGGAATAACGAAACAGCCGATGGTGATCACCGACAAAGATGGCACCGACTCAATCGCGATTCGCTCCGTAGTCCATCTCACTCTGGGCTACGACCACCGCCTCATCGATGGCGCAGTAGCCGACCAGTTCATGGCGCAAGTAAAAAAGAACCTCGAAACCTGGGCCGAAGAAGTCGGCTAGCAGAAGGTACTCTAAAAACTGGTGTGGCGACAGCCGCCTCGGCTGTCCGGCGAAGCAAAGTGAGCCGCTCCCGCCACGACTTTCCGCTTGAGTGCCTTTAGCAACGCCCTTAAAAATCAGGGTGCACCGACAGACGAGGTCTTGCTGCCGCCCTTACCCCAGGTCGATGCATTAAGACATTCCACCGTGCCATCGATAATTTTCGAGATGCCCTCGCGAAACTTCTCCGGATTCACAATTTCTCTCGCCGCCACCGCATCAACGGTGGCCAATGCGTTTTCAAGAAACGACATCGCCGCATCCTTCTTTTCAGAGCCTGACTTCCCGCCAAAAAGCTGCTCGATCCCGCTGACCAAAGCCGGTATAAATGAAATCCCCCGCAATAATTGATTCAAAAAGTTCATACCTTCTCCTTTAAGGCTCGCCTCATAACAACAAACTAGATTTCACCCAAGATGAACCCAACCCGAAACCAAGTGCTGAGAACTGAAAAACCGAGAACTGAGAACTGCCCTCACTTCTTCCCGTTCCCCTTCCGGCTCGCACTGTCATGCGCCTGGATCAGCGCCTTAATTTCATTCTGGCCATCGCGAAGTTCACCCAACTGAACCTCCGTCCTGATGCGCGCCTCCGTATTCGTCGTCGCAATCTGTTCGAGCCGCTGTACCCGTGCCTTCGTCGCTTCGATCTCCGAATCCTGCCTGGCCGTGTTTCTGGCGTCGGGATAGACGTAGAAGCCCACACTAAGCCCCGGTACGTTGCTCTCGATCGCGCTCTTCGCCTTCTTCATCTCATCCGGCAACAGCAGCGTCTGGTCATACACCCATACGAACGGCGATGTCTTGATGTCTTGCCCTGCAATCGTGATCGCCGATCCTGTCGTCCCCGCCAGGTTCACCGTATTCGTATTTGGCCGCACCAGCGGAACTCCCGCGTCCGTATCGAGCACCACGCTGTAATGCGGAAGCGTATTGAGATAATTCGCCAGCCCCCAGCCGCCCGTCCCCGTCTTTCCCATCTGCTTGTAAAGCGGATTCGACAGGTCGATGCCAATATTGTCCGCCGGCGCCCCGGTCACATTGGTATTCAGGGTCGTTCCTGACACCGTCATCGTCGCCGCCGTTCCGCCCCCTGTGTACTGGATCTTCAACGCCGGTGCATTCGGACATGAACTCACCGTGCATGTCCCCGACGGGGTTGCCGTAGTCGTGTAGTACTGGTGTGACCACGAATGCGAATCGATCTCATTCCCGCTTGCATACCACGCATTCACGCTCGCCCAATCCACGCTGTAGGAGGGAACCACCGCCGCATTGAACTTCAATCCCCGCGAACTGAACGTCCCCAGAAAGCCGTTGATGTATCCCTCGGTGTCGCTCGCCGACCCCACGTCGTCCACCGTGAACGAGAACCGCGCCGGATAAGTCGCAACATTAGTCACCGCCGGAGCCGCCGTCGACGAACACATCGTCGCCGGAAGTCCCGCCGCCGCTCCGCAAATCAGCGCCACATTCCCGCTTCCCGCTACTCCGCCCACAACATCGCTCGCCGGAAGCTGCGCCACATTGTTTCCATAAAAATGCGAATTCGAATACGCGACCACAATCCCCGACGGAGTGTTGTCTCTCAGTCCAGCATCCCGATTCGCATATCCGCGGCAATTCTTGACCGTGACCGCCGTCGCACCGTCCACGCGAAATCCGTCATAGTTGAGGTTGGCATCATCATTTAGAAATTGAATGCTGGCCCCGTAGCCGCTGGCCACGTTCACATAAAACCCCAGCGGCGTCGTGCTGTACGGCAACATCCCGTCGGACTCCATGTTCGCGAACACAATGTTGTCCGACGTCCCCGTCACGCTCACCCCGATATAACTGAACCCCTGCACCTTGATGTGCTGGAACGTAATCCAACCCTTGTTCACCACCGATATCAGCGGCAGTCCCGCCGCCGAGTCCACATACGCCGTGATCGCCCCGTCTGCCAGGTAAGTGGTAGTCGGCGGCGTCGACCCGTTCCCCGAATACACATAAAGGTTCGGCCACACTACGCACCAGTCGTACTTGCCGACGATCGAACTCGTGCACCCGCTCCCAAACGGCTGATGCCTGCCATACAAAGACCCAAACTGCACCATATCCACCGTCGTCGCCGCGCCCATCCCGGTGGCCAGGCTCGCACTCGTCCTCCACACATTGCCGGAAATATATGTCCACGATCCGCTCACGAACGGAATCGTCGTCGCCGCCGTGATCACCGGCGCCGCTCCCGTTCCGTACGCGTCAAACTGAATCGGATTCCCGCTCGCCCCGCTCGATGGCGGAATCAACTGCTCATTCCACACATCCCCGCGTTTCAAATAAACAACATCCCCCGCGCCGAAGCTGCCCGCGTTGACATGATTCCCCGCGGCGCTGAACGTCTTCCACGCTGTCGCCGCAGATGTTCCGCTATTCGAATCGCTCCCACTGCTCGAGCTCACGTAATAATTCGTCGCGCTAGCGCCCACGCAGCAAGCGAGCACAAACAAACCAACTCGTCTCATCGCAATCCTTCCAGGAAAAGCAAAGCCCCGGCCAATGCCAGGGCTAATGTCGAATCGTCGTGAATCCTTATTTCAAGTTCGAGGGTGGGGTTTTTGACTTCCTATCTGTTCACCAAAGTTCGTGTAGGGACGGACGCCTTCGTCCGTCCCCCGAGCAAAGCGAGGGTGCGACAGCATCCAGCATCCGCGCTCCGGCCACGAATCGGAACTCGTAAAGCACCAACCCATCGTCATAAACAAAGTTCGTGTAGGGACTGACGCCTTCGTCCGTCCCCCGAGCACAGCGAGGGTGCGACCCACCAGCATCTCGGCCCCCGCCAGAAGCCGACGTCCCTAGTGCAGCCAGAACATCGGCATATACGAAGCCTGCGGCCCATTCGCCGCCGGCGGCGCGATGCTAGTCGGAAGAATCCCTCCCGACCTCGGAGTGATCGAGAACCCAAAGCTCCCCTGCGCCCCCGAACTCCCGCTCTCCGCTTTGTAAAACACCGGCGCATTGCCTGCCGCCCCATAGAGCGTCGGAGGCGTCGCCGTCGTGTTGCTGCTGTAGTATGCGAAGTAATAAGCCCCCGGCAGCAGCAGCGTCGATCCCTGCACCCACGATTGCGTCGTTGGCACGGTCGCCGGCGCAAACGTGCTGCCATGCATCGACCCCGCACTCAAATTCAGTATTAACGTCCCCGTGCTATTGAAAATCCCCAGGTCATAGTTGTAAGTCGAGGTGTTGTCCGCATTCGCGCCCACGTAATAACTGATCTGCGACGTCTGCACCGCCACCGGCAGCGTGAATCCCCACATCAGGCACCGGTTGGCTGTCGATGACGGAAACGCCCCGCCATTGCTCGCCGAGATCGGTGTCATCCAACTCGTTGACACCCCCGAAATCGCCGCGTCCACATAAGCCGTCGTCGCCACTTTCGTGGAATTGTCGTGCGCCCCCAGCGTCGTTGCCGTCGTTCCATTCGGCAACGCCGATGCTGCACTCAAACTCGCCGCCGCTCCGCTCGTGTTCGCCGCATTGTTCGGAATATCCGCACTCGCCAAGGCCGGCAGTTGCGAATGTGGCAGCGTACCGACCGTGATCTCGCTCGCGCTCACCGTCACATTCCCCGTCAGCGCGTGTCCATTCACCGTCGTTGTACTCGGAACATACCCCGCCAGCGCCGTCGTTACCGTCGCCGCCGTCTGTACCTGGCTCGGCGTCCCCGCATTCGCCGAGATGTAGAAGTTCCCATCATTCGAAATCCCCAAAGCGCTGGTCCCGCTCGTCGCCGCTCCCATTCCCGTCGTCGGTATCGGACTATTGACGAGCCATGGCCCGGTAACGATTAACTGCCCGCCCACGCTCAAGTTCCCGCTCGCGCTCAGGTTGCCGCTGAACGTTCCACTGCTCGCCGAAACCCCGCCGCTCCCTGAATAATTCAGCGTCGTCCCGCTATCAGTCAGCCCGCTGTCTCCACTCACTGCGGTTCCATTCGCGCTGTACATCGCAATCTGATTCGTACCGCCCGAATTCACTGTCCCTGATCCGCCGCCACCGGTCCCTCCGCATCCCGCGCACGTTCCCGTCACAGTCAAGCTCCCATTGATCGTCACCGGAACGTTAAATGTTTTCGCCGTCGCCGTGAGCCGCTCCTTATAACTGCTGTTATCGAACACACTCCCGACGTACGCCGAAATCGCCACCGGAGCCCGAAGCCCCAGTTGTGCGGCCGTTGGCGATGCTCCCGGCGCCGAATCGAATCCAATCGCCGTGTCTGTCGGCGCCGAAGCCGGTCGATATCCCGGGGTCGCCAGCGTCAAAAACGGATTGCTGTACGCAAACGTGTACATGTCCGTTTGTCCCAGCGATCCCAGATTCAAAAATCCTCGCACCCCCGTCACTCCCGACGTTGCGCTGCCCGTCGCTGGACCTGCCTGCTCCACGATCGCCCCCACCGCCGGATTGTTATTCCCCACAGAGTCGCCTTCCTGGTACACCGCCCAGTACGGCGTGTAACCTCCACCCCAGCCCGGTGTCGAATGGTTGCAGTACACTGACGGCAAGTATGTCGTCGCGATAATCCACGCCGCCTGTCCGCAATCGCCGATGTGCAGGCGCGCGCCCTTCCCCAACACCACGGCTCCCGGCCAGAAATTTATCTTCGGCGTTTGCTGCGCCGTGTTCACGGTGTAGTTGCTCGTTCCCGTCTGCGCATCCACATTCGTGCAGATCCCCGCCGTGTTGCAGTTCCCGCTGAGTCCCGTCGCTACCGCGTACGACCCCGTTCCGTTCGGAGGGATCGCCGTCGATCCCACTGTCTTCAACTCGTCATACGTAACCGTCCCCAGATTATCCAGATTGATCTCCGGCCAGTACGTCGTGCAGGTTCCAGTCCCCGACGTCGAGCAGTTTCCGATATAGAACATCCCCAGGTTCCCCTGAATCGAACTGTGGATCGCGACGTAATAATTGTTCAGCTGCGACCCCGGATTCTGCGCCACAAATGCCGGAAACTGCCCTCCAATCGGATCATCCCCGAGATACGTCAGATCGTTATTCGTAATGATCCCTGCATTCGCAAGAGCCGTTCCCGGATACGCAGGGTTGTAGCATCCCACCGACGACTCCTGGTATGTCCCACCGATCATCAGGTTCTGTAGTCCCCCCGAGTAGTAAATGCCGTACTGATTGAATCCCTGCACTACGCTGTTCAGAACATGCATCGTGTTCCCTGATGCGTACCGTATGCCATTGCCTGCGCATTGCATGCTCGCTTCCAGATGTTCGATCGTCACTACCGGCGCCGCTCCTTGATCTCCTCGCGCATACACCAGGGCCCCGCAGAAGTTCGCCGTGCAGCGGATCACTCCCGCCCCTTCATTCGTCATTCCGTCCAGCTTGAACGACTGGTCATTTCCCACCACGATTCCCCACGAGAAATACTGGTTAGTGCCCGAAGTGAACTTTATGTCGCGCACGGTCACGTGATCCGAAATGTCCTCGATCGCCGTATTCTCGATCGCCGCCCACCCATAGGTCGATGTCGATGCCAGCGTCGAATTCCCCACGCTGTAGGTGAACTGGTTCGCCGCAGGCACCGACGTTACCTTGAATCGTCCTTCCTGTGTCTGGGTCGAGCCCGAATAGAAAAGAATCACGTAGTCACCCACTACAAACGGATGATTCGTCGCCGTTGTGATCGTGTACGCCCCGCTGCTCGCCGACACCGATGCAATCTGCACCCCGTCCACATTCAGCCCGGGCATGAACTCGATGCCCGCAATCGTGCTGAACTGCCCATTCGATCCCAGGTAGTTCCCATCGATGATGCACGCTGCACGTGTGAAGCATTGCACCAGGGCTCCGTATCCGCTCAAGAGCGTTGACTTGCTGTTCAGATACACCGAGGCATAAACCTTGTAGTTCGCTCCACTCACCGATGTCGCTGGCAGCAGATAGACCGTCCCCCGCTGTGTCCCTGAATCGTTGACCGCTTCCTGTATCCCCGACGTCGCCGACCCGACCGTATATCCCGCCGAGTGCGAGTACGCCGTCGTGACCGTGATCGTCCCCGCGCCGCTTCCCGGAGCGCAATTCCCGCCAGTCACCGGCACCGCCTCCGCCGTCCCCGTCCCTGCCACGTACACCATGTATTGCGCGTTCGTATTGTTCGATGTGTCCAGCCCCAGCGGACACGGACTTAGATGAATCGTATTTACCCCAGCCGTTCCCAGATTGTCCGTCGGCGTCTGCACCCAGTTCCAACTCGTCGTCACATACCGCGCGCTCGCTAGGTTATTCGTCGAGAACTGCGTTCCCGCTGGCTGCACTACGTTCTGGCTTGCTGCTGGCGTGGTCGACACATTCCCGCTCCCGCTTCCGCCGCCGCATGCGCCCCACGTCCCCGCGGATGTCCCATTGCCCAGCAGACAACTTCCCGTCGTCGGTGTTCCCGCTCCCAACTCGCTCGCAGGAACCAGTCCCGTTATCAAGTCCGCTTTGCCCGAGATCCCCGCATCTATGTATTGCTTGGGTGCCGCCTGTAAAGGCGCTGAAGGATTTCCCGGCAACGTGATCGGTCCCGTCACCGTTCCCCCAGCCGTCGACAGATAACTTCCCGCGCCCACATTGGCCACGGCTTGATCCACGTACGCTTTGTTCGCGACCTGACCTGTCCCCGCCGGTGCCGGCACATTCGGAGCGCTGGAAAATGTCTTCGCCCCGCTAATCGTTTCCGGGCCGTTCAAATGTACGACCAGCCCGTCATCCGCCTTCCCCGCCAGCGCTGAATTTACGTACTGCATCGACACCGGCTGCGCTGCCAGCCCCGACCCCGGTGTGGTCCGCACCGCCGCCAGGTTCGCCGGAGACGTCGTCGGCACCATCCAGTACTCCGTCTTCACCTGCCCCGGCCCTAGCTGATACACGACCGTGTAATACACTCCAGCGGGCATGGCGCCCGTGTTCGGTGCGAGGGCCACACTCAGCGCCCCGTTCGATCCCAGATTCACGCTGGTCGATCCCGGAGCGACCGCCGTCCCTTCCGCAGTCACAAACGCTGGCCATGTGATGATCAGCGTCCCTGCCGCCGGAGTTCCATCCGCCAGATACACGGTGTCCGAAACCATAGTTGTGTTCGCCCCACTCTGCGGCGCAGCCGGAAGTCCAGAGGCCGGAAGCCAAAACCCAGCCGTCATCACTACCGCCCAATACCAATAAAGAAGCCGCCCCTTGGGGCGGCGGCCTGCATCACGCATCGTAATCCTCCAAAATCTCTGCCCGTCCTCAATCCAACCCGGGTTCCTCGTCTTTCTCTTTGCGCCTGCCGTAAGAAAGGTGAGGATTGTTCTCTTCCTTCGTGTACCTTAGTGTCCTTCGTGGTTATAGATGTTAAGTGGTTTCCTCTGTGTTCCCCTGTGTCCTCTGTGGTGAACTCCCGTTCATCGATGATTCAAAAATCTCTCCACACTCTCCACATACACGTCCGCGAAATCCGCCACCGGCCTCCGCGCTTCAATCATCTGCAACGCGTCGTCCACGTTCCACCCCATCGATCCCAGCACCGCCAGCGCCATCATCGGCGCCCGATGCACCCCCGCCGCGCAATGAATAAACACCTTCGCCTCCGGCCTCTCCAGCGCCCCCATCGCGAAATCCACCCCGCGCCGGAACAACTCCGCCGGCTTTTCTGAGAAATCGTCATCCGTCGGATTCCACAACACCTCGACCCCATGCTCCAGCCCCAGCGGCGTGTCATCGAACTCGATCTGCATGTCGATGACGTGGGTGATCCCTTCCCGCGCCACCTTCCCCATATTCTCCGAGTTCCAGATTCCTCCTCCCACCGCAATCCGTTCCGTCAGCCAGGTTATATCCATCCGTCTTTCCGCCCATCTCCGTGTAGGGACTGACGCCTTCGTTCGTCCCCTGGTGCGAAGCCAGGGGCCTTTCCGCGGCCCCACCCAAACCGCAACCAGCTCCCGCTCCACGCGTCCTCCCAATTCTAAGGTATGCCGAGCCCGTGCCTCTCTGCGTGCTCAGCATTTGTCCCGAATTCCCTGACCGAAATCCCCGTCGGAAACCAAAACTCCCGCGCGGATTTTGACCTTTCTTCTGCGCCCTTCCCTGTGCTCTTTTCGAAGAGGCCGCCCCGCTTTTCCAATACCTGTCATCCCGAGCGGAGTCGAGGGACGTTGTGTTTCCCGGACGCGCCACAAGCCGCACCTTGCGATGCATGGCTTTCAGTCGCTGGATCCTGGAGCCACGGAACCTAATGGACAGTTACTTTTTCCGCCTTCTCCTCTTCCTCTTCGTCCTTCTTCTCCGAACCCCCCCCGTCTTCCTTCTTCGGCTGAATCACCACCACATCCTCGTCCTCTTCCTTCTGCAACTGGTCATGCACTTGCGGATGCTTCGGAATATTCAACCGGTCCAACAGAGTCTCCGCCAGCGAATCTTCATCCTTGCCCGTCAGACTCTCGTCAGTCGGCTGCGGAAAAATGTGCGCCATCTCAAACAGAAACTTCACCGGCGATAGCTGTCCCTTCATCCCCTCGCCGATCACAGCCTCTGCCAACTCTGTAGCCTCGGCTTCCACCAGCGCCGAGATATCTTTCAGCACTTGCGCCGGATTCAATTCCTTCGTCTCCGTCGCCTTCGTGCTCTTCTTCTTCACTGTCTTCTTAGCTGCCGTCTTGCTCTTCGCCTTTTTCTTCTTCATAGCCCCAGCACTCGGATATTAATGATTTCACCCATATGATTTTGTACCCAAAAACAGAAGGCGCGCCTTCTGGGCGCGCCCTCTACAGGAGTTTGTTTTTTCTTACTCTCTAAATCCAGAATAACAAATTAAGAATATTTACCCGGAAAATTTTCAAAATTTATTTT
>DATEHP010000319.1:0-49028 GCA_035279505.1 Candidatus Sulfotelmatobacter sp. | reverse complement strand
GGGACGCTGAAATTCGTCCTTAAACCCACGGCCGCAGACGAGGTTCTGCGGGCCTTGCGCACGATTCTGGAGCAGTTATCGGTTGAAAGCGCTTCGTCTGAAGCTCGTTAGCCAACAACCATCGGCCGCCCAAGAGCATTTGCCTCCAAAGTTCCTGTACTTCTGCGGCAACTGCTATGGCCGATAGTCTCTTCCCAACAGAGCCGATTCCGGTTACGATAACCCAACTGAGAGAGGCTGTACGACCGTTCGGTCGGCTGGGGTTTTGGCGCACATCGTGCAGAGTCATCCGCGCACGCTGCCGCATCCAATGAATAACCAGTGATTTCGAGAGAGCTGTCCACTTTCCTGGACGCGGTTCATTTGTTTTTTGAACAGCATCCGTTGTTGGTGGCTGAGGACAAGAGCTAATGACATTCCCTGCGAGAGCAATGACCATTCCCGACGAAAAGTTTTATCGTGCACATATCACCAAGCGCGTCGACTTTGCGCCCGACCTGTGGATGTTCCGCATCCGCAGCGGAGGCGAATTTAACTTCGTGCCCGGTCAGTACGCCACTTTGGGGGTGGAGAACAACGGAAAGCGTGTCGAGCGGCCGTACTCGATTGCTTCATCGCCGGCAGAAGATGAAGTGGAGTTCTTTTTCGAACTGGTGCCCCAGGGAGCACTCACGCCCTTGCTCCATAAAATGCAGCCCGGCGATCCACTCCTTATGCGCAAGGCTTCCAAGGGCAAGTTCTCACTCGACATGTCGAATGGGCGGAACAATCACCTGCTCATTTCGACTGTCACCGGTGTTGCGCCGTTCGTGAGCTATGTCCGAACGCTCTCGAAAGACTGGAAGGAAGGTCGCTTCGACGGCTCACATAAGCTTTATCTGCTCAACGGCGCCAGCCGTCCATGGGAGTTCGGGTACAAAGACGAACTCATCCAGTTCGACAGAGAACTGCCCTGGTTCAAGTACGTGCCCACGGTGAGCCGCCCCTGGGACCATGCGGACTGGTCAGGCGAGATCGGACGCGCGGACGACATCCTGCGCAAGTACGCGGATCACTGGGAACTCGACGCAACGAATACCGTTGCATATATCTGCGGCCATCCGGAGATGATCGAGCACAGCAAGGCCATTCTGAAGCGGCGAGGCTTCACTGAAAAGGGATCAGTGAAGGAAGAGGTCTACTGGATCCCGCCGCACAAATAATCGCGCTACCAAACCGCTTAGCGTTCGAGCCGTTTAAAAGAGATATTGCCGTTCGCGGTGTGGACTTTCAAAACCGGACCACCACCGTTAAGTTCCCCTTTCGCAAAAATGGATTCGTTCCCACCATTGTTGTCCGTCTCTGTGCGTATTCCGGGAACTTCCGAGCTGATGGCGTGTCCGGCGCCCAGATCAACCCTCGCGCGGACCGTCACATGGAGATCGAATGGAAGAAAGACAGTGATGTCGCCGATGGAAGTTTCAAGCATCGAAGTTGGCTCACGGCGATTCGTGGCCGTGAATTTGGCCATGATCGAGCCCACCTCAGCTGTCGCGTCTGCGCTCGGCACGTCGTCCAATTCGATACTGCCAGCAGTGGTATGAGCCTGAACGAAGCCCTTGGCTGAATGCAGGCGCAGGTTTCCGCCGGTCGTCCGAATGTCGACTGGACCGTCGACGTCTCCCAGAAGCAGGTTGCCTCCGCCGCTCTGCGCTTTCAGTTGGCCGCCACAGAAGGTTACGCGGACATCTCCGGCACCTGATTCCAGCACAGCGTTACGCAGGCCAGTGCCCAAAGAAATACTCCCACCGCCGGTGAACGCATCGAGGTTCCCCTTGATAACACCAATGGAAATGTTGCCGCCACCAGTACGAAACCGTCCATCATTGCCGACGGTGCCCACGTCAATATCCTGCCCGCCAGTTTCGGCGCTCACTATACCGTCAACGTCGTTCATTTGAAGGCGCCCTCCTCCGGTCACAATCTTCAGGCGCGCGGAAACGCCTTGGACACTCACATCCCCGCCGGAGGTATGCAACTCCACAACCTGAATGTTTCGAGGCACGCGGACGACGAGCTCAATCGATGAAAGAATGGGCCGATGATTTTGGGGTCTGGCTACCAGCCAGGAAGTGGTCCCCCGTACATAAGTGGCGACCTTGAATAGCGGCTTCTCCGGCACGGTCCGATTGAGGGCCTGCGAGCCAGCGGAGCGCCGGACCAGGTACGAGATCTGATCGCCGAAATGTCCTTCCAGACGTATCGAGCCTCCCTCGACCTTGACCTGCAACGTAGATGCTGACGGCACCTCGCCCTCTGATTGGTTTACCCATTGACGGCTGTCCTGTTTTGTTTGCTGCGCAAATGCGAACGAAATAGAAAGGCACAAGACCGTAGCGAATACTGTGAGTTTGAGCGACATAGTCTGTACCAATTCAGTTGGAAGTTGCATCCGCTGGGAGGAAAGAGACCCAATACATAGACGAGGAAACAGTCAAAGGGTTAACACGCAAGATGCAGAAATCGGAATGCTCTAGCCTACCGATCTACTGCGGCGCTCGAGCAGTAGAACGTCTCGCCACACATCGCTGAGTTTGCCGATGCGGCGCCGGATGCCCACCTTTCGGAATCCGCAGGATTTGTGCAGTTCGATGCTGGCAGTGTTCTCCGGGAAGATGCCCGCCTGCAACATCCAGACCCCATTTACTTCCGATTCCTGCACCAAGGCTTCTAGAAGGGCCTTGCCCACGCCGCGTCCGCGCGCAGTCGCAGCGACGTACACCGAAACCTCCGCCACACCTCGATAAACACGACGGGTGGAAACCGGGCTAAGAGCGGCCCATCCGAGAACTTTCAATTCGTGGAATGGAATCAGGCGTTCAGCCTTGTCGTCGTCAATCTCGTCGACAGCGACGAGGCGGCAGTCTTTGCGGTGGCTGCTATCCCACTTTTCCCAGTCAGGTACTTGTGTTTCGAATGTCGCGTTTCCGGTCTCGATTCCCTCAGCGTAGATCTGGCAAACGGCCGGCCAGAGATCCGGAGACATGGGGAAAATGGAATATTCCATGGCAAGTCCTGGGAGGTCTAGCTCTCTGCAGGGGCGAAGAAGACTAGTACCGCCAATTCTTCGGTGATGTCGTAGAAGCGATGCTCCACCTCGGCGGCGACGTAGAGCGTGCTTCCGGCTGAGACTTCGGCATCTTCATCGCCTGCACGAAAGCGTGCCCGGCCACGAATCACGTAGTACATCTCGTCTTCGTGATGAGGCCTCTGCGGATCGGTCGCTCCGGCAGGTAGCACGTACAATCCCGCGCTGATCGCCGGAACGCGCAAGAACTCGCGGTAAAGCTTGCCCGCCTTCGCACGCTCGCTATCGATCTCGCCAAGCTTGAAGAAACCTACATTCACGCCAGAATTCCCCCGAACACCAACTCGGTGAATTGCGGAACCAGGTTATGAGCCTGCAGGCTGCCCTCTGGTTTATACCACTGGTAAATCCAGTTGATCATGCCGAGCAGCGCGAATGCCGCCGCGCGGGGACTCACCGTACCTTTGCCCTGCCGCACCCGCTGCACCTCGGCCATCAGGGTCTCGACAAAGTGAATGTAATCTTTCTTGCGGGTATTGATGCGCCTGCGCAGCGACGGAGGCAGCGGATGGTTCTCGTGCAGCATGACGGTGATCTCGCGATCCTGCGGGCTGAGCACGACTTCGATATGCAGGCGGATGAGCGCGCGCAACCGCGCTTCAGGATCGGCAATCGCACGGACCGGGGCCAGAACCCGGTCTTCAGTGATTTCCATGGCATGGTTCATGATCTCGAACAGGATCTCGTCTTTGCTCTGAAAGTGATGATAGAGGCCGCCCTTGCTGAGTTTCAGCGACGCCGCCACATCGTTCATCGAAGTAGCATCGTACCCACGTTGCTGGAACAAGCGGGCTGCCGTGCGCAGGATTTCCTGCCGGGAATCAACCAGAGTCTCGCGAGCCATCGCGTGCCATGGTAACGCGGAACAGGCGGTTCGCGCTCGAAAAGGTTGCAGAGTCGTGCTGGCGCCAAAGCCCCACTCAAGAGTCGCTTAGGAAGTAGTGTGCACAATTTTTGTTTGTCATCCTGAGACCCGCGTTCTTTGCGGCTTGAAGGACCTGTGCACTTCCCAGCCGAGTTGCACGGGTCCTTCGCCACAAAAAGCGCGGCTCTGGATGACAACCATGGTTTACAGAACTAACTAAGCCGCTCTAGCGCCGGTATACCTCAGGGATGAAACTCTGATCTTCAATCGGCGGGCGGATGTACTTAGTCTTATCCAATGGCGGGAGTTTGATGGGTTCCGGCGTGAGATCTTCGTACGGAATCAACGAGAGCAAGTGCCGGATGACATTGAGCCGGGCGCATTTCTTATCTTCTGCATTGACCACGTGCCAGGGCGCCTGCTTGATATCGGTGACGGCAAACATTTCGTCTTTGGCGCGCGAGTACTCGGCCCAACGCGCTCGGGATTGCAGGTCCATTCCACTGAGTTTCCAGCGCTTGGTGACGTCTCTCATCCGGGCCTGAAAACGACGCTCCTGCTCTTCGTCACTTACGGAGAACCAGTATTTGACGAGGATGATGCCTGCACGCACCAGCATCCGCTCGAACTCGGGACAACTGTGGAGGAATTCCATGTACTCGGCCTCGGTGCAGAATCCCATCACGTGCTCTACGCCAGCGCGGTTGTACCAACTGCGGTCAAACAGCACCAGTTCACCCGCCGCGGGCAAATGGGCGACATAGCGTTGGAAATACCATTGCGTCTTTTCCCGCTCAGTGGGCGTACCCAACGCGACCACACGGCACACGCGAGGGTTCAGGCTTTCGGTAATGCGCTTGATGGAGCCACCCTTTCCGGCGGCATCGCGGCCTTCAAAGAGCACGACGACTTTGAGGCCCGACTGACGGATCCATTCCTGCATTTTCACCAGTTCAATCTGCAGGCGCCGCAGTTCGCGGTCATAGTCGCAATCTTTGCCCAGCAGAAGCGGATTCAGAGACTTCGCAGCCGGTTGAAGGTGGCCCTGCCTTGCCGACGACAGGACTGCCGTGCCGTTGGTGTTCTGGCGTTTGCCTCGATTTTTGCCCATGTTAGTGTTCTCGCGCGGACAATACTCGTTTTTGGGACGTTTTGCGAGCCCCCTTGTATCTCCATCGGAAAAGCGGGGGTGGTTCTTCAATATGGCGCCGGGCTCCGCCCAGGCTTGGACGGCCGAGACGGCCGTCAGGTGGCCCGTGCGTGGACAAAGTTGGGGATTGACACCGGATAGCGGGGCGGGTAGCATATTTACACCGACCGACCGGTCGGTTTGCGGTAGCCGTTTCAATTTCCCGGGAGCTTTCGTCGTTTTTGGCCTCCCTTGTCGCAAATGAGAGGAGCACGATGTCGGTCACTATTTTTTATGAGCGGGACGCGCGGCCCGACGCACTGAAGAGCAAGACCATTGCGATCATTGGCTACGGCAGCCAGGGACACGCGCAGGCCCAGAATCTCCGCGATAGCGGACACAAAGTCATCGTCGGGCTTGATCCCGCGCGTAAGAGCGCACAGCAGGCTCGCGCCGACGGCATGGTAGTTGTGGCTCCCGATGAGGCCGCCAAGCGCGCCGACTGGATTCACATTCTCACGCCGGATGAGACCCAGGCCGAAATGTACGACCAGCTCATCAAGCCCTATCTCCATCCGGGAAAGGTTCTTGGCTTCTCGCACGGCTTCAGCATTCACTTCAAAGCGATCGTTCCACCCACCGACGTGGACGTGGTGATGATCGCGCCCAAGAGTCCCGGCCATCTGGTCCGACGCGTGTACACCGAAGGACGTGGAGTTCCATCGCTGATCGCGATCCAGCAGGATGCCAGCGGCCACGCTCACGAACTTGCGCTGGCTTACGCCCATGGCATCGGGTCAACCCGCGCGGGCGTTCTACAAACGACTTTCCGGGAAGAAACCGAGAGTGACCTGTTCGGCGAGCAGGCGGTCCTCTGCGGTGGTCTGACTTCGCTTATCAAGAAGGGATTCGAGACTTTGGTAGAAGCCGGATATGCGCCGGAGATCGCCTATTTCGAGTGTCTGCATGAAGTGAAGCTGATCGTCGACCTGATTTACGAAGGTGGATTGGACCGCATGCGTTATTCGATCTCGAATACCGCCGAGTATGGCGACCTTACTCGCGGTGAGCAGGTGGTAGGCGACGCGACCCGTCAGGCCATGAAGAAGACGCTGTCCGACATTCAATCTGGCAAGTTCGCTCAGGAGTGGATCGCGGAGAACAAGGCCGGCTGCCCGAACTTCAACAAGCTGCGCGAGAAAGAGAAGCAGCACCCGATTGAGATCATCGGTGCGCAGCTGCGCGGCATGATGAGCTGGCTGCCGAAAGACGGCAAGAAGAATGCTCCACAGGGTTCCACAAAACAGGTTGTGAATGCCTAAAGCTTGCTTCAAAAGCGGGTTTGGGAAGGGCACTCCGCAAGGTCATGTTCCCACGTCTCGCAACACCGGCGAGACGTGGGGCACCCCATTTTGGGGCACCCCATTTTCAGGTTATGCGATGGTGTTGAATGATTAAGGGAGCCGACATCGTTCTGCAGTGCCTCCGCGCGGAGGGCGTCGACCTCGTTTTCGGGTACCCCGGCGGGGCAATCATGCCGCTGTATGACGCGCTTGATGGCAGCGGAGTGCGGCATATTCTGACGCGGCACGAGCAGGGCGCGGTGTTTGCAGCAGAAGGCTACGCGCGGGTCACGGGCAAAGTTGGAGTCGCGATGGCGACCAGCGGTCCGGGAGCGACGAACCTGGTTACGGGCATCGCCGACGCCAAGATGGACTCCGTGCCCCTGGTCTGCATTACTGGCCAGGTGCGCAGCGCTCTGATCGGCACTGATGCATTTCAAGAGACCGATGTTTTCGGCGTGACCTTGTCGCTCACCAAGTGGAGCCGGCTGGTCCGCACCATCGACGAAATTCCCGAGGTGATTGCCGAAGCATTCCACTGGGCGCGCAGCGGGCGTCCGGGGCCGGTGGTGATCGACATTCCCACCGACATGCTGAAGGCGAAGAAAGAATTCTCCGGGCCGGCAAAATTCACGCCGCACGCTCGTCCTGCCGACGCCAAAGCCGACGGCGGATTCACCGACACGATTGTCGCGCTGTTGCAACAATCGACAAAGCCGGTCGCTTTAGTCGGAGCGGGAGCCAAAATTTCCGGCGCAATTCCCGAGCTGCGGCGCCTGCTCGACCATTTGAATATTCCGGCCTTCGCTACGGTTCACGGCCTGGGCGCGGTTCCGCAGCAGGCTCCGTACTACCTCGGCATGGTCGGCATGCACGGAACGCGTGCCGCGAATACGGCGCTGCACGAGACAGATCTGTTGTTGGTGTTTGGCGCGCGTCTTGACGACCGCGTCACCGGCGATCCCTCACGGTTTGCCCCGCACGCCAAGATCGTTCACTTTGAGATTGATCCGGCGCAGCTGGATCGCGTACGCCCGTGCAACTTGCCGGTGATCGGGAATCTCGCCGACACGATTCCTGCATTCGACGCGGAACTCCGGCGTCATTCGCTGCCAGATTTCGCAGAATGGCGCGCCGTCGCCTGCGGCCCAGAACGCGCCGAGCTCGATCCGCGGGGTTTGGCGCAGCCGACGATTCGCTTCCTCGACGAACTCTTCGGCCGTTTGCCCGAGGGCAGCGTGATTCTTGCCGATGTGGGCCAGCACCAGATGTGGGCTGCGCAGCGCTTCCATTCGGACTCGCCGCGCGGATTCATCACCTCCGGAGGGCTTGGCGCGATGGGCTTCGCTCTTCCGGCCGCGGTCGGCGTGCAACTGGCCAAACCCGACACCTGTGTCCTGTGCGTGTCCGGGGACGGCGGTTTCCAGATGAACATCCAGGAACTCGCGACGGTTCACCGACTCGGGTTGCCGATCAAGATGGTCATCATCGACAACAAATATCTGGGCATGGTGCGGCAGTGGCAGCAGCTCTTCTATGAGCGCAACTACGCCGAGACTGACCTGAGCGACAACCCTGACTTCGTCGAGATCGCGAAGGCCTACAAGATTCCGAGCTTCCGAATGAAGGAAGACGTGATGCGGGAGTTTCCGGTGTCGCAGGAGACTGGCGATCAGATTGATCGCTTCCTGCATTCTCCGGATCCGGAGTTGTTGGTGTTTGACTGTGCCCCCGAGGCCAACGTTTACCCGATGGTTCCGGCCGGCGCGGCGCTCTCAGAGATGTTGCTGGAAGAAGAACCGACGCAGTAATTGGGGACGAACAACATGAACGCTTTCCACATTCGCTATCGCAACACGCAGGGAACACTGATGCGCATCCTGAATGGGGCGTCGCGCCGCGGGCTCGATCTGCATTACGTGCACGCTGAGGCCGCCGAACATGATCATCAGGTCACGCTGGTGCTCGATGTGAACCAGAAGCAGATCAGCCAGCTTTATCGCGAATGGTACGCGATTGCGGACGTGATTCGTGTCGGCTCCGGTCCGGTGCAGGCCGCAGAGTGGAATGCTCCCCACCCTCCGGCAGGTGTAACCATCGATGATCCCCGCGCGGCTGCCCGCGCGTAACGATTCGAGTTTTTGGTTGGGCAAGCATGACGATCCCTGGGCAGCGTCATGCATTCTGGGGAACCTGCGGCAAGCGGGTTCCCCGTTTTTGTTGAGCTGGAAGAAGCTTGAACCACAAAGGACACTCTTCGACTACGCTCACGGCAGGCTGCGTCACACAGGGAAAATCCTTCGTGTACCTCCGCGTCCCTGGTGGTTTATGCTCTTGTATTCTCTAGCTTCACAATTCCATTTCACCAGGTCTTCTAACTATGGATCTCAAACACATCAGTCGCGGAATTACTGAAGGACGCGATCGCGCTGGCGCTCGCTCAATGTTCAAGGCCGTGGGATACACCGATGCCGATCTAAGCCGCCCGCTGATCGGCGTGGCGAACACGTGGATCGAAACCATGCCGTGTAACTTCCACCTGCGGCGCCTCTCGGCCAAGGTGAAGGAAGGCATCCGCGAAGGCGGCGGCACGCCGATGGAATTCAACACGATCGCGATCTCCGACGGCGAGACCATGGGCACCGAGGGCATGCGTGCATCGCTGGTGAGCAGGGAGGTGATTGCCGACTCGATGGAACTTGTCTGCCGCGGGCAGATGTTCGACGCCGTCGTGTGTGTGGTCGGGTGCGATAAGACGATCCCCGCCGCGGCCATGGCTCTCGCGCGCATGAATCTTCCAGGAGTTGTGCTGTACGGAGGGACGATCGCTGCGGGCAGTTATCGTGGGAGAGATGTCACGATCCAGGACGTCTACGAAGCCATTGGCGCGAATGTTGCCGGCAAGATGAGCGATACAGAATTGAAGGAGCTCGAGGACGTCGCTTGTCCGGCAGCGGGAGCCTGCGGCGGCCAGTACACGGCCAACACCATGTCCACGGTGATGGAGATGATTGGTCTCTCGCCGATGGGCTTCAACAGTGTTCCCGCCATGGATCCGCAAAAAGATCAGATTTCGTTCGAGTGCGGCAAGCTCGTGATGAGCGTACTGCAGAAGGGCCTGAAGCCGCGGGACATTTTGACGCGTGAAGCATTCGAGAATGCGATTGCCTCGGTCGCGGCCAGCGGCGGGTCAACTAATGCGGTGCTGCACCTGCTCGCCATCGCGCGGGAAGCCGGCGTCAAACTCGACATTGAAGATTTCCAGAGGGTGAGCGAGCGCACGCCGCTGCTCGCCGATCTCAAGCCTTCCGGCAGATTTGTCGCCGCTGACATGCATCGCGCGGGCGGCATTGGTCTGCTGGCCAAGCGACTAATGAGCGGCAAGTATCTGCATGGCTCAGCGAAGACCGTAACGGGACAGACAATTGCCGTCGAAGCCGAGAAAGCAAAAGAGGCCCCGAAGCAGGAAGTGATCGTCCCACTCGACAAGCCACTGAAAGCGACCGGCGGACTCGTCATTCTTAAGGGCAATCTCGCGCCGGAAGGATGCGTGATCAAGATTAGTGGCCACGAGCGCCTGGAACATCGCGGGCCGGCTCGCGTGTTTGACTCGGAAGAAGATGCGATGGCGGCGGTCACCGCGAAGAAGATCAAGGCCGGGGATGTGGTCGTGATCCGCAACGAGGGGCCGAAGGGCGGTCCTGGTATGCGCGAGATGCTGGGCGTGACGGCGGCGATTGTCGGCGAGGGCCTTGGCGGCTCGGTCGCTCTTCTGACCGATGGCCGCTTCAGCGGCGCAACGCGTGGACTGATGGCCGGGCACGTTGCACCCGAAGCCGCTTTAGGCGGCCCGATCGCAGCGGTGCGCAACGGCGACATCATTCAGTTCGATGTGAAGAAGCGGCTGTTGAAAGTTGAAGTCACCGGCAAAGTCCTGCGCGAGCGCCTGGCGAAATGGAAAGCGCCGAAGCCGCGCTATTCCACCGGAGTCTTTGCGAAATATGCAGCGCTGGTTTGGTCAGCGTCGCAGGGAGCGATTACAAAGCCGCGTTAGCTCGTGGAGCGGCTCTCTAGAAGAATAAACGGCCGGCAATCTCGCGTGGCAGTACGTTTCGGGTGAGATCCCTCCACCGGCTGAAAAGCGCCGTTGTTCGGGATGACGCTTGGTCCATCCATCCGGCTCAGCTGCTTCCGGTAATCTTTTTCAGAGCTTTTTCCAAATCGTCCGGCTTGAATCCGAAGGGGCCAGGCTTGCTCTTGTATACCACACGACTGTTTCGATCGATCAGGTAGATGCGGTCCGGCCATCCCGTATAAGCGCTCTCAGTCGTGTTGTCGAATCCGTCGATCACGGCTGGAAACTTGATTCCAAGTTTCCGCACGCAAGTTCCTGCCACCTGACCGCGCTCGCCGTAATCACGCGGGCTGGCGAAAACGACCTTGTCTTTCAGATTGCTCTGCGTCTGCCACACGTCGCTGGGATGCGCTTCCACAATGTAGACAATCAGGAAGGCCACCTGCTGGTTGTACTGGTCGAAAAGCTTGTTGAGGGCGGGAACCTCCCGCCGGAACGGTGGTCAAGTGTAGCTACCGAAAACGAGGACCACCGGTTGCTTGGAAGAAAGCTCCGAGAGTCGCAAGGTAGCGGATTTGTCCAGTTTGGTCAGCGAGAAATCCGGCGCGAGATCGCCAGCCTGCAAATGTCCTGCGCGGGCGTGCGTCCACATCGTCTCAAACGGGACCAGGAAGTACGCTACATCCGGCATGTGCTTCATGACCCGGCCGAATGTTTCCGGAGGCTGGCGCATCGCCCACCAGATGAGTCCGACAAAGAGAGCGTACAGGATAGCCAGGACAATGGCCGCGCGCGGGAGAAGCTTACGCATGGGAATGAATGATACCCAAAAAAACGAATTTCAGCCTGTGTTAGATTAGTCGTCAACTCTGGGGGCTTCCCTATCTGCCAGGGACAGGCAGGGTATAGCGCAGCCAAAATGTTGAACGGCATTATTTCTCGTAATAAGCGAGGAGTTCGTCTGCGTAGTTTGATCGCCCTCGCGTCCCTAGTTTGCCTTGCAGTGGCTGCCGTGCCGCAGACAGCGTCTCCATCTCCTGAAGGTCCTAAGCAGGATTACCTCGTCTACGTCGTTTGCGAATCAGCCGACAAGATTGTCCTGCTACGCTTCGGGCCGAAGGGTTTCCAGATCGAGAATGAGACGCGCACAGGCCTCATGCCGATGGACATCAACGGCCCGCATGGAATCGCGGTCTCACCTGACAAACAGTACTTCTATGTCTCCGAAGGCCACGGCCGGCCTGAAGGCTCGGTCTGGAAGTACCGCGCCGGCAGCAACGACGTCATCAAGTACACCAGCCTCGGGATGTTCCCGGCAACGACGGACATCACGCCGGACGGCAATTTCATCTACGTCGCGAATGCCAATTTCCACGGTGACATGGTTGCATCTTCGATCTCGGTCGTGGCCACCGATCAGATGATCGAGGTGAAGCGCATCACGACCTGCACCATGCCGCACGGTTCGCGCCTGAATCATTCCGGTACCCGGCAGTACTCCGCCTGCATGATGGACGACATGCTGGTCGAGATCGATACCAGCAAGTTCGCTGTGTCTCGCTACTTTATGCTGGCCCCGGGCAAAGAGATGGGGATGACCGGCGCGCCGTACCCGGCCGGCACAGATCACAAGGCGCATAACATGAACGACCACAAGCCGGTCTGCACGCCGACATGGGCACAGCCATCGAATGACGCATCGGTCATTTATGTCGCTTGCAATCAAACTAACGACATTGTCGCGGTCAACACTGCTGATTGGAAGCTGGCGCGGCGGTTCCCAGCGGGCAACGGCGTGTACAACCTCGCTATGACCAAAGACGGACGCCTGATCGCCACCAACAAGCGCGGCCAGTCTGTTTCGATCTTCGATCCGGTCACGGGGAAGGAACTGGCTAACGTTCCGACAAAAAGGAAAGTTGTTCACGGCGCCGTGGTTTCGCCGGATGATCGTTACGCATTTATTTCGGTGGAGGGAGTCGGAACGGAACCGGGTACAGTCGAAGTGATCGACCTCGCCAGTTTGAAGACGGTCGCCATCGTTGATGTCGGCCCGCAGGCAGCGGGAATTGATTTCTGGAAGATGGAGCCGAGCAAGCCGTAGGCACAAGATAGGAGAGAGGCGCATGCTCAAGCACAACGCAGTCTTCTTGGCGATTGCGATATCGATGTTCTCAGTCCCAGATACAGGCTCGCAGGAAGCGACAAAGGCGCAGGAGTCCACCACTTCGGTTGCCCCCGCAGTCGTCGAGATCACACCTAAGACGCTGGAAGTCCATGTTGGCCAGAAGGTGAAGTTCAGCGCAGCTGCCAAAGACGCTGCCGGCAATCCCATCGATGCAAAGCCGTCAGTCTGGTTTGCGGCGCCCTTCGATCTCGCGGGCGCCGACGAGTCTGGAGAAGTCACCTTCCACGCGGCGGGAGTCGTGACGGTCGGAGCTGTGATCGCAGGGAAAACCGGCTACGCCAAGGTGAATGTCGGAACCTCGAAGATCACGAGCCTTGAGATTGAGCCGCTGGCGCGCCCCATCGTGTCCGGCAGCGCCGAACGACTGACCGCGGTCGCTCGCACCCTGAACGGCGAGCCTCGGAGTGACGCTGCCATCCAGTGGACTTCCGAGAAGCCCACGATCGCCACTGTCGACCCGGCGGGACTGGTGACTGGTGTCGCGCCGGGCAGTGTCACGATCAAGGCAACTTCCGACGAAGCCGCCGCCAAGGTGACGGTGCAGGTCGTGCGCGACGCAGTACGCAGATTAAGCATCAAGCCCGCCGCTGCTGAAGCCCGCACCGGCGACGTCGTGCACTTCGCCGCAGCCGACAGCGGCAAAGAGCCACCCGTGCGGTGGTCGGTCACAGGAGGCGGCGCCGCGATTTATGCCGACGGCGCTTTCGTCGCGGAAAAAGCCGGGACCTATGTCGTCACCGCCAGCAGCGGCCAGCACAGCGCTTCGGCGTCGGTGGTGGTCCGTCCGCGCAATGTGGAGCGCGAGGTTGAAGTCGTTTCCCACGTTCCCATGCCCGATCTGCAGATGTCGGAGGAGTGGATTATCGGTCACCATGCGTATCTCTCCACGATTGCAGACAAACTTTTCGTGTACGATATTGCCGACCCGGCGAACCCCAAACTGCTCGACACGCTCAAGGTCGATGCCCGTCTGATCAACGACATCAGCACCACGCCCGACGAGAAGATCGGGGTCTTCACGCGTGAGGGAGCATCGAATCGCAAGAACGGGATTGTCTTCCTCGACACGTCGGACCCGTCGCACCTGAAGGTGCTCTCCGAGTACACGTCGACGGTCAGCGGCGGCGTGCACAGCGCCTACGTCGATGGTCATGATGTCTATCTCACCGACGATGCGACCGGCTCGATGCGTGTCATCGACTTCCAGGACGCGAAGCATCCGAAAGAGGTGGCCCGATTTCAGGTGGAAAATCCCACGGTTGTCACCCTCAACACCGAGATGGGATCGATGTCGAGCGGTCGCTATCTGCACGACCTGCAAGTCAAGGATGGCATCGCTTATCTCGCCTATTGGCGCGATGGCCTCATCATTCTCGATGTGGGGAACGGGATGGCCGGAGGCAGTCCGGAGAATCCCAAACTGATCAGCCAATATCACTTCAATCACTACGAGCTTTATGGCGATGGCTGGCTCGCGGGCACGCACAGCGTTTTCCGCTACAAGAATTACCTTTTCGTGGGCGACGAGGTTTTCCCCGCCATCTTTAATATCGAAGACCGCGACCGTATCCCCGTGCGCGCGATCTGCCATGTCATGGATATCTCCGATATCAAGCATCCCAGGGAAGTCGCGCAGTACGAAGCACCCGAGGGCGGCTCGCACAATTTCTGGGCGGCCAACGACATGCTCTATGAGGGCTATTACAGCGGCGGCGCGCGCGTGCTCGATATCTCCGGAGAATTGCGCGGCGATCTCTACCGCCAGGGCCGCGAAATCGCCCGCTTCTGGACCGGGGATTCGAAAGGCTACCGGCCTAACCTTCCCTTCACATGGGGAGGGCAGCCTTGCTCGGTCACCTGCGATACTCCTGAACTGAACGGTCTGATGTACTTCAACGACATCCACTCGGGTTTGTGGATCACCAAGCTGGGCGCGCCGAAATTCCAGGGCTCGACCACGGCGCCGCCCGTGCGTAAGACCGAGCAGACGATTCACTAGATTTGCTCTGTGCGGGTCTGTGACCTCTGTGAGGATGGTTTCGGCGCGGCGCCGCAGAGGTGTCGTTTGGGGCGGCTCGCTTTGCTTCGCCGGACAGCCGAGGCGGCTGTCCCTACGTGTACTATTCCTGGCGCAGAGCATTCATCGGCTCAATGCTCGCTGCCCGGCGGGCGGGGATGAATCCGGCGAGCGCGGCGGAGGCCGAGAGCACGAGGACTGCGCCCGCCAGCGTAAGCGGATCATAGGCGCTGACGCCGTAGAGTTGGGTGCGGACCAGGCGTCCGCCCAGCAGCGCTACCGGGATGCCAATGCCCAGCCCCACCGCGACCAGCAGCAGCGCTCGACTCATCACCAGAGCGAGGACGTGGCTCCGATTGGCGCCCAAAGCCATGCGGACGCCGATTTCGTTTGTGCGGCGAGCGACCGAGTACGCCGTAATCCCATAGAGGCCGACGGATGCCAGGGCCAGGGCCAGCAGGCCGAACAGCTCAGTGAGGCGGGAGATCAGGCGCTCTCCGTTGAAGTTGTCGGCGACCTGATAGTCGAGCGATTTAAAGCTCACAATAGTCAGATCAGGGTTTATGTTGGCGAGCGTGCGGCGGGCCAGCGATTCCAGAGATGCTGCGTCGCCGGCGTATTGCACCGTGATCGAGTTGGGATAGAGAGACCGGCTCTCAGCCATGAAGGAACTGCGCTCCGACGCGGTTATGTTTCGATTCATCTGCGTCATCGGGCGGAAATACATGGGGCGGTATGGGTCACGCGGGTTGTTGTACTTGGCGTCGGCGACGATGCCGACGATTTCGAAGTTGGTCGCGTACTTCTGATCGAAGACTCCGAAGTGACGTCCGATAGGGTCTTCCTTGGGGAAGAACTTCTTCACGAAGGCTTGATTGACGACTGCGACCATCTGTGAGGTAGCTGTGTCCTGCTCGGTGAAGCCGCGGCCGCGGACGATGGGCTGGCCGATGGTTTGAAAGAACTGTGGGCTGACGCGATCCCAGGATGAGCCATGGTTCTCCTCGGGTCCAGGTGCGGGGCGGCCTTCCACGAAAACCGACTCGCCCCAGTTGTTGCCTTCGAGCGCGCTGTAAAGTGCCAGCCCCGCACTCTTGACGCCGGGCAGAGCTTTGAATTCCTCCTCGAGTCGCTGATTAAGGGCGCCGATCGTTTGCACGTTGTATCCCCCGCCTGTGTCGAAGTGGATAACGTAGCGGTTGGCAGTGGCGATGCCGAATTGCTGATGTTCGAGATTACGCAGCGTTTGCGTCATCAGGCCAGCACCGACAAGCAGCACTAGCGATAGCGCGCCTTGAAGGACAATCAGCGCCTTTTGCGGAAGAAGGGAGCGATCGCCCGTGGAGCGATTCAATCCGCGCAAAGCTTCGGCGGGATCGGCATGCGAGGAAATCCAGGCAGGCACAATCCCGAAGATGACTCCTGTGCCAAGAGACAGCAGAAATGCAAAGCCAAGGATCACCGGCGAAGGACTGGCATGAATGGGCATCTGCGTGGCCTCGGGGAACGCCAGGTTGAGGATCATATGTGCACCGAGGTAGGCAATGCCGATGCCGATGACGCCTCCGGCCACCGCCAGCAGAACACTCTCCGTGAGCGACTGGCCGATCAGGACGCTGCGGGCGGCACCGAGAGCAGTGCGAATCGAAGTCTCGGCGCGGCGAGCGGCGCCGCGAGCGAGCAGAAGATTTGCGATATTCGCGCAGGCGACGAGCAGGACGAGCGCGGAGATCCATGTGAGCAGGCGGAGACCGTCTCCGGTTTCCTGCTGAAGATTCTGGATGCCACCTCCTCCCGGGGTGAGGACGACGTGCTGCTTCGGGATTTCTTTATCGCCGCCGTTTTGGGTATAGGCGGGTTGGGTGACGAGCCATTGGCGAAGCGTGTTCGAGATCTTGGCTTCAAGTGCTTTGGGAGCAACTCCCGGTTTCAGGCGACCGAGAGCATAGAGCCAGTTCGATTCGGCGACCTTCAAAAGGGTGGTCTCGCCCTCAAGCACGGGCTCGATGTTCAGAGGAATCCAGAAGGCTGGAGGATTGTCGTTGATGCGGTCTCCAAAGAATCCAGGAGGAGCAATGCCGACGATCGTGACGGGGTGGCTTTGAATGTAGAACGTTGAGCCGACTACGCCCGGATCGGCGGCGTGTGAGGCTTGCCAGGCCGCGTAGCTGATGACGGCCGCTGGGGCGGCGCCGGGGACATCGTCGGAGGACTGGAGCATGCGTCCAGCGTAGGCTCCGACGCCGAAGGTGGGGAAGTAATTCCCCGAAACATATTCGGTGCGCTCTGACTTGGCCATATTATTGCCGACGCGGACGCTCATCAGGTTCTGGCCGGACTGAAAAGCGGCGAGTTGCTCGAATTCCGGCGTGTTGTCTTGAATGTGGCGATAGAGATCGTAAGAGAAAAGATCGAAGTCGCCATTGTCGTTTATGAAACCGCCGTTGACGCAACAGTCGTCGAGGTCGCCCACGCGGTATAGGCTCGCAGGATTCGCCACCGGTAGCGACTTCAGCAGGATTGCGTGCACCAGCGTGAAGATCGCCGTATTCGCGCCGATGCCCAGCGCAATCGTGAGGATGACCGTCGCAGCGAATCCGGGAGCCTTGGCGAACTGGCGGAGGGCAAATTTGATGTCAGTCATGCTGGATTATGGACGGGGCAATTAGAGAAGGGAAAGCAACGGGAAACAATCTGAGAATCTACTATCTGAGATCTGCAGTTTGCCGGGGGGGCCTCGCTTCGCTTCGGCGGACAGCCGAGGCGGCTGTCCCCACGTAGTTCGTAGCACAAAAAGCCCTCGCTCGCGCGAGGGCTTTTCCGGGGGAGGGACTTTCGGGCGAGGCGCCCATTGGGTCCCAAAACAACGGGGGAAAAATCTTACTTCGGCTGTTGCTGCTGATCGCTGGTCATGGGAGCTCCGGTGTTGGACGAGAGCTGCTCCAGATCATTCTTCAGCAAGCTGACTTCGACGCGGCCGCCGTTGATCCGCTTCGTCTTCGAAGCATCATCCGTGGGCGCGGGAGCGTTACCCATACCGACGAGATAGATGCGGTAGACCGGGATGTCATGGTTCAAGACTAGGTAGCGCACTACCGACTCGGCCATTTTCTGCGAGGTCGTGATGGCGCCTTGGCCTTTGCCTGACGAGAAGCCCTGGACTTCGATGATGTATCCGCGTTGACCCTTCAAGTTACCAGCCATCTGGTCAAGGGCGTCCTTCGCGTTCTTGCTCAGGACGGTCTGTCCCGGGCGGAAGCGGATTTCCGTCTGGTTCGAGGCCTTGTACTGGTCGATGTTGCTGACGACGGTCTCGACCGTTTGCACGCGAGCGGTCACCTGCTGAGCCGATTGCTGGGCGGCAGTGGCCTTATTACCGGCGTCGATGGCATGCTGGTCGGCCTGGTTCGCCTTGTCCGAAGCCAGCTTGATGCCGGCAGTGGCACGGGAATCAACGTCTTTGATCTGCTTGCCGTTCTGCGAGGTCAGCTCGTCGAGTTCGTTGACGCGGTCGCGGATCGGTTCGGTCTGCCGCTGTACATACTTCTTGCGGGCAAAGGGATTGACGCGTCCCCAGAAGCCTTCGCGCGACGGCGCTGCCAGAGGCGCTTTGCCGGTGGCGTTGCCAGTGTCGCTCGACGTCGACTGCTGCGTGGCAGCAGGCTGGCTCTGGTCAGACGAGGTGGTCTGCGCAAGGGCCGGTATAGCAAGAACCGCGGCCAAGGGCAGGGCGATTACGAGACGGTGGTTCATAATGACTTCCTCCAAGTTGGGGGAGCTTTTAGCTCCACTCCGGCACGCCCAAGGCGTGCTTGAAATTTAATCGCGTCCCTGAGAGCAAAAAGGAACCAGCAGATTCGCTGGGCCAGGGCCAGCGCTGACGCAACGCTTGGCCTGGGATCTCGGGCGCCAACTGCAATGGCGCCGTCTGTTCTAATACATGTCGGATGCCAAATCGGGCTTCAGGGTTGAGCGGCTAAATGGTTGATATCTATGCCCATTGTAGCCACCCCGGCGCGGCAGCGTTAGCCGCAACTGCAAGCGCAGGGTAATTTTGGGAAAGCTGATATAAAAAGTGCGTGGAGACCAGCGTTCTTCTTGGTCGATGGTCATTTATCAAGCTGGTGATTTTGCGCACAACCGCGGGAGGGGACTTGGGAGCGAATCGCAACGCAGGCAGTGCATTTTCGAGGTTACTGGTAATGAGGTTACTGGTAACCGGGGCCATTCTGTGCGGTCTAACTTATGCCGAGGAGTCTGGAATGCCGTCGTCTCGCATCTCCGATGAGCATCTTCGGCAGTATTCCGATCTTGCCGAAGACTGGATGCAGCAGTACCTGCGGGTCGATACCACGAATCCTCCCGGTAATGAAATGCGCGCAGCCGAATTCTTCAAGAAGATTCTCGACGACGAAGGAATTGAAAACCGGGTGTTTGAGGTTGCTCCCGGGCGCGGCGACCTGTGGGCGCGCATCCCGCATACCACCGCTCAGCCAAAGCGCCCCATCATCCTGCTGAACCATATGGATGTCGTCACCAGCGACGCGTCCCATTGGAAGGTCCCACCGTTCAGCGGAGAACTTCGCGATGGCTATATCTGGGGCCGCGGTGCGCAGGATATGAAGGACGAGGGCCTCGCCCAACTCGTCGTCATGGTCATGCTCAAACGGGAGAGAGTTGCCCTGGATCGTGACGTGATCTTTCTTGCGGTGGCCGATGAGGAAGCCGAAGGCCAGGGCACGGATTGGTTCACAAAGAACCAGCGCGATCTGTTGGGAGATGCCGAGTTCCTGATCAACGAGGGTGGTGAGAACCTGCTCGAGAATGGCAAGGTCAAGTACGTTGGCGTGGATGTGGGCGAGAAGACCTCCTATTGGCTGCATGTGGTGGCACACGGACGGCCGGGCCACGGATCGAGGCCGAATCCGGACTCCGCCCCGAACCGCCTGGTGCACGCGCTGAACAAGATTCTGGCGTATAAGACGCCCTTGCGAGTGCTGCCGGTGGTCGATGAATTCTTGCGCGACATGGCGCCCAGCGAGCCGTCCGATCGGGCTCCTTACTACCGAAACGTGAAAAAAGCCATCGAAGACAAGAGGTTTCAGCAGGAAGTCGAGCGCGATGACTCGCTGAATTTCCTGCTCCGCGACACGATCTCCCTTACCATGCTGGGAGGCTCCGGGCAGACCAACGTCATTCCTCCTGAGGCCTGGGCCAATCTCGACCTTCGCATCCTGCCAGGCGGAGATCCGAAGACGGTGGTCGAGACCCTGCGCCGGGTAGTGAATGATCCAGATGTGACTATCGAACCGATCGAGCCGGAATTCCGAGTGGCAAACTACTCCGGCACCGACAACGCTTTGTTCGCAGCCATCCGCGAAGCTTCAGCAAAGTATTTTCCCGGGACGCCAGTAGTCCCGCACATTACCAGCGGCTATACCGAGAATCAGCGCTACCGCCCGCTGGGCATCGTCGCTTACGGTTTCAATCCCTACACCGCGACCGAGGAAGAAGGCAACACCGAGCACGGCAACGACGAGCGAATCCGCGTCGAGGAAGTCAGGCGGGGCCCGCGGGTGTTGTTCGACGTTGTAGTCAAAGTCGCGGGAGAATGAACTTTCTTCTCCCAGGTGCACGCCGAACAGAGAACGTATCGAGTCCCCAAGTTTGTCGCCGGAAAGCGTAGGAAACACAGCTGACTACAGGATCTGGCTTCGCTACGTAGAAGCCTTGGGAGATTATGTCGTAGAGATAAGGCTCAATCAGCACATGACCACTGGGCAAAGTGTTTGCCGACGGCGCTAACAGCAGCCCCGTCCACCATGCATTGTCGAGCGGTTGACGAGCATCTTGCGGCGAATTCGCTTCCTGAGCTACTGCCACACACGCCGTCAACGCAAGCGGGGCGAGAATATCCCTCATCAGCGTAAGAGCGTTTCGGCGTCCAAAAAGTTTCATTCTTTCGCGTGAATGAAGGTGGCGTTCCAGTTGGATTCCCAGTTCTTGCCGCCGTCCGCGGAGAAGGCTT
Source organism: Candidatus Sulfotelmatobacter sp. (assembly GCA_035279505.1). Classification (GTDB taxonomy): domain Bacteria; phylum Acidobacteriota; class Terriglobia; order Terriglobales; family Acidobacteriaceae; genus Sulfotelmatobacter. The sequence continues at coordinate 28,256 of DATEHP010000319.1, read as the reverse complement.
GCTCGGTTCGGAACGACGTTGAGGTCACGTCCGAAAAGACGAAACGAACCAAGATCGACTTTCCCTGGAAGTCTTCCTGATCGAAGAATTCGCCGCGCGCGCCCTCGAATTGGCCGATCGTGGGTACCTGGAGGATCGCGTCTTTACTGTTTGCCCAGTAGAGGCGCCACTGGTGCGATTGCGGGTTGTACAGGCGCAGCGTAATGCCCTCAATGTGCCCGTTCTGGCCGTCGACCGACAACTCGCCAAAGTTCGCGCGGCCGTTCCAGAGCTTGCTCACGACCGAAGTACCGTCATAGTCGACCCAACTATCAGAGCCGCTTAAAGGGTGCGCCAGGCGCTTGAGATGAGCCTTCCAGCTTCCGAACTCAAAGTCGAAGTCATGTTGGTGGTCGGCGGCCTGCGTGGATTGCGGCTCAAGTTTGGGTGTGCTCGATTCTGATGCCGCTCTGAATTCTTCCTCGCTGATGCGGTTCTGGTCAGTGATCCAGTTGACCTCCCAGGTCTTGCCCCCATCGTCGGAGAAGGATTGTTCAAAGTGCGCGGAGGTCGAGGTGATTTGGGACCAGATGAATCGGACCAGGATGACTCTCCCGTTAATGGGCTCCTGATCGTAGAACTCCCCTTGACCGTTCTTGAATTCGCCGATGGTGGGAATGCCCAGAATGCCATCTTTGCTGGTGCCCCAATAGATGCTCCACTGGTGGGATTCTGGATTGTAAAGCCGCAGTGTGAGGCCTTCGATGTGGTTGCCAGAGCCGGTCGTCTCGAACTGCTCGATATTCGCTCGCCCGTTCCACAGTTTGCGGGTTACGGAGGTGCCGTCGAATTCGGTCCAGGTTGTGGACCCCGTCATAGGATGGACAAGTCTTTTGAGATGGATTTTCCAGGTGCCGGCTTCGAAATCGAAATCATGCTGACCGTCATGTGATTTGGCCGTCTCCTGTGGGCCAATCGTACCGGCGTGCGCCACGTTTGGGATCGCCAGTAGGAACGTAAAGAAAGTTACGATTAGCAATGCAACGATAGATTTTTGCGCACCTTTCATCTTCTCTCCAGTCCAAGATCCCCGCGAGTACATCTCCAGCAAGCATGAAGCGGGTCGTGGTATTGTTCCAGCAAGCATGAAGCGGGTCGTGGTATTGTCAAATATCCACTTCTTCTGTAATTGGCAATACCACTATGCAATTGGCAATACCGCTATCAAAAACGGGCGAACCGATGTTCCGGCAGGTGTACACGCGCTTGCGGGAAGCCATGCTGTCGGGAGCGCTTCGCGGCGGCGAAAAGCTGCCATCCACGCGGGATCTGGCGGAACAACTGGGAATTTCGAGAACGGTAGTACTTACCGCGTACGATCAACTCCTGGCCGAGGGATTTGCAGAAGGAAGAATGGGTTCGGGCACCTACGTTTCGAGCGGCGTAGGATCCGGCCCAGTCGCCTCGCCAGGCAAATCCGTCTCAGTCAGGGTATCGCGCTTCGGAAAGACTGCAGGGGAAGAGTGGTCGCGGATGAATTTTGCGCTGCAAATGCCCCGCTCGGGACTGCCGTATGACTTCGCTTACGGACGCAGCGACCTTGGAAACTTTCCGTTTGCCATGTGGCGACGCATTCTGCTGCGCTGCGCACGAAAAACGCGGGTGGCGGAACTCGACTACGGACATGCAGCGGGAAGCACTGCGCTGCGGGAGGCGATCTGCGCGCATGTGCGCCGGTCACGCGCCGTGGTGTGCGACGCGTCCCAGATTGTCGTGGTAAACGGGTCGCAGCAAGCGCTCGATCTGATTGCACGCGTGCTGATGGAGCCAGGGGACCACGTTGCGTTTGAGGACCCAAGCTATCAGGGAACATGGGAAGTGTTGCGGGCCGCAGGAGTTCATTTGCTTCCGATCGTGCTGGACCAGGATGGGCTGGATCCGGCGAGGATACCGGACGAGGCGCGGATTGTTTTTGTGACGCCGTCGCACCAGTTCCCGACGGGCACGATTCTGCCCCTGGCGCGACGGTTGGCCTTGCTGAAATGGGCGAAGCGCAGGAATGCGGTTGTGGTCGAGGATGATTATGATGGGGAGTTCCGCTACGAAGGGCAGCCGCTGGAGTCGCTGCAGGGATTGGACCGGGAAGGGCGCGTTATCTATATTGGAACATTCTCGCGCACCGTATTTTCAGCCTTGCGTATTGGATATTTGATCGCGCCGAAGAGACTGGTGCAAGCCTTCACAGCGGCCAAGTGGCTGTGTGACCGGCACACGGCTACGCTGGAGCAGGCAACGCTGGCGGAATTCATATCCAGCGGGATGTATGAACGCTACTTGCGGCAGGTGCGGCGGAGGAATTCGTCGCGGCGCAAGGTACTGATGGCCGCCATTAGAAGCGATCTTGGCAATCGCGTCGAAGTGACAGGGGACGGATCTGGTGCGCACGTCGTGCTGTGGCCGAGACGGCGAATCAGCGAGGCGTCGGTGATTTCGAAGGCGGCGGCTCACGGGGTCCGCGTATATGGGATTTCCGCCTACTGTTTAGGCAAGCCGAGGCGAACCGGCATCATGCTGGGCTACTCACGAATGGGCGAGGCGCAGATTCGGGAGGGGATTCGGCGACTCGGCCAGGTGATATAGAGCCGGGCTTCGCTCGACAGCCGAGGCGGCTGTCGCTACGTGAGCCGTTTTACCCGCAGTGTTTCTCGTGCTGCTCGAAGATGAACGGATCGGTCATACCTGCGATGTAATCGCAGACGACTCGTGGCAGCCCTTCGTCTTTCGCCTTCTCCTGATACTGGTGAGGAAGGGACCCTGGATGCGCCATCCAGAAGGCGAACAACTCTGAGACGACACGTTCGGCATCATCTTTCTCGTCCGCCAGCGACGGGCTGTAATAGAGATTCTCGTAAAGGAAATCTTTGTTCTGCTTGCGCTCTGCTTCGACTTCTACGCTGAACGCCGCTAGCCGTTGCGGATGGGTGCGTATTCCTTCCACGTTCTGAATCCTGGCCTCATTGACTCGCTTCTGCGTGGTCCGGATCAAGTCGTCCACCAGTCGGTTGAGCAAGCGTTTCAGGGTCTCGTTGAACTTCAGCTTCTCGGGAGCCTGGGGGTACAGCTGAGCGACCTCGCGATAGAAGCGCTCGAAAATTCCAACGCCTTCCCGGATCTCCTCGAGTGATAACAGGTGCGATTCGTAGCCATCATCCAGATCGGCGGTGTTGTAGGCGATTTCATCCGTGAGGTCGATGAGCTGAGCTTCCAGCGGCGGACGCTGCTCCAGAAGATACTCCACCAGTTCTGGATGCTCCTTTGCATCGTAATCGTGCGAATGTTTGATGATCCCTTCGCGCACCTCGAACGTCAGGTTCAAGCCGCGAAAAGCGGCGTAGCGCTGCTCAAAGTCTTCAACAATGCGCAAGGCGTGGAGATTGTGGTCGAAGAAGAGCCCGTGCTCGTGCATCGCGGCATTGAGAGCTTTCTCGCCGGCGTGTCCGAAAGGAGGATGGCCGATGTCGTGCACCAGAGCGAGGGCTTCGGTAAGGTCAGAGTTGAGCCCGAGTGCTCCGGCAATAGTGCGCGAGATCTGCGTAACTTCGAGCGTGTGGGTCAGGCGATTGCGGAAATGATCGGAGTAGCGGCGGGTGAAGACCTGTGTCTTGGCCTCAAGCCGGCGGAAGGCGCGAGCGTGAATCACGCGATCGCGGTCGCGCTGAAAATCGTTGCGGTAGGGATGCGGGGACTCAGCGAAGCGCCGTCCGCGGGATTGCGTCACCTGCACCGCGTAGGTCGCCAGCATGGGGGAAGTCTATCAAAGTACCGGGTGGCGAGCGATGAACAGGGACATCGGGATAAGCCGCCAACTGCCGATTGCTAAGTGCTCGTTACCGCAGGTTCAGCCGCATCTCGTTGCTGTCTTCGAAGCCGAGTGACTCATACAAGTGCCGCCCTTGATTGCTGGCGTGCAGGCTGACACGGGCGAAGCCTTCCTTCTTACACCAGTCGATCATCGTTTCCATAATCTGCCGGGCAATCCCGAGCCGCCTGTACTCTGGTTCGGTATAAACGTTGAGGATAGTCGCCCGACGGCATTCCAGATCGTAGGCGTGCGCCGGCCAAGCGCTGATGAGAACAGCGCCTCCCGCCACGACGCGGCTGTTATCGCATGCCAGCCATGAGCGGAACGAGCCCTCGGGAATTGCTTTCTTCAGGTAATCGCAAGTCGCGTTTACCATTGCCGAAAGGATGTCGGCGTCGGTGTAGTTCATGTCCTCGCACATCCGGCGTCGCTGGCGGGCGATTTCAGAAATGTCGGCGGTGGTGCCTTCGCGGATGGTGATGGTCGAGAGGGACAGCATCTCACGAGTCTAACGCGAGATTCTGCGAGAGTTCGTGATCGAATTTGAGCCGGGGCTTCGTTTGATCGAAGACTGCGCTTGATACGAAGGCGAAATCGGCATCCTAAAGAAGTCAAAATCCCCACCCTAAAATCGCAAAAGGCGCGATTTTAGGATGGGGCACCCTCGGATCTTCTAAGGCTGAGGCTATTGCTTGTTGCTGGAGTCTTCTTTCGCCAGCCTCACCTTGGCAGCGTCAAGCTTTTGCTGCACCTTGGCGAAGGCTTCCGAGTCCTGTTCGGCGGGAACGGTCTTATTCCATTCCTGAACCGCGCGATCCCAGTGCGAAGCGGCAAGTTTCAAACGTCCCGTCTTCTGATAGAGATCGCCCAAATGTTCTTGCACCGTGGGATCGGACCCCATGTGCACCGCGGCTTTGTTCAGGTTTTCTTCCGCCAGGTCGTACTTGCCGAGCTTGAAGTAAGCCCAGCCAAGCGAGTCGAGGTACGCTCCGTTGTTCGGCTCGAACGTGAGCGCCTGCTTGATGTAGTTGAGCGATTCCTCAAGCTTCACGCCGCGATCGGCATTCATGTATCCAAGGTAGTTCAGGGTTGCCGCCGCCTGCGGATCCGTTGGCGGAGTCACGGCCAGCACCTTGCGAAATTCGCTGTCCGCCTGCTCGAACATCTTCTGCCGCTGGTAGAGGTCGCCGCGCAGGAAACTCACGTATGCTTTGTCATCCGGCTTGCCAGATAGTTGATCCGCCTTGGCGAGCGACTGTTCTGCATCGCTCCAGCGCTTAGCGCGGGTGTAGATGATCGCCAACCGGAGATGCACGTCTCGGTCTTCCGGGCCGCCTTTGAGCATGCCCTTAATGTCTGCGACAGCCTGGTCGAATTCGCCCATGTCGGCGAGTTGCGCATCCAGCACCATGCGCAGGTCGCGATCGTTTGGCAGTTTCTGCACGGCTTCTTTTGCCGTAGCTGTCGCTTGGGGCCACTGCTTGGAGTCGCGGTACGTGTCGATGATCTCCTGATAGCCGCTGCGGGCGTTCTCATCGCCCAGCGCCAGCATCTTGCGGAAGGTCTCGACCGCGGCGGCGTAGTTCTCCTGCTCGCGGTACACCATCCCCAGCCGCTCGATGAAGATCGCGCGATTGTTACGATCGGTCTGACTGGTACCGACTTCGGTGCTCTTCTCAGTTTTCTTCAGGAGATCCTGCAGCAGCTTGGCCGCTTCGTCGTAGCGTCCCTGCGCCTGGTATACGGCAGCCATGCTGTAGGGGACTTCGGCGGTGTCGGGAATCAAGGTATCGGCGCGTTTGAGATTTTCCAGCGCCTGATCGTATTTCGCCTGCCGCCGGTAGATCTCGGCGATGCGAACGTAAGTCTGCGCGTCTTCGGGATTTGAGTCGGAGATGACCTTGTACTGTTCGAGCGCCGCGTCGAGCTGGCCGTCATTCAGATAGTTCTCGGCCAGGCCGCGGATCGCGTCCAGATTATCGCGATCGAGTACGATGGCGTGCTTGTAGGAATCAATCGCGTTCTTGTATTCCTTGCGCTGTTCGTATGCGGCTCCTAGTGCGGAATACAACTTAGCCGACCGAGCCGAGTCAGGAATCGAGCTCAGAACCTTGAGGGCATGCGCCGTATCGCCCTCATCGGTGTAGAGCATCGCCAGCGTGGTGACCGCCTCTTCCGAGCCGGGATCGATTTTAATCGCCGTATTTAGCTCGGCCTCCGCCTTGGGCATGTCGTTACCCAGCCGGTACAGGCGTCCGAGGAGCAGGTGATCGTCTACGCTCTGCGGATCGAGCTTCACGATTTCCTGGTATTGCTCGATCGCGAGCTTCAAAATGTTGTCAGAGCCGCTTCCGCCCGGCGTGTCGCCCAGGGAACGCAGGTATATCCGTCCCAGCAGCTTGTGGGCTTCCAGATTCGTCGGGTCGCGCTTGATAATGTCCTGGGCTTCTCTTACGGCATCGGCAATGCGCCCGGTCTTGACGTAGAGTTCGGCCAGGCTTGACGTCAGGAATTCCGACGACGGGTCCGCTTCAATCGCCAACCGGTACTCCTCGGTTGCCTTCAGGGCCAGGTCGCTGCGGCCGTACGCTGTAACCATCTCCTCGTACATATGCGCCAGCGTGTAGTGGTAGTACGCCGCGGCCTTGTCGACTTTGCGCGGCGACGGCTGGCTAGATTCCGCTGGGGCGGGCGTGGATGGGCTGGTTTGAGCGACAGCCACAGATGCCACTCCCAAGACTAAGAAAAGACGAAAAATTCTCATCATTCTGGACCTGACTGCGCTCAAAGCGCACTTCCGAATTACCTCAGCTTGTTGGATGCAAAGCCGTCGGGGGGAAGGTGCCTTTATTCTAACCCGGTTTCTCAGGGTTGGAAACAAATGTGGTGTAAAGGAAAGTAAATCGACATTCCAGAAGTACAGCGACCGGTGATCGTCGGAACCCTGACGTCCAGGATACTGAAGACTCCTGTTTTGTGCTGGTTTTGAAGGGGCGGCCTTGCAGCCGCTGAGGTAACAGGGGTCCTGGAATGATTCCTTCAGCAGACTGTCAAGTCAGGATTGCCGCGCGCTTACTGAGGCCAACACCCGCTCTTAGTGTCTGAAGTGCCTTACGCCCGTAAACACCATTGCCAGCCCCAGTCGGTCGGCCGCCTCGATCACTTCGGGATCGCGCTGCGAGCCGCCGGGTTGGATCACGGCAGTAGCCCCCGCCTTCGCGATCTCTTCGACACCATCCGGGAAGGGAAAGAACGCATCCGAAGCGACCACGGTGCCCTTCAGCGGCAGTTGAGCCTTCATCGCGCCAATCTTGGCCGAATCCACGCGCGACATTTGTCCGGCACCAACGCCCACCGTCTGACCTTCGCGCGCATAGACGATCGCGTTCGACTTCACGTGCTTGCAGACCTTCCAGGCGAAAAGCAGCGCTCGGATTTCTTCCGGCGTCGGAGGCCGTTTCGTGACTACCCTTAAGTCAGCATCCTGGAGCGGGCGTACGTCGGCGTCCTGCACCAGCATGCCCCCCGATACATTTTTCAGGATCCATTTCTGATCCGCGGCTTTCACCTCCACCAGTCGGAGGTTCTTCTTCGACGCGAACTTTGCCTTTGCCGCTTCGTCAAACCCGGGAGCGGCGATTACCTCCAGGAAAAGCTTGTGCATTTCCTCGGCTGCGGCGGCGTCCACTGCCCGATTCACTCCGATGACCCCGCCAAACGCCGACACGGGATCACACTCCAGCGCCCGCTTGTACGCCTCGGCCAGCGTCTTGCCGGTCGCCGTGCCGCACGGGTTGGTGTGCTTGATGATGGCGACCACCGGCTCGTCGAATTCCTGGGCCAGATCCCACGCCGCTTGCAGGTCGACGATGTTGTTGTAGGACAGCTCCTTGCCCTGCAACTGTCGCGCGTTCGCAACCCCTGCGCCCGAGCCATCGGAATACATGGCCGCCTTCTGGTGCGGATTTTCGCCGTAGCGCAGGTCCAGTGTTTTGTGAAACGAGAAGCGCAAGGTATTCGGGAAACTCGGTTCCGGCCTCATGTTCTCAGGGCTTATCCGCTCCAGCGTGGACGCGATGGCCGAATCGTAGGCCGCCGTCGTAGCGAACGCCTTTTGCGCGAGCCGCCACTTGGTTTCTTTGGAGAGTTGTCCCTTCTCGCGTTCGAGTTCGGCGGCGATCGCCTCGTAATCTGTCGGCGAGGTCACGATGGCGACGTCCTGGAAATTCTTTGCCGCCGAGCGGATCATCGACGGCCCGCCAATATCGATGTTCTCGATCAGTTCTTCAAACGCGGCCCCGGGCTTTGCCGCTGTTTTTTCGAAGGCATAAAGATTTACCACGACCATATCGACCGGCTGAATACCGTGCTCTTTTACGGCGGCCACATGTTTGGGATCTTCCCGCCGGTGCAAAATTCCCCCGTGAACCTTGGGGTGCAGCGTCTTCACGCGCCCATCGAGCATCTCCGGAAAGCCGGTCAGATCCGAAATATCTTTCACAGTGATTCCGGAGTCGCGAAGCAGTTTCGCGGTGCCTCCGGTGGAAATGAGTTCAATGCCGAGGGAGGAGAGTTTGCGGGCGAAATCGACAAGTCCGGTCTTATCGGTAACGCTGAGAATGGCGCGCTGAATGCGGGACATGATGGCCTCTCGGAGATTGCGATGGCGACCGGTGATTTTATCAGTAAGCAGTCATCGCTCGCTCACAACTGCGGCTACCCATTGGTCGAGCGTCGAGAGCAGTAGGTTGGTGGAAAGTAAAATGCCGCGGCGAATCCGCGGCCTCAGGCGAGAAAGGAACGAACCTAGACTACGTTTTGGCCTTGGCCTTCAGCTTCACGTGCCCGTCGGCCAGTTCGACCGAGTATTCGACGCCCTCGCAGTGATATTGCTTGCGAATCTGTTCCGTCTTCTTCTGTACGAACGCGGTGAATGAGTCGATCGTGCCGGTAACGTTTTCTCCCGCCTTTTTCTTAGCCGCGACCAGGGAGTTGTAGAGACGTTCCACCTGCTCGCGCTCGGACGTGTCAACGCTATGGAGCGTAAAGTGCGGTGCTGCCCCATTTCCGCCAGCAGCGGCCGCCGCCGCATGGCTGACGCCGTACACGGGATGGTGCTGCTTGTGATCTTCCTCGCCGGTGCGCACTCCCTGCACCGATAACAGGGCGTCCTGCGGACGGCGGTATCCTTCTTCCCGAATGCGGCACTTCTTGCGCCATAAATCGCTATAGATGGCGTAACGCTGGGCCATTTCGTTGTAGCGGTAGCGCTGCGAAAAATTCATGCGTCCGCCGTCGGAGAACTTCCGCAGCAGCGCAAGCACCTTCCACTCGATGTCCGCGGGAGGACGCTTGCTCGGATTGCTGAAGAAAATCTCGTACTCGATCTTCAGCCGGCGCAGTTGCGTGTCGAGATGATTCAGTTCCTCGTCGGTCGTCACAGAGGTCTCCACGCATAGTTTAGTGGAGAGACAATCCCCGGCACGAGGTTCCCATCGGGCACCAAAGGGCATCGTACGAAAGTAAGGGGTGGCGATTTGGCCAGGAGCGAGAAGCTTGTAGCTAGGAGCTATTTCGCGGAATTCGATGCCATCTTCTTCACCATGGCGAGCACCAGCTTGCGGTCGCTGTCGTTCAGGCTGGTGGAGTAGCGGCGGATCTGGCTCAGGAAGCGGACTTCATCGTCGGAAAGCTGGGGCAAACCCTTGGAGCCATTGCTGTGATTCGGGTCGGAGAAGAATTGCGAAAGTGGTAATTCCATGGCTCCGGCGATTTTCGACAGCGTATCCAGCGACGGGATGGTATGGCCGTTTTCGACGCGCGATAGGTAGCAGCGCAGCAGGCCCGTTCGCTTTTCGATGTCGCCCTGAGACATCCCTTTTTGGAGCCGGTAGTTGCGGATGGTCTCGCCGATATTCATGGTAGGGAGCATTTCAGGATGGGTCATGGTAACCACAGCGGCAACTTCTGGCAAGGGGAAATTTGTGCCAATCACTAGGACCTTTGTGCCATGTGGAAAACGCATGGCAGCGAGTGAAACAATGAGCGCTTCGAAATATTACTTATACGTCGTACAAGTAATTGTCTGCCGCTGAAACCTCAGGTCCAGTGCGGCTTCCAGCGGGGAGCAGTATTCGCCTTATTTCTTTAATGTCATCGCCAAAAAATCCACGGTACGCTTCCATGCATCGGCAGCATCGGCTTCGCGATATCCGTCTTTGTTGTTTGGATTTTCGAAAGCGTGTCCGGCATCGTCGTAAATCTTGATTTCGATTTTCTTCCCCATCTGATCCAGGCTTTCTCCGAACTTTTGAACGTCGGCCGGCGGTATGCCCCGATCCTGTGCTCCAAAGAGCCCGAGGATGGGAGCATGGATTTTCTTCAGCGCTTCCGGATCGGTAGCCAGGTGTCCATAGTTGATGACGCTCGCCGCGAGCGTTGGCTCCTGCAGCGCGACATCGAGCGAGTAGCCGCCGCCCATGCACCATCCGATAGCGCCGATGCGGTCTTTCTTAACGCTGGGTTGCGAGGCCAGGAACTCGAAAGCGGCGTGCAAGTCCCGTTTGGCGCGATCTTCCGGGACGCCGCGCATGATCTCATGCGCCATGTCGGGAGTCGTCGCGACCTTGCCGCGATAAAGATCAACTGCGAGGGCGACATAGCCCTGATCCGAAAGCTTCGACGCTTGTTCCTTCACCCAGTCATTCAAGCCCCACCATTCGTGGATTACGATAAGTGCCGGGAATGGGCCCTTGCCCGAGGGGGTGTAGAGCGCGCCCTGCACGGTTTCATCGCCGCTTTTGTAGCTGACGCTCTTTCCGTCGGCCGCCCAGGTGGACGCAGCCAGGACGAGAACTGCAGCGAGCGCAAAGATTCCTTTCATGGTGAATCCTTCCCCAGGATGAGGTAACGAGACGAAGTAGTGGCCGATATTGTGGCTGAAGACAGTCGGATTTACAACTGCAGTTCCATGTAGAGCACGCCGGCCATGGGATTTTTGCAGTAGGGAGCGATCTCGCGAAATCCGATCCTGCGGTACATCGCGACCGCATCTTTCATGACAGGCTCGACGGTGTCGAGCCGCATGCGCTGGTATCCCATTGTGCGGGCCTCGGCAATGATACGGTCGGCCATGGCGCGCCCCAGCCCTTTCCCGCGAAATTCCGCACGCAGGTACAGTCGCTTCATCTCGCAGATTACCGCCTCCAGCTTGTGCAGCGCGACGCACCCCGCTATTTGGCCTTCGAATTCGGCCAGCAGCAAGCGTCCGTCGGGAGGAGCGTAATCGCCCGGAAGGTCTGCGAGTTCCTTGTCGAAGTTCTGAAAGCACAAACTGAACCCGAGGGACTGGCCATATTCAAGGAAGAGTTCGCGGGCTTGGGCGATTTGTTGTGGCGACTCCGCCTGATAGAAAACAAAATCTTTCACCACAGAGGGCACAGAGGAAGCCCTTATACTTTTTGATTCTGATTTCATGTTCCTCTGCGAAACCCCCGTGTCCTCCGTGGTGAGGGTGTTATCCCATGAGCATGCCGCCGTTGACGCTCAACACGTGCCCGGTAATGTAAGAAGCATCGTCCGATGCAAGAAATGCGACCGCGCCAGCAACGTCTTCGGTAGTCCCCACCCGACCCAACGGAATCTGCTTAACCGCGTTCTGCTTGAATTCTTCGCTGAGCACATCGGTCATAGGAGTTTCGATGAATCCCGGCGCGACTGCGTTACAAGTAATGTTCCGCGACCCCACTTCGCGCGCAATCGCCATGGTCAGCCCGATCAGCCCGGCTTTCGAAGCAGCGTAATTAGCCTGCCCGGCTTGCCCCATCTGTCCGAAGACGCTGGTGACGTTGATAATCCGTCCCCAGCGTTGCTTCAGCATGGATGGAACCACTTGCTGGACGCAGAGATACGCCGAAGTAAGGTTCGTCTGCAGCACCGCGTCCCAGTCCGCCCGCTTCATGCGCATCACGAGTTGGTCCCGCGTGATGCCGGCATTATTGACAAGAATGTCAATCTTGCCGAACTGCGCAATGGCCGCTTTGATCACCGCCTTCACCTGCTCCTCGTCGGCGACATCCAGCGGAAAGGCGGCCGCTTTCCCGCTGGCGTTGGATATCTCATTCACCAACTCGTTCAACTTCTCCTGATTACGCGCGGCAATCGCCAGGGTCGCACCTTCCTTGGCAAGCATGAGGGCGCAGGCGCGTCCTATGCCTTGCGATGCGCCGGTGACAAAAGCCACGTGTCCAGCGAGAGACATGAGATTTCTCCGTATGCAATCGAATGATGGCGAAACGGTGAATTATACGCGGAGTGTCGCGGTGCAGAACGGCCGTCGAATGGTGCCCGCCGCTGCCGTCGAGCTCCGCTCGACCGGACAGCCGAAGGCGGCTGTCCCCACATGGTTGTTCTTAGGGCATCGCAGCGAATCGCATTGCTAATCCACAAGCTCGGCGCGTAACATTCCAGCACTCCCATGTCCCAATCTGCAACCAACGTCATCACCATGCCCGACCCTTCCGACAAGAAGTCCACCGAGTCCCCGGCTGGCGGCCACCGATCGACGCATCGCACGTCGTCCGTGCCTGCGCTGAAGCCCGAGGCTCAACCCGGGAGCGCCGCGTCCCCGGAGCCTTCGACAGAAGTCTTCGCTGTCTTCGGAGTCGAGCCCGAAATCCAGGCCTACGCCATGGCGAAGTATTCCCGCTCGGCCCTCTCGATGAAAGAGTCACTGCGCGAGATCAGCACGCAGAAGGCGGAGAAGTTTCTCAACACGTTCTATTTCCAATACGGCCACCGCTCCATCGCCGACCTGGCGCACATCGCGCTGGCCATCGAGCGCCTGTCGATTCTTGCCGCCATCGAACTCGCCGACGAGCAACGCTGGGACGGCCAGGAGCGCTCCACGCGCTATCAGGATTTCCGCAAGAGCGGATACTACACGCCCGATTTCGGCGGTGACGACGAAGCCCGCAAGCTGTACCGCGACACGGTCGACTTCCTATTCGGCGAGTACGACGCGCTCTCGGCGCATATGACCGACTACCTGATCAGCATCACGCCGAAACCCGCCGACATGAAGCAGGACGCTTACGAGCGAACCCTGAAGGCGCGTGCATTCGATATCACGCGGTACCTTCTGCCGCTCGCAACGAACACTTCGCTGGGCGAGATCGTGAATGCGCGCACCCTGGAGAATCAAGTGGCTCATCTGCTCTCGCACACGCACAAAGAAGTGCGCGGGCTCGGCGAGTCATTGAAGAAGGCAGCGACAGGAGCGGCATACAACGTAAATGCCGAGTCTCTGCAAAATCTGGTCGCTGAGATTCGCGCCATGAATCCGGAATTAGGCGCGCGAGCCGAGCAGGAGTTGTTGCACGAAGTCCGCGTCGCTCCAACCCTGGTAAAGTACGCAGACCCGAATCCCTACGAGATGGAGAGTCGGAAGGAACTGCGTCAGGCCGCACGCGAGCTGATGGCGGAAGAGCCGCTGGCGCCGTCGAAAGCCATCGTCGATCTGCTCGACGACGAGCCGCTGGAAGTTGAGATCGCGACGACGCTGCTCTACGAGCATTCCCGTCATTCCTATCGCCAGATTCGCCAGGCGGTGCAGGTTGCCGGCGAGCGACGACGCCGCGAGATCATCGACCTTGGCCTGCGGCATCGCGGCAAGCACGACGAGTTGCTGCGCGGTTTTCGCGCCGGGCAGCAGTTCCGCTTCGATATCCTCATGGACACAGGTGGCTTCCGCGACATGCACCGCCACCGCCGCTGCATCCAGGTGATGCAGGCATTCACCACTGAGCACGGCTATGAGATGCTGCTCGACATCGAAGATGCCGGCGTCCGCGGGCGCTTCGATGCAGCCATGCGGCGGGTACAAACCGCTGTTCAGACTTTGGCTGCTCTCGGAGCTGGCAAGAGTCTCGAAGCGGAAGAAAACTCGCAATACGCGATACCGCTCGCGTTCCGGAAGAGAGCGTTATTCAAGATGGACTTCGCCGAGGCGGTCTACATCTCCGAACTTCGCACGACTCCGGCGGGCCATGTTTCCTATCGCAACGTGGCGTATGCGATGTATGAGGCGGTGGCCAGGAAGTATCCAGCGCTGGCGAAATACTTCCGGGTGCACGATGTAACCGCGCCCGTGGACTTGCTGCAGAGGTAGTCGCAACTATCGACGCTGCCGGCGAAGTGCATGGGTCCTTCGACCCGCACAAAACGCGGGTCTCAGGATGACAAAGCTCTGGAATGACGCCAACCTGTGCCATTTCGGAACGTTTTCCACCACAATCTTCTTGATTCGCCTTTTATTCGCTTCCATTCCTATGTATAATCCGACCAAACTTAGACAGCACTAATATCTCGCACTCTTCAAAGGAGCCACTTCCATGGCGGACGATCGGGGCAAGGCGATTGATCTGGCGGTATCTCAAATCGAAAAGCAGTTTGGCAAGGGTTCGATCATGCGGTTGGGGTCGAAGGAAGCCATTGTCCCGATCTCGGTGATCTCGACGGGCTCTATTTCGTTCGACGCCGCCTTGGGCGTCGGCGGCTTCCCCCGCGGCCGCGTGGTGGAAGTGTTCGGGCCGGAGTCCTCAGGCAAAACCACCATCACACTCCAGGTCATTGCCGAAGCACAGAAGACCGGAGGCATGGCCGCTTTCGTCGATGCTGAACATGCGCTCGATCCAGCCTATGCGAAGAAACTCGGCGTTGACGTCGACAACTTGCTGGTCTCGCAGCCCGACTACGGCGAGCAGGCGCTGGAAATCACCGAGGCGCTGGTGCGGTCCAACGCAATTGACGTGCTGGTCGTCGACTCGGTCGCTGCCCTCGTCCCGAAAGCCGAACTCGACGGTGAGATGGGCGATAGCCATATGGGTCTGCAGGCACGCCTGATGTCGCAAGCCCTCCGCAAGCTGACAGGAACGGTTTCCAAGTCGCGTACCTGCCTGATCTTCATCAACCAGATTCGTGAAAAGATTGGCGTGATGTTCGGCAATCCCGAGACCACTACCGGCGGCCGCGCTCTCAAGTTTTATTCGTCCGTTCGTGTCGATATCCGCCGCATCGCCGCCATCAAAGAAGGCGACGTCGTTACTGGCTCGCGCACGAAAGTCAAAGTCGTGAAGAACAAAGTTGCGGCCCCATTCCGTGAGGCCGAGTTCGACATTCTTTATGGGGAAGGCATTTCTCGAGAAGGCGATCTGCTTGATCTGGCGGTCAATAACAACATCCTTGAAAAGTCCGGATCGTGGTTCAGTTACAAGAGTGAGCGCATCGGGCAGGGACGCGAAAATGCCCGCCAGTTTCTCAAAGACAACAAAGACGTCATGGCCAAGTTGGACACTGAAGTGCGAAAGGCGCTGGGATTGATTGCCGCGCCAGCGCAACCGGCCGCCGCAACGGCGACGCCGGCGCCCACGGGCCGCGTAACCACCATGCCCACAGGTACCGACGGCCCCAAAGCCCCTATCGTCGCAGCCAGACGTTAAGTTTCGTTGCCACCGGGCGCGGCTCATCCGCGAGTCGCGCCCGGGCCTCCCTTCAGCAGCATCCAACCGTGGCGCCGCCGTCCCCGGCGGCTGTGGTGGCGGCGTCTAGCGGGCCCACCTGGCACTAACCAACTGTCGAGCTTCGCTCGACCGACAGCCGAGGCGGCTATTCCCACGACCCTCTGCAAATGCGCACATTGCGCTGCGGTCCCCGCATTCCATTGCCATCCCACACCCACCCGCATAGAATCTCTAAGTCACTGCACTGCTGCTCGCGCTCGCAGGCGGGCGGTCTTCGACCGAGGATGATTGAATAAAGGCACGGCCATCTACCCGGGTTCCTTTGATCCGCCGACCAACGGGCACCTCGACCTGATTCAGCGAGGCGCCAAGATTTTTGAAGAGCTCGTTGTCGCCATCCTCAGGAACTCGGAGAAGAGCCCGATGTTTAGTGTGTCCCAGCGTCTGGAGATGCTGCGGGAGTTGACCGCCGATCTGAGAAACGTTCGCATCGACACCTTTGACGGTCTGATGGTCGAGTACGCCAAGTCCATCGACGCGATGTGCGTCCTGCGCGGTATTCGCGCCATCAGCGATTACGAATACGAGCTCCAGATGGCGCTGCTGAACCGCAAACTGGAGCCCACGCTGGAAACAGTCTTCATGATGCCCGCCGACAAGTATTCCTACGTGAGTTCGCGGCTGGTGCGGGAAGTGGCGCAAGCGGGCGGCCCGGTGAAAGGGCTGGTCCCGGAAATTGTCGAACAGAAGTTGCGCGAGAAACTGGACCCCGCCTACAAGCTGGGCGAGACGCAACTCATTGAAGTGCCCAGGAGAAGGAAGAAAAAAGCATGACTACGGCAACCATGGAAGCAGTGAAACTTGCGGAAAGGATCAACCGGATCGAACCCTCGGCCACGATGGCGGCGGTGGCAGAGGCCGATAAGCTGCGCCAGCAAGGCATTGATGTTGTCGACTGCACGGCCGGCGAACCACATTTTTCCACGCCCCAGCACGTCAAGGATGCGGCTATTGCAGCGATTCAAGCGAACTTTTCCCGTTATACAGCTGTAGGTGGAACACTGGAATTAAAAGACGCGATCCTTCGCCGGCACAGCGAAGATTTTGGCTCGGCCTACAAGCGCGAGGAAACCTATGCTTCGGTCGGCGGCAAACATGCACTGTTCAACGCTATTTCTGTATTGGTGGACCATGGGGATGAAGTAATCCTGCCCGTGCCGTACTGGGTGTCGTTCAAAGACATGGTGAATTACGTTGGCGGAAAGTGCGTGCTGCTCAACGCCGACGAGTCCCAGGGATTTCGTGTGACTGCGGCCATGGTGGAGCGGTTGATCACTCCGCGGACCAAGCTGATCATTTTGAACTCGCCCTCTAACCCATCGGGCGCAGTGATGAGTCCGGACGACATGACGGCGGTGATCCGGCTGGCTCATGAGCGCGACATCTGGGTGATCTCCGATGAGTGCTACGTATATCTGAATTACGCCGGGAAGAATTTCTCGGTGGGCTCGCTGCAGCAATACCGGGAGCGGTTCCTGGTGATTGGCTCTTTGTCGAAAACTTATGCGATGACGGGTTGGCGCCTGGGATACACACTGGGACCGAAAGCGGTGATCGCGGCAGCGGCCAAGCTGCAGAGCCAGTCCACATCGAACCCGACCTCCATTGTGCAGAAGGCGGCAGTCGCGGCCCTCACCAGCTCGCAGCAGTGCGTGGCAGAGATGCGGGCCGAGTATATCCGCTTGCGCGATCATGTCGTGGCTGGCGCACGGTCGATCTCCTGCGTGCAGTGCACTCTACCCGAGGGTGCCTTCTACATCTACCCGAATGTGTCTGCGTTCTTTGGTAAAAGTGACCTGAAATGCGCCGCCGATGTGGCGCATGGGCTGCTTCACAAGGCGCATGTTGCCACCGTAGCCGGCGAGGGTTTCGGCACTACCGACCACATCCGCATCTCATATGCGACATCTGTGCAAAACCTGGACAAGGCGCTGGAGAGGATGCGGAAATACTTCGCGACGCTGTAACTGGTGATCCGGAGACGCGAGTGCGGAATCGGGCACTCGCTTCCCACAAAACATTCAACTCGAGAACCCGTTTATGAAATTGCGAAAATTGCGGGCGCTATGCATTCTGCTGCTCGGAACTGCTTCGATCGGCGTGGTGGCAGTAGCGCAGTCAAGTTCGGATCGGAAGTTGCGCGATCAGCTTCCAGGAGCATGGCGTCTGGTCAGCATCGAAACAATCAGGGCTAACGGCGAGGTCATTTATCCGTTCTATGGACGGCATCCCGAAGGACTGCTCGTGTACGACACGAGCGGATGGATGAGCGTGCAGATCGTGTCCGATCCGCGACCAACCGTTCCAACCGCAGATTCGCGCGAAGAGTTTCTTGCTGCTCCTGCTGATCAGAAAGCGAAGGCGATCGACGGATACTACGCCTACTTTGGAACCTGGACTGTTGATGGTGCGAAGAGCACCGTTACACACCGCATCAAACAGTCGATGTACCCGGCAGAGCGCGGTGAAAACGGAACTCGTCACCTCGTTCTCGAAGGTGATCGTCTGGCTCTCAACACCAAGACTCACGAGATGGGCGAAGAGCACGAGCGCAAACTCGTGTGGCAGCGGATTCCAGCGGCCCCCCGCGAGTGATCGGCTCAAACATGAATGTAATGGTGGCGGGGCATCGTTGAGAATGAGCCAACTGTGTCCACTTTTGATGCAGCCGGGATTTGATCCGCGCCCCTGGGGGACGCAGGATTTATCCCCGATCTACCCGAACCACAGGTTCGAGCAGAAGATCGGAGAATCCTGGCTGACCGGCGACGAATGCAAGGTCGCCAACGGTCCGCTCAAAGGCAAAACGCTCGCCCAACTGAGTGAACAGTATCAGCGCGAGTTGGTGGGCGAAGCAGCCCGCGACCCCAAACGATTCCCCCTGCTGCTCAAGTTTCTCTTTCCCCACGAAAAGCTGTCGGTTCAGGTGCATCCCGACGACGCGCAGGCGCTGCGCGTTGGCCAGCCCTGGGGTAAGACTGAGTGTTGGTACGTGGCGCATGCCCAGCCAGGCGCACAAATTGCGCTGGGACTCAAGCCCGGCATTACCGCCGCGCAGCTGGAAAAAGCGATTCATCAAAGCCACGCCGAGGAAGTGCTGAACTGGATCAACGTCTATGCCGGAGACATGATCTATGTTGCTGGAGGCACCGTCCACACGTTAGGTCCCGGATCGATCATCGTCGAAACCCAACAGCAGTCCGACATGACCTACCGCTTGTATGATTACGGGCGTCCGCGCGAACTGCATCTCAAAGACGGCTTGGCTGCTGTGAAAGAAAAAGTGAACTCGGGAAAAGTGTTGCGCCCGGCGCCCGAGCAGATCAGCAGCAAGACGCGACGTGCTCCTCTGGTCGCCGCACCTTACTTTGTGGTCGAGATGTTCGAAGCAAAAGATCCGCTGCAATTCGCCGTTCACGACGATTCCGGAAAGAGTTCAGCGCAGATTCTGGTTGCCGTCGAGGGCTGCGGAGTCATCGAATCACAGGGATTCGAGCCCGTGACTCTGGCGAAAGGCGACGCCGTTGTGATTCCCGCTTCGCTGGGAAATTTTAGCGTGAGACCGCAATGGGCGGTGGAATTCCTCCGGGCCTATGTGCCCGGAAGAGCGCTGCCCGAGCCGGAAACAAGAATGTAAGGATATTTCCGATGCAGATCTTGGACTTCAGTTCGAAATCTTCGGGCATGTCAACTGAGGCGAACCAACCTGGAATTTGCAATCTGAAATCGCAAGCATGAGCAAAAACCCCAACTTCTATCCCGTAATTCTCGCCGGAGGCCGCGGCACGCGTTTCTGGCCGCTCAGCCGCAAGAAGCGAGCCAAGCAACTGCTAGCGCTCGACGGCAAGCAGACCATGATCCAGCAAACGGTCGCGCGCCTCACACCGCTGGCTCTTTCCAAGAAATTCTGGGTCATCGCCAACAACGATCTCCGTCCTGCAATCGTGAAGCAACTTCCCAAGCTGCCGAAGCCTCAGGTGTTAGCGGAGCCGGTTGGGCGTAACACCGCACCCGCCATCGGCTTGGCAGCGTTCCTGCTTTTGCGTGAAGATCCCGATGCCGTAATCGGGCTGTTCCCTTCCGACCACGTGATCGCCGACGAGAAACGATACCGCGAGACGATGGAACGCGGGATCGAAATCGCAGCCGCGGGAGCTAACATCGTGGTCCTCGGCATCCGCCCGACTCGCGCGGAAACCGGCTATGGATACATCGAAGCCGGCGGCCTGTACCAAGGCGATGCGCTATACGTACGCCGTTTCACCGAAAAGCCGAACGCCGATACGGCTGCTGAGTTTGTCGCGGCGGGAAACTACTTCTGGAACAGCGGAATGTTCCTCTGGGGCGCCCGAACCCTGGCCGAGGCGCTACGGGAGCATCTGCCCAAGACCGCGCCCATCCTCGAAGAGATCGCTTCGAAATTCGGCACTTCTAAATTCGCTGCCACGTTCCGCAAGCTCTACCCGAAGTGCGAAAACATCAGCGTTGACTACGCCGTGCTCGAGCCGCGCTCCGCCAAGGGCGAACAGGACAGCAACATCTTCTGTCTCCCGGCGGATTTCGGCTGGAACGATCTCGGTTCCTGGACGGCTCTGCACGAACATCACACGGCGAAGAGCACTCTGCCGGAAGGCAACTTGATCGACGCCGCAGGCACCTTTGTTCTGAACGCCCGCGGCAATTATGTGCACGCCCCGGGCAAATTCGTAGCAGTCGTCGGTGTAAGCGACGTGGTCGTCGTAGAGACATCGGACGCCCTGTTGATCACGACGCGGCAGCACGCGCAGGATGTGGGCAAAATCGTAAAGTATCTGGACGAAAGGAAAATGCATAGACTGACATAGAAGTTCCAGTTTCGGGTTTAGAGAATATACAAGTGGTCTGCGACGTTTTCTCGAGACTCGAAACTGCTCTTTATGACGCAAGAAATCAAATTCGGCACCGACGGCTGGCGCGGCCTCATCGCCGACGACTTCACCTTCGACAACGTCCGCCGTGTCGCGGGCGCAATCGCCGCCTATTTGCTCAGGAACGAACGACCGCAGCACGGCGTCATCGTAGGATACGACGCCCGTTTCGGCTCTCCCCGTGCTGCGCAGATTGTCGCTGAGGTGCTCGCCGAAGCTGCCGTTCCAGTCAAACTGGCAAACGACTACACGCCCACGCCTGCCGTTTCCTACGCGGTGAAGCATCAAGGCGCGGCCGGCGGAGTGATGGTCACCTCCAGCCACAATCCCTGGAACTGGAACGGAGTGAAGTTCAAAGCCAACTTCGGCGGCTCGGCCACTCCGGCGATCATGAAAAAAATCGAAGACGAACTCGCCGCTGGCGCCGCACCCAAAGGATCGAAGGCGAAGATCGAAGAAGTCGATCTAAAGAGTGAATATGTAAAAGCCGTGTGCGCCTTCGCTGACATGGACCTCATCGCGAAAACAAAATTCAAGTTCGCCGTCGATGCGATGTACGGCTCGGGCCGCGGCGTCCTGACCGGAATCTTCGCCGAGCGTGGAGTGCACTGTGTCGCGATCCGTCAAGAATTGAATCCACTCTTCCCCGGCATCAATCCTGAGCCCATTGAGCCGCACGTCGCGATGCTGCAGGAGACTGTCGTGCGCGAGAAGTGCGATGCCGGCCTTGCCACCGACGGCGACGCCGACCGCATCGGGGCTGTGGCCGAGGACGGCAGCTTCGTCGACTCGCACAAGATTTTTTGCGTGCTGCTGCGCTGGCTGCTCGAGCGCAAGAAGTGGTCCGGTGAGGTGGTCCGCGCCTTCAATACCACCCGGATGATCGACCGCATCGCGGCAAAGTACGGGCGTAAACTCCATGAGACGTCCATCGGATTCAAGTACGTGGCCGATCTCATGATGGAGCGCGAAATCCTGATGGGGGGCGAAGAGTCGGGTGGCATTGGATATTCACGTTTTCTCCCCGAGCGAGATGGCGTCCTGAACTCTCTGCTGCTCGCCAATGCGATGGCGGAGGAAGGCAAGCCGCTGGGGCAACTTGTCTCCGATCTGCAGCGCGAATTTGGCCCGCACTACTACGGCCGCCGAGACTTGCACATTCCGGACGAGATGAAGCAAAACGCCATCCAGCGCGCACGTTCCCAAGACACCCAGAATCTCGGTACATACAAAGTGCTCAGGAAAGAGTTCATGGATGGCGTAAAGTTCTTTCTCGATGCGCCGACGAACGGCAATGGAGCCGAAGCCTGGGCGCTCTTCCGTGCATCGGGAACCGAGCACTTGCTACGCCTCTACACCGAAGCCTCATCGAAAGAACTGGTGCACGAACTACTTGTGACCGGCGAGCAATTTGTGAGAAGCAGCGCCTGATGTGGGCGATAATCAAATAGAGATGCCGAGTGTACCCAATCCGGCTCAGAGCGATTCGCCAGCGGCACGCCGCTACAATCGCATTCGGCGATGGCTCGGCATCGCCGACTTCGCCGTCGGAGGAGTGTTCCTCGTTGTTCTGCTAGCCATGCACTGGTCCGAGTCCCTGCGCGACTTGGCCTATCGTATGGGATTCCAGAATTATTCGTTGTCCTTGTTCATGTACATCGTGCTATTGCTCGCCATCAGCAAGATGCTCGGTATCGGCTTCGACTACTACGGATTTCGCGTCGAGCGAGGTTACAAGCTCTCCAACCAGAGGTTCGGCTCCTGGTTGTGGGACGACATCAAAGGATTTCTGGTCGGTTTGGTTCTTGGCACCATTGTGATCGAGTTGCTGTATCTCACGATCCGGCAATGGCCGCAAAACTGGTGGCTACTGGCTTGGGCGCTGTTCATGGGATTGTTCATCCTGCTCGCGCAACTTGCCCCGGTTCTCCTGTTCCCGATCTTCTACAAATTCGAGCCACTCGACGACGACGATCTGAAACGACGTCTGATCATGCTCGGCCAGCGCGCCGGCACGCACGTCCGCGGAGTCTATCGCTGGAAATTGTCGGAGAAGAGCAAGAAGGCCAACGCCGCCCTCACTGGCCTGGGCAGCACGCGAAGAATTATTCTCGCCGACACGTTACTCGACAACTACACCGCTGACGAGATCGAAGCCGTACTCGCCCATGAACTCGGCCACCATGTCCACCGTCACATCCTGAAGAGCATCTTTGTGCAGGCCGTCATCACGTTCGTCGGATTCTGGGCGGCGAACTGGACCCTGCACTACGCCGTCGACCATCACATGTTCGAGGAACTCTCCGACTTCGCCAACTTGCCGCTGCTGGCGCTGGTTTCAGTCGTGCTTTCACTCGTGCTGATGCCAGCGCTCAACGCCTACTCGCGCTTCAACGAGCGCCAGGCGGACCGTTATGCCTTTGAATCGATCGCGAGCGTCGAACCGTTCGTCTCTTCGATGAACAAACTGGCTGAGCAGAATCTTGCCGAGCGCGTGCCTTCGAAGTGGGTGGAGTGGTTCTTCCACTCCCATCCGTCGATTTCCAGGCGACTTGCCGCCGCGGAATCCTGGAGCAAGTCTCAGAGCGCCAGTCCACATCTATGAGTCGAACTCCACTGAGGGATGAGGTATTCATCTTCCTCCTTGCCATGATCTGTTGCGGCGTGGCTTTGGGCCAGAAGGCTACATCATGCCCGAACTGCGTTACCTTGAATAAGGCGCAGCCTCCGTTCCGCATCTTCGGCTGTACCTATTACGTGGGCACTCACGGACTGAGCTCCATCCTGATTACTTCGCCGGCTGGGCATGTACTGATTGACGGAGACCTTCCGGAATCAGCCGGACGCATCGCCGGCAACATCCGCTTGCTCGGCTTTCGCATTGAAGACGTGAGGCTGATTGTGAATTCGCACGTACACTTCGACCACGCAGGCGGCATCGCGGACCTGCAACGTCGAAGCGGTGCCCGGGTAGTCGCCAGCAAGTGGAGTGCGGAAGTGCTGAGAAAAGGCGGGGTGGGCAAGGGAGATCCCCAATACGGAACCTTACAACCGATCGCCGCGGTCAAGAATGTGAGTACATTTGATGATGGCAAAGGCCTTCACATCGGCGACATCACAATAACGCCGCACCTGACGCCAGGACACACTCCAGGCGGAACGAGTTGGACGTGGAAAACCTGTGAAGGATCGGTGTGTTACGAAATGGTTTACGCCGATAGCCTGAATCCCATCTCCGCTCCAGGCTTCCGATTCACGAACAGTTTTGACTATCCGCACTCGATCGAGGACTTCGAAAAAAGTTTCGCCTTCTTTGACGCGACACCCTGCGATGTTCTGATCACCGCGCACCCGGAAGTTTCAGGATTTTGGGATCGTCTGGCTTTGCGGGAAAAAGGCGTGAAGCCTGATCCCTTCATAGATTCAGGGGCTTGTCACAAACTTGCCGACGGCGCGCGTGAGAAACTCCGCCAACGTCTGGCGGACGAGGGCAAGCGATAAGCAGCCTTACCGCTTTTTCAGGATCTCGATCGCTCGCTGCAGATCTTCCTCGGTGTCAATCCCAACGCTGTCATGCGGCGTCTCTCCGCAAAAGATTGAGATTCCATTCTCCAGAAATCGAAGCTGTTCCAGCCGTTCGCTTTTCTCGAGCGAGGATTCCGGCAGGGCGACGAAGCGGTCCAACGCAGCCTTGCGATAGGCGTAGAGGCCCAGATGCTTGCAGTAACGAGGATTTGTCTTGTCGCGATCGAACGGGATGGTCGCGCGAGAGAAGTACAAGGCCCGGCCGGCGAGATCCGTGACCACTTTCACCGCATTCGGATTCTGGATATCGACCGCTGCTGCCGGTGTCATTAAAGTGCCGACCTGCGCTTCCGGGTTCTCCATGACCCGCAGCAGAGAAGCGATCTGCTCCGCCCGCACCATCGGCTCGTCACCTTGCACGTTGATGTACACGTCGGCAGATTCTCGGCAGGAAATTTCGTGCACGCGCTCGGTCCCGCTTCTGTGAGTATTCGCGGTCAGCTGGGCCCTCCACCCATGTTGGCGGCAGGCGCTCATGATCTCGTCCGAATCCGTCGCAATGATCACGTCGGCGAGCAATGGCGACGACCGTACCGCTTCATACACCACTCCGATCAGCGGTTTCCCGGCGATCTCTAGAAGCATCTTGCGGGGGAGGCGCGTCGAAGCCAGACGCGCAGGAATCACGGCAATGGCTTTCATGGACCTTCCGATTATTCCAGATCGACGCTACTTCGAATTCAATTTCAAAGCAGTCTCGTGCCTAGGCTGGTACAGTCCGATGGCCCGTCCGCTGGGCAAAGGAATGGTCGTGCTGCTTCCCCACGGGGCTTCCTGGATTTCGGTGCACTGAACATTCTTCCCTCGCAAGGCCGCGATCTCGGTCTTCAGGTCGTCGCACATCAGATAGAGCACAGCCCCCAGCAGTGGTTGCCCGGCATGAGTTTGCGAGAAGTCTCGGTCCGCCGGATGAATCGCCGCCTCCGCCGGAGGCAGGCCGAAGATCAGCCACCCGTGTCCGACATCAACCGAGCGAAGCCCAAGAACGTCCGAGAAAAATGTGCGGTCGGCCTCAGGGTCTTGGCTGTAAAACAAGACATGCGCTCCAAAAATCATGCCGCAAAGTATACGCCGCTTGCCGTCGAGCGTAGATGGTGTCCCATTTTCGCTGCTCCCTCAGCGATCGCTGCCGGAATTTCTCCGCGTTCTCTGCGGTTAGAATCTTTCCCACCTGGATGGACGCCCGACTCCAGGTTTGACCTATTTGCGCACCGCCTCTAAAATCAAATTGGGCACAACGCTCCGGGATTGCGTTGTTTCCTGCCGCGAAAGTGCCGGTTCCCACCCGGCGCACAGTTTTTTTCGCATCTTCCCTGTTTCCAGCAAGTGGCGGTGTAGCTCAGGTGGTTAGAGCGACGGTCTCATAATGTCTCTGGAGTTTTAAGCGCTAGTGTTTTCAATAAGATACAGCGCATGTAAGTGTGCTAATTGCCTGTATTGCGGGGTAGTGCAGTGATATTAGCAACCCAACAGCAAACGAATCCCGACTGCGTTGCCTATTTTGTACGATGGTTAACAACTCCGTCGCTCTAACCAACATCCACAATCTCTACTGATTTGATAGAGATTCTGGCACCCTCGTGCCATACCATCCGAATGGGCAACAGATCAACAACATAGCGGAAACTCTCCCCTTCAAAATCAACACGATGGGTGCAACCCTTGGTTTTGGGGGTGCCATTCACACAAATCTCGCTTGAGGGCATCATCGTGTGCATGGAGGGAACACAATGACCAATGATGAAGTGATGGAGATGGAAGAGGCAAAGCTAGTAGCGCATGAAGAAGCTAAGGCGGTAGTCAACGAGGCACGGCGAGGTGGTGAGAAAGACGAAGCCGTGTTGACGGAACTCTACAACGAAGTTTATGTACAGGCGTTGGCTGAGGAATTGGGTGTTGAAATGAGACTGACCGACGCCGGTCAGTTGTTTGTCACAAGGAGAGCCACCAACTAAGGGGTTCTGTGGTAGGAATCCAAACGAGGTGAGCGACCATGAACACCGAAATAGGGAAACTTCTACAGATAACGATTTCAGAAGCCGAACGCCAAAGGGTTAAGCGTGATTTGGCCTCAGGAATAAACAGTCTCACAGGTGAGCCGTTCACCGATGAGGGTTTGGCCTATCTCAGAGAGATGCAGCCTGTGTTTAATGCTATGGACAGAGGTCTAGAGGTTTATTACGAACCTTCAACAAGTGACTTGCTCTTTTGCAAACCGGGCGCAGTCGTGCCTTTAAGTGAAGTGGCTCACGCATGAGCACGCCTGAGCACTTTGAGTTGGTGCGCCGTGATGGTTGGTTCAATCCGAACCAACCCACGGTCTACACCATTGGCGATGGTCGCCTTTCATCTTTCGGACGCCACTTCACTGATAGACCTGTTGGGATTGGTCCTCGGTTGGAGGATGGAAGTTTTTATAGCATCGAGTCGATTGTGGTTGGTCACTGTCTGATAGGTCAAACGTGGTACCCGGTGCGAGGCGGGTACCACGTGGAGAGTTCTTGGCCGCGCACCGTCCCACCACTTTACCAAACCCAAGGGAATGGGTTGCACCATCGTTCACCATCGAGTACACGGTTTCTTGATGTTAACGCAGGTAACTACCACCACAAACTTGAGGAAGGTTGGTCAATTGAGGCCGATTGGTGGGTGCGCGGATTCTCCAAAAATCATTCACGTTGGAGCCCCCACCCAATCAACCTAGCACCCCACGAGAAGTGGGTGGACAACTCGCCTAACTTTCCTGTTGTTGTGCAAACAACCAAGACGTTCACACCCCTCCCACCAAAGGCACCCATTACACACGGTGTTGATTGGGTTGCCCCTAGTTTCACCATCGAGGAAAGCGAGCCTGCGCAGCGTGGGTCACGTCTGCGAAAGGAAATCTACAAGGTCTTCGGTGAGACTCGCACTGTGCAACTCAGACACACTGAAACCTGCAAACATGACAAGCTTTTGATTCCCTGTGCTCTTTGCCAAACTAAGCCGAGGTTGCCTCAGCTAAAGCCTTGCTTTGTTGGCATTGGGCCTCAGGAATTTCATGCCCCTTGGTTTAAACCGCAATGCGAAGCACACCCTTTCACGGTTGTTCCGGCACATGTCAAAGTTGAGCGTGTGCCTGCAACTCCGCTCGGTCTGCAAGGTCTAACCCGGCCCGGACAATTTGAAGGGGACTGTCACATGTCGCACGGCATCACACGTAAACCTACAACGAGACGCGAAGGCACGTTCTTCTGCCCTGAATGTTTTAAGCCTGTCGTTGTTGGTTATCGCACCGTGCAGGCGGGAAGACCTCTGTGGTCGGTGCCAATGTGGGACATGTACATCGACAAGGCAATTTATGAGGTTTTTGGTGTGATTCCAACGAACGCGAAGAGAATCAAAGGTCGCAAGATAAATGAGTTCTTCACACCACACTGCAATCTTGGTGAGTACGATCTGCGAGAGCCGGTGATTCGAGCAACCAAAGGGATATACCACAAGTACAACCACAGGCACGTTCAAAGCTGTGTTGTGTTTGATAAGAAGCATGTAACCCCTGTTGGTTACATGGTGTATCGGAAGATCAAAACGAAGGGAGCGAGTGCATGACAGGCAAAGAGCGCAAAGCGGGAAAGAAAGAACGCATTCAAAAACTGCTGAAGGGTCTTGCCAACATCCGGCCTGAGCCGGTGAAGCTTGACCCTTCAGTTGTTAAAACGCTTGAGTTGGTTATTCTTTGACCTTGATCTGTGTCCATATTTTCACAAACGCTCGCAACTGCTGGAACAGGTCTGTTTCACGTGAGTCTTCAAGGGCAAGCAACATCCCGAGTTGCAGTTTATTTTCTGTCGGGATGACCTGCTCGATTTCTTGTTGCCGTCTTTTCGATTCGGCAATGAGAAACTGTACGTATTGTGCAATTTCATCACGTGATAAATCCGCGTCGGCCAACGCTTCCTCAACCCGGTGAAGGCCGAGCCGTCGTGTCGTGCGTTCCTCTTCGGCAGCGTGCAACATATTTTTAAGGTCACTCGGTTTGGATATATCCCAAACTGTTTTGCGTCCAATAGGTATGTGCAAGAAGTTTTTCTTGTGTTCTTCAAGCTTCATCGGATCACCGCACAATCCGCCCCAACCCCATCACGCTTTAGCAATTGCTGTACAGCTTGGTTGAGCACACTCTGCAACGTCACCAGACCACGCACAGCGACGCAAAGCTGTGCAACGTTCGAGCGTAACGCGGCGACCTCGGCAACAAGGCTCTTACCTTCTGATGGGTTTGGTTGCTCACCATCAGAAGGCAACTTCACAACAAAATCTGCTTTCACTTCGGGTTCTGTGCTCATCCGAGTATCCTTTCTG
>DATEHP010000318.1:0-12949 GCA_035279505.1 Candidatus Sulfotelmatobacter sp. | reverse complement strand
CGCCGTCGACAACATGCGGTAATAGGCGAACAGGAAGGGCATCTGGATCAGCAATGGCAGGCATCCGCCCGCAGGATTGACGCCTTCCTTCTTGTAGAGCGCCGCGATTTCCTCGTTCATCGCCGCCTTGCGCGGATCGCGCAAGCTGTACTTCTTGTATTTCTCCTGAATCGATTTGATCTGCGGCGCCACGCGCTGCATCTTCAGCATCGACTTCATTTGCGTGATGCGCAGCGGGAGCAAGGCCAGGCTGATGATCAGCGTCTGAAGAACGATGGCCCATCCCCAGTTAGGCATCATGTGATGGTAGGTCCAGCGCAACCACACGAAGAGCGGCTTGGCGATGATGCCCCACCAGCCAAAATCGACCAAGCCGTTGAGATCGTTGTCCGCGCCCGAGACGCCGGGAACGGGAATTTTCTGCAGGACCTCAAGTTCTTTGGGACCTGCGAAGAGCCGCTCGGAGGTGGGCCCATGAAGGTTGCCCACTGCAGCGCCGATGACGTCAACGTTGACGGTGTCCTGCGGCTTCCGCGGGTCCTTCGGAATCGGCATGCTGTGATTCAGAGTCAGCATCGACGCCGCGGCGGGGTCGTCAGGGATGAAAACCGCGGCGAAATATTGATCGGTGGGTCCGGCCCAGTGGAAGGGACCGGGTATAGTTCCGCCGCCGATGACCTGCGTGCACTTCGAGAACAGCGAGAATCCACAGCGCGGAGCCACCCGCTCGATATTCTTGTTGAACTGGTAGGTGAGAAGCGAAGTGGCGTAAAACGCCGGCGATGTCTGGTCTCCAAACCCGGACGGCCACGCGAGCAACGTCTCCTTTGGCAAACCTTTGTAGGTGATGCTGGCGTCGGCCTTGACGACGTAGGTGTCATCGAACTTGAAGACTTTGCGGACGGTCAGATCCTGGTCGGAGTACTCGAATGTGATCTGTCTGCCATCCCTTGTTGCAACGTAGAGGGCCGAGTTCAGGCGTTCGCGCAAGCTGTCGTCATAGGTGTAGAGCGACAAAGGATAGCCATACAGCGCGGCCGTAGTGGGATTGACCAGATCGAGGGGGCCGTTTTCGGCATCGTTGTCGAATTTCTTGAGAATCCAGGATTTGACCTGCCCCCCGCGGTTCGTGAATGCGACGCGGTAGAGGTCGCTCTCAATGACAGTCTCTGTTTCGCCAGCGGCCTGTTTCGTGACCGCGGGCGCTGAGGTCGTAGCCGCTGTGAATGAGGCGGCTTTTGAAGCCGGCGGAGCAGGCGAAGTCTGCTGCTCCGTTTGAGCTATCTTCTGCGGAGGCGGAGGAGTCGGGAAGTACTTCTTTAACAGAGGCTGAGCGAGCAGCATGAAGACAAAGGAGATCAGGAAAATCAGCAGCAGTCGCTTTTCGCTGCCCGGCTCGGTTTGAGGATTGCGATATTCGGCCAAAGTATTATGAGTTCCGTTTCAAGAACGACCACCGGGGCTAAGTCCCGGCGAATTCCGAATGTCTGACGCGTCCCCCAGGCCGCTCTTCCATGGGGGTGCACCGGTTCGCTTGACCACCGGATCGTAACCACCCTTAACGAACGGATGGCAGCGCAGAAGGCGCGCCGCACCCATCATTCCTCCGTGTAGCACCCCGAACCGCTCGATCGCCTCCATCGCATATTCCGAGCACGTGGGCGTATAACGGCAAGAGGGCGGGAAGATGGGCGACATAGCCCATTTGTAAGCTCGCAAGATCTGCAACATCCCGCGTTGAACGACTTGACGCATCATTATTGGCTTCCGGCTTCCGGCATCGAACTTCCGCGACCTTTCCGGGCGGCTTGGACCGAACCTGCCTGACTTTTCGCCGACTTCCTCTCTATGACTACGAAAGCCTGGCCTACTTCGTTCAGCAGCGCATCGAAGCTAATGGTTAACAACACCTTCTTCGGATTGATCACCACGTCAGCGCTTGGGCCCGGAAAAGGCCGGGTGAGGCGAACCGCCTCGCGCAAGCGACGCTTCAAGCGATTTCGCTGAACGGCGCCTCCCAACGCGCGCCCCACGGTGAATCCGACGCGTAGACCCGAAGTTGCCGGAACTCCAGCAGCCCCAACGGCTTGCCGGTCCTGGTAGAAAACAGTCATGGATGCCGAGAAATGCCGGCGCCCCTGTTTGTAGACACGCTCAAAATCGGCGTGGCGTAACAACCGAGAGCTGCGGGGAAAAGCGGCTTTCGCCTTTCGCGGCTCGACACCCTGATTCGATGCTCCGGGCACACTGGCGGTCACAGAGCCTCTACACTACAGAACGGTTTTGCGATTGACGCAGTCGCGGCCGACGGCCCCCGCGCCACACCGATTCGCGGCTGTTTATTCTCGAAAACCTGGTTTCACAGAGACCCGCTTGCGCCCCTTGGCGCGGCGGCGAGAAAGAA
This sequence comes from Candidatus Sulfotelmatobacter sp., assembly GCA_035279505.1. Taxonomy (GTDB): domain Bacteria; phylum Acidobacteriota; class Terriglobia; order Terriglobales; family Acidobacteriaceae; genus Sulfotelmatobacter. The sequence goes on along the minus strand of DATEHP010000318.1, from coordinate 10,545 downwards.
CCTTTTGGCCGCCTTGGGTCTTCATGCGCGTGCGGAATCCGTGTTTCTTGGATCGCTTGCGCCGGTTCGGTTGGAAAGTACGCTTAGGCATGAAAAGTAGCTGCTCCTGATTCGTTCGACGGTCTTAGGGCAAACTAAAAGTATAAATCAGCGGCTGGTTTCGCGCCAAACGTTAGCGGGCAGGATTGTGGCGACGGGGAACTGGCTCACTCACTCGGGGTGGTTTTGGGAGGGGAATAGGCGGGGTAGGCGAGCAGGCAGGCCAATGACTTGTGAACGATTGAGCTGCGGGGGTGTCAATGAGCGCGACCGCTGTTTGCAACAGTTGTGATTTCAACGGTTGTGAGGTCAACGATCATAACCGGTCCAGAACAGTTCGCCCAGACCAGGAATTCGAGTGAATCGCTTGCCGACAACTGTCTCAGTGACGGGCGCAACCATGTCCGGCAGCGGACGGTAGATCTCAAGACGGGACAATGGCGGTGCGGCGGCGTAGGCACTTCCCGAAGCTAGCTTGTTGATTTTCTACGACGTAGGCGAATGCCGGAAACGGCTGAATAGTTGCAGGAAAGCAGAGTTGTTTTTGTCCGCCAAGCGTCAGGGAGGTGCGTTCAGAATGACTGGACTCGGCCAGGATATTCGATTTGGTTTGCGGCGGTTGCGGCGGTCACCGTCGTTTGTGCTGACTGCAGTCGTGACGCTGGCATTGGGGATCGGAGCAAACGTGGTTGCATTCGGGGTGCTGAACGCGGTGCTGTTGAAGCCTCTGAACGTACCACAGCCGGCTCGACTCTACAACCTCGAACAGCAGCAGGAGGGGAACGACAATCAATCGTATCCGGATTACGTGGACTTTCGGAGCCGGAACCGAACGTTCAGCGATATGGCAGTTTACCGGCTCCAAGATGCGGGGCTGAGCACTGGGAACGCGACCTATAAGTGCTGGTACTACAAAGTATCGGGAAACTACTTTGACATGTTGGGCGCGAATCCCCTGCGCGGACGATTCTTTCACGAGAGCGACGAGCATGGACCGAATTCGGCTCCGTACATCGTATTGAGCGAGCAGTTCTGGGAGCGGAACTTCGGTTCGGATCCGAATATTGCGGGCACGAAGGTTGAGATCAATAAAAATCCGTTTACCGTGATCGGAGTGGCGCCGCGGGAGTTCCATGGAAACGATTTGTTTATCTGGCCGGATTTCTGGATGCCGATCATCGAGGGAGAGGATTTCGAAAGCACAGATTTCCTGACATGGCGCGGAAACCATAACCTTTGGATCCTGGGACGGCTGAAGCAAGGCGTTACGGTCCAGCAAGCGACGGAGGATCTGAGGGGCGTTGCAAGCGAATTGGCCAAGCAGTATCCGAACACCGACGAGGGTATCGGCGCGAGGCTGGTGAAGCCCGGGCTGATGGGCGATGTGTTGGGAGGCCCGGCGCGGTCCTTTATTGCCGCGATCATGGCGCTGGCGTTGCTGGTGTTGCTGGCGGCATGCACCAATCTGGCGAGCTTATTTGCGGCGCGCTCGGCGGATCGCGGCCGGGAACTGGCAATCCGAATGGCGGTGGGATCCAGCCGGTGGCACATTCTGCGACAACTGGTCACTGAGGCGGTGCTGGTGGCGATTGTGGGTGGGACACTGGGAACTATGTTTTCGAGCGCGTTGCTGAAAGCATTGACACAGTGGCAGCCGATCGCTGGATTCCCGATTCATGTGACAGTCAATGCCGATGCCGGGGTATATCTAATAGCCCTGGTGTTGTCGGTAGGAAGCGGGATGATGTTTGGGTTGGTGCCGTTGCGGCAAGTATGGGCGACGAGTGCGGCGCAACTGATCAAGAGCGGTGCCACGGGAAATGAAGTCATGCGGCGTTTCACACTCCGCGAGGTGCTGCTGGGCATCCAAATTGCGCTTTGCACTTTGCTGGTGACCGCGTCATTTGTGGCGCTGCGCGGAATGCAACGGTCGCTGCACGCGCCTCTCGGGTTTGAGCCAACAGGAGCAACGCTGGGGGTGACCGATCTGCACATGGGCGGGTATAAGGATGCCGGGGCGGTGCAAGTTCAGAAGAGGATGATTGATGAAGTGGGACAGATTCCGGGCGTTGAGTCGGTTGGGACGATCAATGAGACGCCGCTGGGCACAGGCGGGAGCAGCTCACGGGTTTACCGGCAGGGAACGAGCGACTTCCGACCGTCGAACAGCCCATTCGGCTCGAAGTATTTTGCGATATCTCCAGGATATCTGACGGCGGCGGGAACGCACTTAGTGGTCGGCCGCGACTTCACGTGGCAGGACAACGACAAGGCTCCGAAAGTAGCGGTTGTGAATGTCGAGTTTGCGCGATCTATGTTTGGAGACGTTCGGTCTGCGATTGGGCAGCGGTTTCAAACCGGCGAAAAGGAGTCCTACGAGGTGGTGGGTGTCGTGGAGAACGGGAAATACGATTCATTGACGGAAGGGCCGTGGGCGGCGATGTTTTTCCCGTTTGAACAGGATCCGGACAGCGATACGACTCTAGTAGTGCGGTCGCGAATGGCTGAAGCAGAGCTGGCGCCGAAGATTGGGCGTGTGCTGGCGGGAATTGATCCGGCGTTGCCGTTTGGAATTTATAGCTGGACGGACGGCCTGGCTCTGGTTTTGTTTCCGGCTCGGGTGGCGACGGCTTGCCTCGGAGTGATGGGATTGCTGGCAGCGATGCTGGCGGTGACGGGCGTATTCGGGTTAACGATGTACTCGGTATCGAAGCGCATGCGGGAATTTGGGATTCGCGTGGCGCTGGGAGCTCTGCCGCGGCACGTGATGCGTTCGGCGTTGGGGCGCACACTGATTTTGCTGCTGGCCGGTTCGGCGGCCGGGCTGGTGCTCGGGGCGTTGGCGAGCCGGTTGTTGGCGCAGATCGTGTATGAAGCGACGCCTCGGGATCCGGTGGTGTTTGTGGGAGTGATGCTGACGATGATTTTGCTCGGATTGATTGCGACGTGGGTTCCGGCGCGTCGGGCGATGGGGATTGATCCGGTCGGACTGCTGCGAGAGGAGTAACAGACCTTTGCCCCCTTAAAAGGCCCGGCCAATTGGGAAACGAGAGCAGTTGGTGCTGTACCATCGGGTAGATCGTCGTAATATCCCCATCTCAATTTCATCGACCCCGAGAGGTTCCGTTTTTCCCGTTGCCACATCCTACCGCCGAACGCTGCTGCTAGTCGAAGCAAGGCAAAAATTTAAACCACGAAGGGCGCGAAGGTTCAGGAAGGAAGTCCTTCGTGGACCATCGTGTCCCTAGGGGTTTGTTCGGGAATTGGGAACGCCGGAAACGTTGACAGCAATCATCGCCGGAATAGGTACACTATTGCGGGGTGGGCTCGAACGAACGGGGTTGGGCCGCGATTCCTTGACGCAGTCTGAATCTGAACCTGAAAAGCCAAGCGGCGCGACGGCGCATGCGAGCGCCGCAGTGTCCAAAACTGCGGGTGCTGATCCTCATCCGGCCGAGGTTATCGCCAGCGATCGCGACAGCGAGGTCAACAAGGAGCTTCGACGGCTGAACCGGGCGCTGCGGTCCCTGAGTGCCTGCAATCAGGCGCTCGCGCAGGCGACCAGCGAACAGGAACTGCTGAATCAGATCTGCGGAATTATCGTGCAGGTCGGTGGATACCGCATGGCTGGCATCGCCTACGCCCAGCAGGACCAGCAGAAGACGGTGTGCCCTATGGCCCACGCGGGATACGACAGCGGCTATCTGGAGACCATCGAACTCCGGTGGTCGGACACTCCGGCCGGCAGAGGCCCCATCGGGACGTCAATTCGAGAGAACCGCATTTGCGTCTTCGGGGACACGGCCAATGATCCACTATTCGCCCCCTGGCGCGACGTCGCACTAGAGCGTGGCTACGCCGCCGTCATCTCCCTTCCACTTCGAGTGGCCGGACTCCCCTTCGGCGTGGTCGCCATCTACTCCGGCCAGGTGCATTCGTTCGAAAAATCGGAAGTCGAACTGTTGACCGAGATGGCCAACAACCTGGCCTTCGGGATCACGGCGCTTCGCTCGCAGGAAGAGAGCCGGCGGGCGACAGCAGCGCTGCAGGAAGCGGAAGCCAAATACCGGCAACTCGTCGAGCAAGTGCCGGCGATCTCTTATGTCGCCGAGACCGGGGCCTTTGGCCCGTTTCTGTACGTGAGCCCGCAAGTTGCGACCATCCTCGGTTACAAGCCCGAAGACTGCATCGCTGATTCGCGCTTCTGGTGGGAACACCTGAATCCTGAAGATCGGCCGCAGGCCCTGCGCGAGGATACGTGGGAAGAGGGCCGGCTCTTTCAGATTGAGTACCGGATGCGGCGAAGCGATGGCGAGGAAATATGGGTTCGCGACGAGGCCATCATCGTGCGCGACCCCCATACCGGCAAGCGTCTAACGCGCGGCATGCTGGTGGATATCACCGAAAAGAAGCGCGCAGAAGAGGCTTTGCGCGAGAGCGAGGAACGATATCGCAATTTTGTCTCACAAAGTACCGAGGGCATTTACCGGATGGAAAACGCCCCCCCGATCCCGTGTCACCTGTCGATCGATGAGCAACTGGCCTGGGGCTTCCAGTACGGATACATGGCCGAGTGTAACGATGCCATGGCACGAATGTACGGGCGCAGTTCGGCGCAGGAGCTTATGGGGAAGCCCCTCTCGGAGTTCTTGATCCTGCACCATCCAGTCACGCGGCAGTTCATGGAGAAATTTATTCGCGGAGGGTACCGGATCACCGATGAGGAATCGATCGAGCTCGACGCCCAAGGGCAAAAAAGAGTCTTCCGCAACACGATGGTGGGAACCATTGTCGACGGGCACTGGGTACGCACCTGGGGTATCACACGCGATGTTACCGAGAGACTTCATCTCGAGGAACAACTGCGGAACGCACAACAGCTCGAGGCCATTGGACGGCTGGCCGGCGGAGTGGCGCACGACTTCAACAACATCCTCAGCATCATCATGGGACACGCGGAACTATTACTGGCGACCGGCGTCGATGAGCGCTCGCGAGTTGGGCTGGAGCAGATGCGGCGCGCCGCCGAACGTGCGGCTTCGCTGACGCAACAACTGCTAGCCTTCAGCCGCAAGCAGGTGCTGCAACCCAAGGTGCTTGACTTGAATGAAACAGTTGCCGATGTGCAGAAAATGTTGTCGAGGGTGATCGGCGAGGACATCGAACTCATCGCGAGACTGCATCCATCGCTGATGGCGGTGAAGGCGGACCCAGGCCAGGTCGAACAGGTGTTGATGAACCTGGCGGTGAACGCCCGCGACGCCATGCCGCAGGGCGGAAAACTCGCGATGGAGACCTCGAACATGGAGATTCGGGAGGAAGAGGCCCGCGACGTTGATCTCGCAGCCGGGCGCTATGTCATGCTAAGGGTTAGCGATACCGGCAACGGCATGGACGCGGTCACGCGGGCGCACATCTTTGAGCCGTTTTTCACCACCAAGCCGATGGGAAAAGGGACTGGCTTGGGCCTCTCGACGGTTTACGGCATCGTCAAACAAAGTGGCGGAGGGATTCAGGTCGACAGCGAACCGGGGAGCGGCACGGCGTTTCGCATTTACCTGCCCGCTACCGAGGGCAGCAGCATCAAGCATGGAGACCGCATGACGCACACACAGGTTGCGGGCGGGTCGGAGACAATTCTTATTGCTGAGGACGAACCGGACTTGCGGGAACTGACCCGAATCTTTCTCGAGAGTTACGGCTACAAAGTGTTAGAGGCCGGAAGCGCGGAGCAGGCGATTCGCACAATGGAAGAATTCGGCGCACGGATCCATTTACTACTCACTGATGTCATCATGCCCGGGATCAGTGGGCGGCAATTGGCGGAAAAGATCCTGCAGAAAGATCCAAAGACCAAAATTCTGTATATGACCGGCTACACCGATGACATGGTCGTGCAGCACAAAGTGCTGGAGCCCGGAGTGCAGTTGCTCCAGAAACCGTTTACAAGGACGGAATTGGCGGTGAAGGTGCGGTCGACTCTGGATGGCAGGGGATAGTCAGGGGTTAGGAGCCAGGGATCAGGGATCAGAACGGCGGGATCAATGCACGCGTCGCGATCCACGATTTTCAATCACGCAACCGGAAACCCATGGCCTGCCCCCTGACCCCTAATCCCTGCCCCCTGCCCGCTTCCGGTAAAATTTCTTGCAGAGACTTTCATCCAAAGGAACCGAATTCATGAAGCAGGAGAACGGCGGGGTTGTGCGCGATACGAAGAAGATCTGGGTAACGCTGACGGGGTTGCCGCTGACGGTGAAGCTGGATTGGCCATTTCATCCATCGACGTCTGGCGCTGATTTTTGGGTGCTGCACGGGGACATCCGCCTGGAAGGTTCTGACGGACTGCACGCTCCAGTGGCCGTGAACCTGTCGCAGACGGTGAAAGAAGTGATGCCGTCGCTGGAACCAAAAGATGCGGAAGCACCCGTCATCAATGCACTGAGAAAAGAGGTTGACCGGAGGCAGATTGAGTTTCTGAAGTCGGGGAAGCTGCTGCCAGTGCCGTTTTCCAGCCGGAACTATGACTTCAAGCGGCAACAATGGATTTTTGGCAAGGCGACTGACGACGCCATGGCGGAATTTATCGAGCGGAAGGTTTTCTGGCAGACGAAACTGACAGGCGAGCCCCGCGCATGGATTGGGGATCCGGCCGAAGCCCAATATGTGCAGACCACACCGGCCCATCTCATCGAACTCGCAGCTCGGCTCGTCGCCGCGCAAGGCCTGATCCGGATCGAGGGCGAATTTGCCGAAGCGACTTCTGGCCTGATGAATCAGGCGGAGCGTTTTGAGAGTACGCGGCAGGCGGCGGTCGAGGAGTTAGAGAAGAAGCACGCGTTCGAGAGAGGGTAGGTGGTTGCATAGAGCGAACCGGAAGACGGTTGGTTTCCTTCGAATATTCGCGCGAGTTTTGGGAGTTGGTCTCTGTTTCATAATTCTATTGTCTGCGATATGCCTTGCATGGATCTTTTTCTATTCGGCAGATTTGCCCGATCTCAACGGATTACGCCGCTATGCTCCAGACCAGGTAAGTCGCGTATCCGATCCTTGTATCGCAGGCGATTCCTCCGCGATTCCCTACGAGGCGATCGGAGATAACCTGCGCGCGGCGCTGAACGCTGCCGGGGGCAGTGAGGGCCCTGGAAATGCTGGTCTGCCAATGCAGATCTCACGAACAATGTTCTGCGCGCCCTTAAGAACGCTGAACCGTCAACTGCAAGAGTGGCGTGTCGCGGCACAACTTCAGCGGAGGTTTTCCAAGAGTGAGTTGCTCACGATCTACGCGAACCGCACCTACTTCGGAGAGAACCTGATCGGCGTGGAAGCTGCCTCGAAACACTACTTTCACAAAGAGCCCGATCAGTTGGGGATTGCAGAGGCAGCCCTCTTGGCCGGCTTGGTGAAAGCTCCTTCCCGCTTTTCTCCCCTCCAACACCCGGAGCGCGCCCTTGAGCGGAGAAACCAGGTCATCGATGGAATGGTCCAAAGCCATGCCGTCAGCATCGAGCAGGGAGAAGCGGCTAAGGCCACTAGTCTGGCCGTTACCACGAGATGATCCGCGAGACCGAACGACACTAGACAATTTTTTTGTCGGGCTGGGGCGCCTTCCTCCAAGAAAACAATCCCCAACAAAACCTCGGCGCGATTGCATAGTTCACCTGCACGAGCACGATCGCTGCAATAGCGTAATAAGTGTTGATGAAGCAGAGAGCGGCACCACAGGCGTACAAAGATTGCGCGATCACGATGCGCCGCACGACAGCTGGATGAACTTCCTCGGGCACATCATTTTCGAGCAGGCGATTCCGCGTTGCGTAGCTCCAGCTCCAGTAGAGGGTCAGGCCGAGCAGGAAAATATTGAACCAGTAGACCAGCAGCGCGATGCGATAGTGGATGAACTCGGCCAGCAGCGACGTCGAAAACGGGATCAGGCACACCGCGCACAGAAAGGCGATATGAATCCAGGAGAGATTCCGGTCGGCGCGGGCGAAGTGATTGAGTTGCGTCTGCTGTCCGACCCAGAAGATGCCGAGCGTCATCACGCTCATCAGAAAGATCAGCAAGCGAGGGGAAAGCGTCAGGAGAACGTGCCAGAGATCGCGCTCGGAATGAACAGCGTCGCTGGCAGGAACGCGAAGATCGAGCACGAGCAGGGTCATGGCGACGGCGAAAATACCATCGCTCAGCGCGGCCAGACGCTCGACGCTCTGTCCGGCAACACGGTTGTAAATAGAATGCATCGAACAGAGTCTAATCGGATGCAGGCGCGTCGGCAAAAAACAGAGTCTTGCGACGATATGTAGCGTGTCATTCCGACACGGCGTTAAGCCGCTGAGGAATTTGCTGATTGCTTGCGGCACTGTGCTAGCAGCCACAAGCAGATTCGTCCTCCGGTCGGAATGACAAGGGCCGGAGACGGCTTCTTCTTCTGTCCGGAAACGGCTTTCTTCTTCGGGCAGAATTGGGCATCTTATGATTCCTAAAATCTGAGGGGTAGGTCTTGGGGAAGCTAAAAAGAGTCTTCAGTGTCGTGGTCATCTCCGCTGCGTCTCTCCTGATGAGCGGCGTGATGCGGGCACAGGACCGGTCCGAGCCGCCGACTACTCCTGCACTGTCGAACCCTCAGCACGACAAGCCTGCGGAGAATCAGGCTCCGGCTCCAGAAAAGACATCGCAACAAAAGAAGGAGAACGCCAATCCGGCTCGCTACGCCTATGAAGCGGCGGACGCCACCAAGCGCGTTGGCGAACTTGCGCTGGTGAAGGCGCGGGACTGGGAGAGCGGGTGGTTCACAGGCGTATTCGTCCCCAAAGACCAGGTGAGGACTCCGTTGACGTCCGTCCAGCGACGGGAACTCTATCTGCAGCAGACGCTGGCCACTCCGGGCGCGTATCTGAAACGCATGTTCGCGGCTGGAATCGACCAGGCACGTGGCGCTCCTTCGGAGTGGGATGGCGGTTTTCGTGGGTATGGGGAACGGTTCGCCTCTCGCGAAGGGCAATTTATTTCCGCCAACACGCTGGCTGCTTTGGGGAACGCCGCTTTGAAATATGAGCCGCGCTACGACCAGTGCCGGTGCAGCGGGTTGTTGCCGCGCACGCGACATGCGATCCTTCGCAATTTCGTCACCTATAACGCCAATTGGCAGCTTCGCCCGCAATGGGCCCTGTACGGAGGGTCGTTTGGCGGTGGGATGATCTCAACCGCCTGGAAGACGCATCCGCGCAATGCCTTCGCTGAGGGTGGCCGGGCGATCCTGGGCCAGGCGGCCTATGGGACGCTGTTGAATTTCTTTATCGAATTCGCTGGCGACATCAATCGCAAGATCGGCGCCAAGAGCCACAAGCCAGCCGAATGAAACAAGAGTGAACATCTTTGACTAGGCCGGAGTGGGCTTGCGCACAAGGCTGGAAATCACGACGCTCAGCGTCAGCAACGACATCAGACTGATCAGCCCGAGCGAGGCCACGCAGTAGACACACCACACGCCGAGCACATCTTTCTCTATGTGCGCGAGAAAGATAGAAAACGCCAGGCTGCTCCAGGTCAGAAGAAGCAACCAACGATAGGAACGGCGAAATGCCACCGCTGCCATCACGATGTACCCGAGGATCCCCGCGGTGGCGACAGGCATTCCGCTGACAATCGGGATGTGGCTGTGAATGCCGAGCTGCTCAAACACCCCGCCCAGCAAGGCGAACGGACTGTGATTGACTACGCCGCAATCCCAGCGCTCGTTGATGCTGCAGGGCGAGTCGCCATATTCGCGATAGTGTTCACGCAGGGCGAGTGAAGAGACAACGATTCCGAGCACAGCCAGGATGAGAAGGGCGTATTTCATCAGTTCCTCTTATCGAGAGCAATGAGCAGTGAGCCATGAGCAACATCATTCGCTTAAGGCTCATCGCGCATTGTCCACTGTTCACTGCTTGGTAGCGTCCTTTATTAAATCAGAAACCTGCCAGTCGCCGCCGTGATACCAATTCACGATCTTGCCGTCGGGTCCGATCACCGCGGTGCTGAGGTTATGTGTGATCAGGCCCCCCTCGGGCTTGACGGTGAGCGCGAAGAAATCAGCGATCTTCGGCAAGTCGGCAGCCTTTGGTGCCGCGAACTGCCAGCGGCGAAACAGCGCGGAGTCGTGCGTATGGGCCACCGAGAATCCGTAGTCTCGCAGGACCTTCGGCGTGTCGTGCTCCGGGTCAAAGCTGACACTCAACAGTTGTGTGTCAGCCAGCGATGCATTCGAAGCGAGTTGCTTGTAGATCTCGGCGAAATTGCCACTCATGCGCGGGCAGAAGTCGGGAAACGGGCACCGTGTGTAGACGAATGTCATCATCACCGTCTTCCCGCGAAATTGATGCAGGGAAATGTGTTTCCCGTCTTGATCGGTGAGCGCAAAGTCGGGGACTTCTTCTCCCGGCGAAGGCATGTGAAACGCTTTCGGGCCGTTGGCCGGCGGCTGTGCAGCATGGCCAGTGACCTTGACGTTTTCCAGCCAGT
>DATEHP010000317.1:0-4185 GCA_035279505.1 Candidatus Sulfotelmatobacter sp. | reverse complement strand
ACACAATGCCGTTCATCTCGCTGAATGCGCAGGCAGCAATACAGATGCCCATGCTTAGAGACAGCAGCGCAACCACGGTGTAGCCCGGAGACGCCACGAGAGTTCGTACGGATCGAGTGATATCTCGTCCAAAATCAGCCCGGTACCTTTTCGATTTCAGCATGATCGAATTCCTTGGACATCGATCCCGAAAGATACTACCCCGCCCAACCTTGCCCTGCCAGTCTTTCTGCTTTATGCTCAATTCAACTTGGGTTCTGAGACACCAGGAAACAATGCAGCGTCTAACCGCCAGATTCCTGCTGTTATTCGCGATTGTCGGAACAATTCTTCCGGCCGCGCTGCAGGCTACGGGTACGCCCCAACATGCCTGCTGCCGGAGGCAGGCCACGCATCACTGTCACGATTCGGCTGATTCGAATCCGCAAGGGCCCGTGCTTCGCGGCCCCGGGTGCTGCCATGGCAACTGCTCGAGCACGGTCACAACCGCCCGGTGGGCGCATCCACAACCCCGAACCGGCGCGAGCTCTTCGGAACTCTCGCACCAGGCTTCGCTCGATACGCCCGACTCTGCTGCCTATGCGCGGTTTCTCGCCTCTCTTTCTACCCGCGCTCCTCCGTTAGTCTCCATCGCTTGATCAGCTGAAACCGTCCTGAACGCATTGTGGACGATTGCGGCGCTACTGCGACCCGTAGTTGCTCATTTGCCATTGGAGACTTCATGCGTTTCGTTCGCATTGTGCTGTTCGCAATATTCTTGCCCGTCACCGCCTACGCGGCGGTGGTCGGATCGGTGCGTGGCGTGATCCACGATCCGCAGCACCGTCCCGTGGAAGAGGCCATGGTCATGCTCAAAGCCAGGAACTCCGACTGGGTATCGACCGTCAATTCCGATGCCGCCGGCAATTTCGTATTTAACGCCGTGCCGCTCGGGGAATACACCGTGACCGTGGCCGGAGTCGGATTCGAACAGGCACAGCAAGATGTCATGGTTGTCTCGGGCTCGAACCCCGTGCTGCATTTCGCGCTTAACGTTGCCGGCGCGAAGGAGACCGTCACCGTCTCGGGCGCCACCGAAGAGGTACCGACCGATACGGCAACTCCGACCACAGTCATCAACCGGCTCGACGTCGCGCGCACGCCCGGAGCCGCACGCAGCAACAGCCTCGCCATGATCACCGACTTCGTTCCAGGCGCCTACATTACGCACGACCAGCTTCACATTCGCGGCGGACATCAGACCAGCTGGCTGGTCGATGGCGTGCCGGTTCCGAACACAAACATCGCGTCGAATATCGGACCGCAGTTTGATCCCAAGGACATTGATTACCTGGAAGTCAGCCGTGGAAGTTATGGGGCGGAGCTGGGCGACCGCACTTACGGAGTATTCAACGTTGTGCCGCGCACGGGATTTGAACGCAATCGTGAAGCCGAACTGCTGCTCAGTGCTGGAAACTTCTATCAGACTAACGACCAGTTCAGCTTCGGCAGCCACAGCGAGCGCTTTGCCTATTACGCAAGTGTGAACGCGAACCGGAGCAATCTCGGAATCGAGACGCCGGTTCCACAGGTCGTGCACGATGCCGAGAACGGATACGGTGGCTTCGGTTCGTTCATCTTCAACGTCAACCCTTCAAATCAGCTCAGGCTGGTGAGTTCGCTTCGAAAGGACTTCTACCAGGTTCCTTACGATCCTTTTCCCAACGACATCGAGAATGGCGCGATTCCGGAAAATGCCTTCACTCCGCAATATCCCAGCATCGGGCTGCGCGATAGCGATCACGAATCCGACGCGATCCTGAACCTCTCCTGGGTACACACTTTCAACTCGAAACTGCTGCTGACGGTTTCGCCCTTCTATCATTACAACGCGGCGAACTATACGAACTCTCCTTCGGATACACCAGTTGCGGCCAGTCAGGATCGTAGGTCCAGCTATGGAGGAGGACAGGGCAGCTTCACGGCAAATTTTTCGAAAAACAGTTTTCAGGCGGGCGTATACAGCTTCTATCAGGCGAACAACGAGACCTTCGGTGCCATGTTCAACGATGGCAGCGGTCGCCCAGCGTTCGCTGCCTCCGAACGACCAACCGGAGGCCTGGCAGCTTTCTTTATCGATGACAGTTTGAAACCATTCCCAGGGCTGACGCTCACCGCAGGTGTGCGCCCCACACATTTCTCCGGCAACAACGGATTTTCAGAGAACGCGATCAGTCCCCGATTCGGCGCAGCTCTCACCATCCCTCATCTGCATTGGACGCTCCGCGCCTTCTATGGCCATTTCTACCAGGCCCCTCCGCTTGTCACTGCTTCCGGTTCCTTAATCAGTCTCTGTACTGCCAGCGACTGCGGATTTACAACCCTCGCAGGAGAACGTGACGAGGAGCATCAGTTCGGTGTTACTATCCCCTTCCGCGGATGGACGCTCGACGCAGACACGTTCCACACCCGTGCGGCCAACTTCTTCGATCACGACGTGATCGGAGAGTCCAATCTGTTCTTCCCACTCACCATCGACAAGGCGCGAATTCGGGGTTGGGAGGTCACGCTGCGTTCTCCGCGTCTCGCGCACCGGGCACAGATTCACCTTGCCTATTCGAACCAGATTGCCGAGGCCGGCGGTGGAATCAGCGGCGGGTTAACCGATTTCACCACGAATATCTGCGACCCCGCGCCACCGGGCAGCTTCTGCATGCTGGATCATGATCAGCGCAACACGCTCAATGTCGGCGGAGATCTCACGCTCCCGTGGAACTCCTATGCGTCGACGAATGTTTACTATGGCTCCGGATTCGCTAACGCTTTTCCCGACCAGCCGTATCCCGGAAACTATCTCCCTAAACACACTACGTTTGATCTGACGCTGGGCAAGCAGTTCGGCGAGCGCTTTTCCGCATCAGTCAGCGCGCTCAACGTGGCCAACCGCCGGGTCGAACTCGACAACAGCGTCACGTTCGGAGGATTCCACTGGAATAATCCGCGGGAGGTATTTCTGGAGCTGCGCTACCGCTTTCACTATTGAAGATGATCACGTAGCGACAGCCGCCTCGGCTGTCGGGGCCTGCGCGAAGCGCGGCCGCGGACCTGCACGATCAACCACCCGATCAGCTCCGCGCCAGCTTCTCTCTAAGAATCTCCTCCACATCGCCCATCTTCTCTCCCAGCAGATTCAGCTTGCGGGCCAGCCCCTGGATCTCCACCTCCGCCCGCCGGTTTACGTCGTAATCAAGTTCACCACGCAGCCGGTCTTTGGTGTCCTGACGGTTCTGGCTCATCATGATGATTGGCGCTTGCAACGCCGCCAGCATATTCAGGAACAGATTCAGCAAAATATACGGATAAGGATCAAAGGCACGTTTCCCCAGCACTGCATCGACGGTCATGTAGATCGCAAGGATGATGCTGAACAAGATGATGAACGTCCAGGATCCGCCGAATCCTGCAACGATGTCGGCCACGTGTTCGCCGAAGGTTGCGTCTTTCTCGATGACTTCGTTCGGGTGCCGGTTTGCGCGCAGCCGCACCAGTTGCTGCGAGGCATGGAACTGCCGCCCCAGCACCGTCAGCATGTCCATCCCCGCGAGCGGCTTGCGCTGCAGCAGGACAGCGATGTCGTTCCGGTTCACCTCCAGGCATTCCACCTGGTCAATGGCCTCGGCCTGGGTCTGGTGCGGCGTCTGCTCCAGCATGGAAGCGAATCCGAAGAATTCCCCGTGCGACGGTTCGTCGATGACCACTTCCTGCTGGTCCTGATCGACAGTCGACACGCGCACGCGTCCGGACACCACGACGTACGCCTGCCCGGTGGAATCGCCGATCTTGTAGATCCGCTGTCGCGGCACGAATGTCTTCAGCCGCACCTGTCCGGCCAGTACTGCCGTCTCTTCTGTATCGAGCAAGGCGAACAGGGGGACATGTTTCAGAACTTCGGGGTTGCATGCCATTGAGAGAGTCTCCGCTTGGAAAATCCCGCGTAGGATTTCACAGCACAGACAAAGAAATCCAGAGGCGTTTCGTCGTCTCCGCATGGCCAAGCGCGTTCCATAAGAGTTAAAGTGTTTACAACGTGAACATTCGAATCGAACGTCGTTTTCTCATTATTCTCCTTCTCATCTCCCCCTTTTTGGCCACTTCTTGCCATCGCTCCAAGCCGCAGGCTACCAAGCGTTATCACTTCACCGGCCG
>DATEHP010000316.1:0-5483 GCA_035279505.1 Candidatus Sulfotelmatobacter sp. | reverse complement strand
GAACCCCTCTGTCATCTACTTCGTATCCCGCAGCATCCGGTACACCAACGCTACCGGCAACCCCACCACGTTGCTGTAATCACCTTCAATCCGGGGAATCCATCGCGACGCGATGCCCTGAATGGCGTACGCTCCGGCTTTATCCATAGGCTCGCCAGTCGCCACGTAGTCCAGAATCTCCTGATCCGAAATCTCGCTCACCGTCACCACGGTAGTTTCAGACGCAATTCGCACTTGTTCTGAATGCGGCTCCTGATCCCTGGTCCCTGCCCCCTGACCCCTAAATGCTGGACTCACAAGGCATACCCCCGTAATGACCTGATGCATCTTTCGAGAGAGCATCCGCAACATGCGCACCGCATCTTCCGCGTCAACTGGCTTTCCCAGGATCGTTTCATTCACGACCACAATCGTATCCGCGCCCAGCACCGCGTCCTGCGGATGGCTTCGCCAAACCGTCAGCGCCTTCTCGCGCGCCAGCCGCTCCGCGCAGTCCCGTGGCGCCTCATTCTTGAGCGGCGTTTCGTCAACATCCGCGGGCTGCACCGCAAACGAAATGCCGGCATTGCGAAGAAGTTCCTGACGTCGCGGCGAGGCGGAGGCGAGCACGAGCATGGGGAGGCCTGATTCTATAGGACGCAGAGGCACTGCTAGTCCTTGATCAGTTCAATCCGGTTCCCAAACGGGTCCGCGATGTGACAACGCCGCACGCCGGGAATGCTGGCCTCGTCGGTAACCTCAACCCCATTCGCGTTTAGTCTGCTGATCAGCCCGTCATAGTCAAAGCACCGCAACGCAGGATGCGCCTTTCGTGCCGGACGAAAATCTGCTTCCACGCCAAGATGAATCTGCACCGGCCCGCATTCAAACCAGCACCCACCGCGCTTGGCCAACTCCGCAGGCTTCGGAACTTCCCTCATCCCGAGCAAGTTCCCATAGAAAACGCGCGCCCGATCCTCGCCGCCAAGAGGCATGGCGAGTTGTACATGATCAATCGCACTGAATGGATAAGTGCCCATAGATCCAGAATCATGTAGGGACGGCCGCCTCGGCTGTCCGCCGAAGCGAAGCGAGGCCCCACCGCGATGCTGTTGCCTCCTGCCCGATAAAGCAGCGCGCGAAGAGCTGTAACTGGCAGGTCCTACCGGCTCCCCACCGCCCCGCGCACTGCTTCAATCAGCTTCGCCGAATCGTACCCCGCGCCGTCTTTAAACACTGCTCCACATTCTCAATGTCTTCAATCTTCTTCGACGGATCTCCCTTGATCACCACAAGGTCGGCCTGCTTGCCCGCTGCAATCCTCCCGATACGATCGAGCTCCCCCAGATACTGCGCCCCGTTATAAGTGGCGATGTGAATCACTTCCAGCGGAGTGAATCCCGCCTCCACCAGCAATTCCACTTCGACGCTGATCGCCAAACCCAGCGATCACGCCGCCCATTCCCGTCGGATCCAGTCCGGCCAGCAGCAGCCCTCCAGCCTTCGCAAATGCAAACTCGAATTCCAGCTCTTTCTTGAATGCGGCTGGAAGCGACGACTCTTCGCTGCCGAAATTCCTTTTCAAGAACGCAGAATCGCTGTAGCGCAACCGATTGGACAGCCACGCGTTCGTCGCATCTGTTGTCATGGCGTCCGTCACACGCGCGCGCGATCGTCCATAAAATGAGCCCGGCAATCAGCAGGCTTAGCCCCACGATCGGCACAGGTGTCCAGACCGCCGGAGGATGCTGCCACAACAGGGCACAAATCCCTCCCCCCACCAGGAGCGTCAGGAATATATGCTTTCCAATCATGATCGATCTCGGAAAGGAGAGTAAACGAGGAGAGCTGCGATCGCAACCAATCCTCAGAAGGCTGGTTCATGAATTATCTCGTGGCGAGAATGCCCTTAACAGAGCCTTCCCGTCTTCCCTGCTAAAATCAGTATTTACCGCACTCCCATGGATTCCCAGCACATCCGCAATTTCGCGATCATCGCGCACATCGACCACGGCAAGTCCACGCTGGCCGACCGCCTGCTGGAACTCACCGGATCCCTCACCGCGCGCGAGATGCAGGCCCAGGTCCTCGATTCCATGGATCTCGAGCGCGAGCGCGGCATCACCATCAAGGCCCACGCCGTCCGCATGATGTACACCGCGCAAGATGGCCAGACTTACCAGCTCAACCTGATCGACACCCCGGGCCACGTGGATTTTTCCTACGAGGTCTCCCGCTCGCTGGCATCCTGCGAAGGCGCCCTTCTTGTCGTCGACGCCTCGCAAGGCGTCGAAGCGCAAACCCTTGCGAATTCTTATCTCGCCATCAATCACGGGCTGGAGATCATCCCCGTAATCAACAAGATCGATCTACAAAGCGCCGACATCCCGCGCACCAAGGAAATGATTGAGAGCGCCGTCGGCCTCGATGCGACCGATGCGGTGCTCATCAGCGCCAAAACCGGCCAGGGCGTTCCCGAGGTGCTGGAAGCGATTGTCAAGCGCGTTCCTCCGCCGAAGGGAAATCCCGAAAACCAGCTCCAGGCACTGGTTTTCGATTCCTGGTTCGATCCGTATCGCGGCGTGATCGTTCTCGCTCGCGTTTTTCAAGGCACGCTTCGCAAGGGTCAGAGAATCCGTCTCATGTGGAATGGAACCACCTTCGACGCGGAAACTCTGGGCGTGCTCACGCCCAAGCCGGTAGAGATCGATCAACTCCAGGCAGGCGAAGTCGGTTTTCTCATCGCCAACATCAAGAACGTTGCCGACACCAAAATCGGAGACACCATCACGCATGATGGCAATCCCGCCATTGAGCCGCTGCCCGGCTTCGAAGAAATCAAGCCGATGGTATTCGCCGGGCTCTACACCGTCGACGCTCACGAGCACACGCAATTGCGTGAAGCTCTCGAAAAGCTGCGCCTGAACGACTCGTCCTTCTTCTTCGAGCCTGAAAGTTCCGTTGCCCTCGGCTTCGGCTTCCGCTGCGGCTTCCTCGGCCTGCTCCACATGGAAATCATTCAGGAGCGCCTGGAGCGCGAGTTCAATCTTGACCTGATCACGACGGCTCCCGGCGTGCGTTACAAGATCACCAAGACCGATGGCACGGTTGTCGAGATCGACAATCCTTCACGCTGGCTGAATCCTGCGGAAATCGCCAAAGTGGAGGAGCCTGTAATCCTTGCCACGATTCTGACGGGAGAAGAATACGTCGGCGGAATTCTTGCGCTCGTCGAAGAGAAACGCGGCAAGCAGAAGACCTTCGAGTACGTCGGCTCAACCCGGGTAATGTTGCACTACGAGTTGCCGCTGAACGAGATCGTCCTCGATTTCTACGATCGCCTCAAATCTGTCTCCCGTGGATACGCGTCGCTCGACTATCACCTCGCCGGGTACTGGGAGTCGCCGATGGTGAAGCTCGACATCCTGGTAGCGGGCGATCCCGTCGACGCGCTCTCCATCATTGTGCACCGCGACTTCGCCTACGAACGCGGCAAAGCCCTGGTTGCGAAGATGCGCGAACTGATCCCCCGCCAGATGTTCGAAGTCCCCATTCAAGCCTCGATCGGCGCCAAGATCATCGCCCGCGAGACCGTGCACGCCATTCGCAAGAACGTCCTGGCCAAGTGCTACGGCGGCGACATCACCCGCAAGCGCAAGCTCCTGGAGAAGCAAAAAGAAGGCAAGAAGCGTATGAAGCGCATCGGCCGCGTGGACATCCCCCAGGAAGCATTCCTGGCGGTGCTAAAGGTCGGCGAAAACAGCAATTAGGGCAACTTAGTGCACAATGTCTTCGGCCAGCTTTCTGTCACGGGAAGTCCATTATTCGTTCTGTCCTCTTGGGCCCTCCTGATCCTAATTGCGGTCTTCGCTTGGAAATCGTTGGCAAGGAGATTTGAACGGGAGAGGCAAACAAATCGAGTACCGCAAGAATCCAAAACTGATTTCCCTAAACGATGGCATGGCATCTTGGTGATGCTTCTTGGTGTTCTCCTGTCTTGGCTCAAGTGTGGAGGCGTGTTTGGCTCAACGGGGAGCGAAAGAGACCTCGACGATGCTTTCCGTATCTTCCTGGGCGGTTTAGTGGCGGGTTCTGTGCTTTTTGCCTGGGCCGCGCTTGAGGACCGACGACGAAACTCCAGATGAGACTGTCCTAAAGTGCCAAAAGAGTGAGCGAAGTTAGCAACCAGGGGGAACCTTGCCAGACCCCTCGGCAAATATCCGCTCGCCTTCATTCCATTCTTCATTCTCTTCAAGTGCGCGATTTCTTTCCCGATCGGGGCCATTAGTGGTTGGAGGTCGCTGGCGCGTAACTCCGTGTTCTTAATGGTTGATTTTATAGGCACTCACTTTACCCGATCTCCACCCTCAAGCGACGCTCTCAGCGCCTTCGCCACTTCCCCAGCAATGTCTTCCTGCACCAACAACTTGTCTACAAGCGGCCGGTCGTAAGTCTCCGACCAGATCACGTACCCATTCTCCGCGCGTACGAGCCGCGCCGCCACCCGAAACCTTGCCGCCGACTTGCGCACGCTTCCGTCGAGCACGAAAGCAACGCCCAGCGTTTTGGCAATTTCGGCGAGAGGAACTTTCTTGTCTTTGAAGTAGAAGGATGAGGTTGGAGGCGGCACGCGAAAGTCAGGGATATTACTCAGCTTGTCAATTAACTCCTCAGTCATCCCGTCGGCGAACTCCTCTTCCTTCATGCCGTCGGTGAGGTCGAGAAACGGCAGCACCGCGACCGATTTCTGCGGCTGTGCAGCAATGACGGGGGAGAGAGAATGGCGGTTGTTCGCGCCGCGGAACCGCAACGCAACTGCAACGACAAGCGCAAAGAAAAGTACCGCAACAACGGCCCACGCGACAACGCCTCTGGACAAACCAGGGCGCCGGTCATCCGTCACCACATCCGGACGCCCGCTGTCCGCCCAGGGACCAACCGTGGCCACCATCCGGTACCCAAGGCGCGGCACAGTCGCAATGTAACTCGGCTGCTTGGGATCGTCGCCCAGCTGGCGCCTCAGAGACGCCACTGCCTGATAGACCGAGTCGGGCGAGACGGCAACGCCAGACCAAGCCTGGTTCAGCAGCTCGTCGATGCTGACGACCTCTCCCGCGTGCTCGGCCAGGCACACCAGCAGGAGCATCGCCCGGGGTTCCAGGCGCAGGGTTTCTTCATTCCGCGAAATCTCGCCGGTCGTCGGATTCACGCACCATGCGCCGACGCGGAGCCTCGTCTTGGCTGGGCCTTTCATGCGGGGTCGCACCTGCCCTCGAAAAAACAGCAGGCGGCGATTGTACCAACACCTGCACCGACGTTGTGGAGCAGATCCGAGGTCGCCCAGCCGCAAAGCGGCGAAAGAATGTCCAGCCGGGGAGATGGTTGACATTTTAGACCGGGGACATAGTTGACAGATTTTGGTCCGGGTTTGGGGATGGGGTTGCAGGGGAAGGGGGCGGGTCCCCCTTCCCCTGCTCCCTTTCTTTAGAAGCTGACGCTGGGGG
>DATEHP010000315.1:0-36942 GCA_035279505.1 Candidatus Sulfotelmatobacter sp. | reverse complement strand
GAATTGGTCCAGGTGCTGGATGGCGCTGCAACTGGAGACCAGACTTACCGGCTGATATTCAAAACGGAAAAGCCGCTTGTCGGTCTCGAAGACACGGGAACGGAAGCCGCCTGAAACAAGCAGAGCGATTGCGGGGCAGTGGGAGTTCGCTTTTCGCAGGTCCGCGCGACTTAGGCGTGCGCCCACTTCCCTTGAAGAGGGAGAAAAACATGATGAAAAGAAGTTCTGAAATACAACTGGCAAACAAAGGAATCGTTGCACTTTTTCCGGAACATCATTTGTTCGAAGAGATGAGGGATGTCCATCACCTGATTGCCCAGCGGGCATATCAGCTATTCGCGGATCAGGGATCTAGCGATGGTCATGATCTCGATGACTGGCTCCGGGCGGAGCGAGAGCTGTTCCATTCCGCTCCCATCGAAATATGCGAAACCGACTCCGAATTCATCTTACGCGCCGAATTGCCGGGGTTTCGCGAGAACGAAGTCACCGTCGCAGTCGAATCCTCGAGTGTCATTATCACCGCAGAGCATGAGGTGGACGGAGAACAACGAAAGGCAAAGACGCTCTATTCTGAATGGAGATCCAACCGGGTATTTCGCTCGCTCCGCCTTCCGGCGCCTGTCAACCCAAACAAGGCAACGAAGCGCCTGAGCAACGGTATGCTGGAGATCAGATTACCGAAGGCCGCAACCGCAAAAGATGAACGCTTGGCTGCCTAGCACCCATCGCGGGATTGGTAGAGCAGGATTCGGTCCCTGCTCCACCTTCAGGCCGCGAGTTCGCGCAGTTCTCTTGCGATTTTCATGGCCCGCGAGACCACGTTCTCGACGTTAAAGCCGAGCTTCTCCATGACAACCGTGCCCGGAGCCGACGCTCCAAAGCGATCCAGCCCAATGATGTCTCCGCCAGGGCCTACATAGTCGCGCCAGCCGCGCGTCACACCGGCCTCAATGGCAAGCTTTGGAATCTCTGCTGGGAGTACTCTCGCCCGGTAATCTGCCGTTTGCCCGTCGAACAGTTCCCAGGAGGGCATCGAGACCACGCGCGCCGGCACGCCTTTCTGCAGCAATTCGGTTTGGGCTGCCAGCGCGAGATGAACCTCGGACCCGGTCGCAATCAGAATGACAGCAGCCTTCTCTCCTCGCGCTTCGGAGAGAACGTAGGCGCCATTTGCCACTCCCTCCCGAACCGGGTAACGCTCCGGGTCGGGAGTCGGCAGCTTCTGCCGACTCAAAGCCATCGCCATCGGCGCGTGACGACTGAGTGAGATGCGCCACGCTGCCGCAGTCTCGTTCGCATCGGCAGGCCGAATCACGACGAGTTGGGGAATGGCCCGCAGCGAGCAGTTGTTCCACCGGCTGGTGGGTTGGTCCGTCCTCGCCGAGGCCAATGCTGTCATGGGTAAAGATGAACACCACATGGGTCTGCATCAATGCTGCCAGGCGGATCGGCGGACGCATGTAATCCGAGAAGGTCAGGAATGTCGCCGTGTAGGGCAGGATGCCGCCATGCACCGCCAAACCGTTAGCGATTGCGCCCATGGCTTGCTCGCGCACGCCAAAGTGCAGGTTGCGCCCACAGTCCTCGCCAAAGCCAAAATCACCATAGCCCATCAAGATCGTTTTGGTGGAAGGCGCGAGGTCGGCCGAACCACCCATGAGTTGCGGCAGCCTCCGTGCCAGGGTATTCATCACCTTGCCGGAAGCATCGCGCGTCGCCATGGGGCCGTCTCCCGGGCGGAACGAGGGCCGATCGGAATCCCACCCCCTGGGAAGTTCGCCTCGCATTACGTTGTCATCCTGTCGAGAGAGATCGGGGTACTCTTGGGTGTATAGCTTGAGAGGCATGTCCCATTCGCGTTCTAGTTGCTTGCCTGTCGCAACTGCCTCAAGAAAATGTGCGCCCGCCTGTTCGGGGATGAAGAATGTGGGCTCGAGCGGCCAACCCAGTTTTTCTTTTGTGGCCTTCACGTCTTCTGTGCCCAAAGGTTCACCATGGGCGGCGGCCGTATCCTGCTTGGGGCTGCCATAACCTATGTGATTTCGCACAGCGATCAGGGAAGGCCGCGCATTTTCCGCACGCGCAGCCTGAATGGCGCTCTCGATGGCGTCAAGGTCCGTGCCGTCCTCGACCGTCAGCACCTGCCATCCGTAGGCTTCGAAGCGACGTTGGACGTTTTCAGTGAACACGTGGTCGGTTTTGCCTTCGATCGAGATGTGGTTGTTGTCGTAGAGATAGATGAGCTTGCCCAGGCGAAGTGCGCCGGCGAGCGAGGCCGCCTCGGAGGCGACGCCTTCCATCAGGTCGCCATCTGACACAATCCCGTATACCCAGGAATACCTCGATGCATCCAGCCCGCGGAGCCAACAGATTCGTGAATACCTCGAACGCACAGGCCACTCCGGCAAGGAAGCCGCCGAAATCGCAGCGCACTCTACTCGCGACCGCAAGGAGATCCATTCACCGGCAGAGGTGAGGCTCCCGCAGAGGAGCATGAGCTAGTGAGAGCGTTTTTGAAAACAGACCGCTTTGTCGTGACCTCCCCGAATGCCTACAACCAGTTGGGAGTTGGGACAAGCCAGCTCTACAACAAACGGGTTGTCTACAACCAGAAACGGCATGGGACATTTCCGCTTGGCAATCGCATGGTCACCTTCGAGCGCCGGATGAATGTTCCCAGGCAACTGTCTCCCGAGTTTCTGCTGGTTGATCTTGTTAATGAGCTCGGCGACCTTGCGGAGGACCAGGATGCCGTTCTTTCTCGCGTTCGCGAAAAAGCCAAAGAGATGGACCCGAAAAAGCTCTCACGGGCGGTTTCGCTCTACGGCAAATACTCCACGCAGAAAAAGTTTCAGGAGATGCTGCAACATGCCGCCTGATACCTAGCCCCCGTGATAAGCCGGATTATCAGCTACCGAAGATGCCATTTTCACTCAGGTGCTGGAGCACAGCGAAAGGACTGCTGCCCGACAAATTTCCTGAGTTACGGACGGATTATAGATATCGGGTTTGCAGCGAATGTTTCAAATGACATAGTCGTGTTATTCACTTCGTTTCCCAGGAACCTGCAAAATCGTTCTCTTTCTTGCTTGGCAAGCTTCTTGTCTTTGCCATCAAAGTGATTAATCACGGTAAATTTTAGGTCATTGTTTCTATTCGTCTGCGCGCGCTTCAGAAGATATTTTATGTGGATGTCGGCATCTGGGAATGAATACCCACAGAAAATGATGTGACTAACTTTCCTGAGCGCGACGTCGGTTCGGTTCCAAATATTGCTCAGGAAAGCGTTGTTAAGATCCTTGTAGAACGTGGGTGGAACGATGAGCGGCGCGTATACGCTACCGCACTCGGGACACGTTTTATCAGCGAACTCGGATATCAGGTGGGTAACCACTCCCTTTTCTTTTGGGGTGATTTCCAGCTCGTCGCAAGCTGGACAAAACAACCAGTTGAGAGAGCCGTGTGGCTTAAAGAGCGAGACGCTCTTGTCGCGACGAAAGCGCAATTTCGCAGCTCCTTGTCCTTGCGGAGTGCAGTAACCACCTTACGATGAAGAGTGGCGCGATCCGGAAGTTTGGTGTGTAAAACCTTTGCGACCAAGAAAACGAGATGCTGGGCCATGAACCGGAGACGGCCACTATGCACGGTCCGGTTTTCGAGTTCGAAGTGCCGAAACGCCTCTTTGCGCATGATGGCCAGATCAGTGAGTCCTAGTACCTCCTCAAATGTTGGGAAATTCAGCTTGGACACGTTTCCACCCATCACGTCGAGGTGGAACATTTCACGAAAAAAGTCTGCCAGCTCACGATCCATCAGATCCGTACTGGTCTTGAAAACGGGTGAGGAGAAATATTCACGAAAGAGGTCACCCTGGAGTGGCGCACCTTCGGCCTTAGATGCACCGGCACCCAAAAAGATTGCTGTATCAACCATTTCGGCCTCCCGTTGAATGGCGAACTAGTGGGAGAACAAACTAGACGGAATAGTATGGATTGCGGGGAGTTAATCGTCAAAAAGAAGTTAGGATCGAGACTGTGGGTTCGTGTTTGCGGACCATCACGCCGAGCGTCAGTGCATCGTAGTGATTAAATACGGTCTCCATCCGGAATACATAGGTTTCCTTGCGGCTGTTGCTGATGACCTTTTCCGCTTTTCCGAGGTCCCACCTGCCGTATCCGCAGTAACTCTCAAGGATGGAGTAAAGCTGAAGGTCCGTGACATTCGCGAATTGCGCATCAAAAGGCAGGGAAGTAATGAAATGCTGGCAGGGCTTCGTCGGGTCGAAGTCCTTGTCAGGTCTCTTAGGGTGACCTGTGATCAGCCCGAAAGCCGGTACATCGAGCCTCTCCACGAGCGAATAGAAGGTCGTCGTCATGGTGTTCCCGAAAAGGTCTTTGAGTGAACCGACGTGGGCCAATGTAGGTTCAGATGCAAGCGCCCTGATTCTGAATTTATCCCGCAGGAACAAAAGCCGCCGCGCGGCGTAGTTGGCCTCCGATTCCATCATCTCGTGGCAATCGGCCATAAGCGTGTATTTGTCGTCGCCCAGGCTGATCGGTCCATGCCAAGGGATGATCACGTGGCCGATTTCATGCCCTTCAGCCCAGCGTTGTTTGGGCGTCGGCAGCTGCTCGCTGATAAGAATCCTCTTCTCATCAAACAGACAGAGCGCATCGAGTCGAAAATTCTGGATGAAGTCCTTCAGGAATCCGGGGCGTTCCGCGATTTGTTTGCCGGCGACTTTGAGGGAGTGAATCCAGCGCTTGAAAAATCCATCGTCTGCGGCCGAATAGTAGCCCTTCGCAAGGCGAAGGAGTTCGCGTACATGTTCGAGATTGAGAGGCGGTTCGGGATTGCCCAGATCTCGAAGAACTTTCAAGACCTGGGCGTCTATATCTGCGGAAGTGTATTGGTCAAGGTGAGTGTTCTTCAACGGGAGCTCAAGAATTTCGCAAATTCGTCGAAGGCTTCCTGTTCTTCGCGCGTCAGCTGACGAATCGGCTCTGACTTAGCGGCAAACCGGACAGCCGCATCGTTGAACACTGCATCCTTCGCTTGGGCCAGGCCAGCCAGCGTTAGCAATTTAACGTGGGAGACCTTCAGAAACTGAGCAAGCATGTGCACAGTTCGAAGCGACGGTGTGTACTGATCATTGTCTTCGATGCATACAAGTTCTTTCAAAGGTATCTGGGTCTTGCCCGCGAATTGTTCTTTATTGAGCCGAAGTTTGAGCCTGGCAAACTGTACGAATCTCGAAAACGAGAGCCGTGCAGCTAGGGCGTCACTCGTGACCAGAGGGAGCGGCTCCGCGGGAAAGGGCATGCATCCTGCGGATATGAATGCGCCATCTTCTTCCGCCGCTTTCTGTCTAATCCAGGCATCTTCATCAGGCGTTCTCATGGTTTTCCTCCTTTCATGAATTCTTCAGCCTTCTCCGGGGTGAGTTCGAAATAGAGGAGTCCCTCTCCGTCCCGTTCCGACTCCATCGGCTCCATCTTGCAAACATGCTGATAGAACCACTCCGGCTCACCCTTCTTGTTTCCCGGCAAGGAATGAAGCCCCACTCGTCCCTTGCAATCTTCAGCATGGCTCAGTTCGATCGCAACGCGCATCAGGCGCGATCCTATACCGCCGTAGTGAGGCTTAGGTTCGAGCAGCTTTACATTCCAGGGTGCGGTTTCGACGTATTCCACGTAAATAAGGGGCTTGCCCTTCTGGCTGGGAAGTTGGGTGAGGTATCCTTCCTTCGCCAC
The DNA here is from genome assembly GCA_035279505.1 of Candidatus Sulfotelmatobacter sp. Taxonomy (GTDB): domain Bacteria; phylum Acidobacteriota; class Terriglobia; order Terriglobales; family Acidobacteriaceae; genus Sulfotelmatobacter. The sequence goes on along the minus strand of DATEHP010000315.1, from coordinate 31,186 downwards.
TTCGAGTAAGCCCTGCATTCTACCCTCGCATTCGATTCCATAAAACCCCAGCAGAGGATTACCCAGCTGGCGGATTTTGCGCGTCCAGTCCCACCCCAATGTTTCGGCAACTCTTCTAGCGGGTTTCCCTCCTTCAGGAGCCGTTCGATAGAGGCCTTGCGGACAGGCTCCCACTCCGCCTGCGCGGTTCGTATCTGGTCCTCCGTTAAGCCCTTATGAAGAAGAGCGTCAACGACCTCGTTCTTGTGGAGGTCCAGCAGGCCGATCGTGGTGGGAGTATGTGTCACAAGACCAAGAGTTCCGACTTCTTCTTCTCAACCTCGTCCTCGACGAAGAGCTTCTCGCCCCGCTGCAGACGCGTGTCGATCATCTGATACATGCGCAAGGCTTTACGGATGATCGCGGTCTTGCTCATATCGTAGCGATCCGAGAGCGCGTCCAGGGCGTTCATCTCGTCGTCCGTCAAATTCAGCGTCATTGTCCGTTTCTCTGACATTGCAACCTTCTCCTGGGAACCAGTATAGGGGAATATATACAAAAGTCAATCAAAAAATATACTTTAAATAGCCAAACTTAATGTATATTATGGCCATCGTTTAATCAAAGCGCTGCGGCGCAAGGAGGTTTGAAATGGAAGTACCGGGCCAGCAGAAGCGGGATTTGGCCGAAAGAAATTTAGGCCTTCTGTCAATTTTTGTGAAACTTTCCCGCGCCAATCGGGTTCCAATCTGGCAACCACTCGTCCAGCTTCATGCGGCAGGTAGAACTCAACACTTTTTGCGTCAACCAATTCTTGAACGGGGCTCGGAGCAGTGTTTCCGCACGTCGAGGGCCGTTACTTGCAGGCGGTCCTTGTTCTCGCCGAAGAACTGAACTTCACGCGTGCCGCTCATATCCTGCGCATCACCCAGCCGGCCCTCAGCAAACAAATCACCGAGCTTGAAGACCAGTACCAGATACGTCTCTTTGTTCGAGAAAAGGGCCGCATCGTGGAGCTTACGGATGCCGGTCGCGCCTTCGTGGAAGAAGCACGCTCGGCGCTCTTTCACACTGAACGGGCGATTCACCTGGCTCGCGCCGCTCACGAAGGAACCGACAGCGTTTTAATGGTTGGCCACTCCCACCATGCCAACCACGAATGGATCGCTACCATGCTGGCGATACGCCTGCCGTTGTACCCGAAACTCAAAGTACGCTTTGCCACCCGCTTCGCCATGGAATTGATTCGCGGCGTGCTGGCAGGCGAGCTGAGTCTCGCTCTTGTGACCGCCCCTCCGGACGACGGGCAAATCACCGCGGTGCCGTTTGCCCGCGCTCCTCTCTACGCCGCCCTGCCAGAAGACCACCCGGCCGTGAAGAAGGATCGTTTGCTACTTCACGATCTACGAAGGGACCAGTGGATTCTGTTCGCCCGCCAGGTCCACCCCATGATCCACGACGCGGTTCTCCAGACCGCACGACTGGAAGGCATTCCGCCGAAGGACGCGCATGAAACGTTTACCGCACACCAAGCGGTATATCTGGTCTCAGAACATGCCGGCGTCGCGATCTTCGCGGAGCCTCCTTCCATCGATTGCCGTCTCTGCGGAGTTGTGATCCGGCCTCTAAGCGATGAGTCACTTTATTTTGACACTTCCTTGATCATGAGAGCCGATCAGGGATCACGAGTCGTCAATGAGTTCGGTCGCGTATTCTTGAAGAAATACGCTCCTCGGCGCTTGCCGCCGAGACAAATGGATTTGCCACTGCCTGCCTGACGTGTCAGCGAAGTGGTTCTCAACTGTAGAGGTTTGGCAGGCTGGATTACGGAAATTATCTCGGCGGATTCGATACCTACTCGTTTCGCCGCGCGGATGGCGAACCTTCGGCGTTGGTTTGCGCTTGTTTGACAGGCTTAGAGACCTCGGCCAGGTCGGTGAGGTGCACCACGGTTGCGGCCGCTGCAAATCGGACCTCGCTCTTCGGATCGTACATCGAAGTTTCGATGGTGACTCCCAAAGTTGGATCACCCCGTTTCGAGATTGCTTCAAGCGCCGCCACACGCACGATCCAATTCTTGTCCTGAGTCGCTTTCACGAGTGCCTTGGCACTGTTCGGATCAGGATCATCGGCGATCATGGTGGCGGCCGCTGCCCGCACGGGGGACGCGTCATTCTTGAGGATAACCCGCAGGGCGTCCCAACCCATCCCCGCATATGGGATATAACCGATTCCTTGCTCAAAACCGAGTTCAGCAAGTTTCTTGGGTTCGTGCAGGACTGCGGTTTGCTTGGCGATGAAGCCTTCACTGCCTTTTCGTTCGCCGGTGAGAATTTCGTAATAGAAGTCGTATCCCGACCTGTCGTTCATCGTATGAAGAGCGCGAGCGGCGGCGAGAGCCACCGATATCTCCTTGTCGGACAGGGTTTGTCTTAGTTTGGAGATCGAGGCTGTCGAATGCATTTGTCCCAGTGCAGTGGCCGCAGCGCTTCGTACTTCAGGTTTGTCATCCCCTAGAGCGTGCTCAGCCAACTCGCCAGCTTTGTTATTGTTGATCAAAAGCCCCAACACGCGCACGGCGACGACGCGTTCTTCACTGCTGTTTGAGTGCAATCCCGACATAATGAGGTTCCAGGCCACATCCTTCCCGGTTTCGGCAGAGCACAGGGTGCTGGCGGGAACGAGAGAGATTGAAGAGATGAGAGCGAAAATCAGCGGAACGCATATTCCTCGAGAAGGCATGTTTGAACCTCGGCTGGCTGTCGAGTATAAGACCAGACAGGCGTTGATGAGATATTTTGCGGCGTAGGCAGTTCAGCGTGGTCCCAGCAGATGCGTCGCAATGCGACAATTCCTAATCAAGAAAAGGAAACTCCATGTCGAGATACTTAGAGCTCAAAGGGAAAAAGGTCGTGATCAAACCGTCGTGGTACATCCTTCCGACCATAGGCACAATCGTAGAAGTAGAAGAGGAAGGCCTCTGACTCACAATGGGATTAGGAGTATCGCGGTCCGAGTTTTCGATCGAACTGCCTGAGGCTGTCAAGAAGCGAGTGGCTGCGCTGGAGGACGGCTTGTATTTCATCCCGCTGTCCCATATTCACTACGTTCTTAGCGAACGCCCAAGCGCTCCCGCCAAGAAGGTAGGCACAGCTACAACGGTTTCGGGGAGCAGAAAGGCCAGTGGCGCGAACGTTTAGCTGCTAGCTTCAGGGGAATTATTGCACCAGATTGTTCTCAGAGCACATTAAGCGGACGTGACGCGTCTGTTGAGTTCCAATAGATTCTGGGTTACGAAGCTCAACCCCGGTCCGGATTTGGCCTGAGCACGAGGGTACGATCGAGGCGAAAAGTCATTTCGGACTCTGCGGGCACCTTGATCTTCTTACCTCGCGTAAAGATCTGCGTTACCAGTCCTCCACCGGCACCCGAAGCTGCACCAATCGATGCGCCCTTGCCACCGCCGAAGATTGCCCCGACGAGCGCTCCTAAGCCGGCTCCGCCGCCTGCGAATTCCGCGGTGCGTCGATTTGTGCCAATCCCTTTTTGATTGTTGATGTCGACATCGGAGGTGACCACCCGATGTTCCTTGCCGTTTACCGACACGGAAAACAGATCAAGAACCAACTCGGGACTGTGAACGTCTCCACCCGTCGTGATATTTCGAACCAGTAGCTTCGCCGGCGAACCTCTTGGAATCGCGACCCCGCCGCTCGCGTCCATAACGTCTTGAGCTAGTGTGGCTGAAAAAAGTTGGCCAGGGGCGACACGATCAGAATCTATGGCCTCATCCGTGCGGATCGAGATTTCGCTCCCTTCGGGAATAACTATGCCCTGACCTGTCACCGCCGAGGGCCGTCGCGAAACGACTACGGACTCGACGGCGCTGACCGGGAAACGGTAGGTGATACCCTCAGCGTCCTGAAACGATATCGGTGTCGGGCCGCCATAGGTACCGGAATAGGCTTTTCCATCACGCAGCGTGACTGTTTCGCCTGAAGATGTGAAGACAATGGTTTGGACATCCGCCAGAGGGAATTTGTACTGGATGCCGGAATGGTCCACAAACGGGATTTGACCGTTCTCGATTCCTGTCAAATGGCCGGCGTAGCTGGACCCATCATGCAAGATCACAGTGTCCGCGAAGCTGGTTAACGACACTAAGAGAGATGGGATCAGAATCCAGGCCAGACGCGTTCGCACAATTTCCCCCTTACTAGATCCGGATGTGCACTGCTCGTGCGGAGGTGAATCCCAAAGTTACCGCACCTGCAATGTTCACCCTTGCGTTTACCGTCACTGAATTGACATCGAGAGTTAGGTCGACGACCGCCTTCACTCTACTCCGCATATTGGTGAATCATATGCAATAAGCTCTCCGCGGGCGCAGGAATAGCAACCTTGCCGCTCAGAATTTCGTTCCGGTTCGCGTTGTCGCCATACATAGCCCTGTCTCCGCTCTTGTCGGCTTGCACCACGGCGCCGTTCAAGCTGACTCCTACGAAAATCCCTTTGGCTCGGGAATAAGACAGAATCTCAGCATTCAGCTTAAGATCGGTGCCAGCTGAAGCGTGCCGGCCTACTGGTCCGGCTGCCACGGAAGCGTCGGCGCCAAGTTTGAATTTGTCGCTGAGCAGGCTCTGTAAGGCGTGGTCATTCATGAACAGCATCACCAGATCGGTCGAGGAGCCTCCGACCTGGTATCCGACGCTCCCTCCGTCGATAGCCACAAACATGGGAGCGCTCCAACCATGAGCGGTGCGGCAGGTTGCCAGTCCGCGGCCATAGTTGCCGCCGAATATAAAGGCGAACTTCACATCCCCCGGGATGATAGCGATGCATTTGGCTGACTCAAGAAGGTTGCCAGGGATGCCTTGATCCGGCGTGTTCATAATCTCTTGAAAGACCTGCGTCGCCTTCTGGATGCGATTGACATCGTCCTCGCGGTCCGAGGCAACGGCGGCGACAGTGGCAAAAGTGGTGAGGGCTAAGAATGTCAGAAGGCGTCTCAACATGGGTTCCTCCTCAAGCTTGAAGCTAGGTTAAGGGCGCTATGACTGCGACCGGGGCAACACGACCTGCAACGTTCCGCCCTGGAGTACAGCACTTGCCATTACTGGATTGACGTCAAACGGCAAATCGACAATCCTCATAATTTTTCTGTCTTTGTGGCGCGCGCCTGCCGGCGGATTTGAATCGGTGTGGTGGACACCGCAAATAACCGCCCGTCGATGGCCAATGACAACTTCCAAGTCCTTCGCTGCAAAACCGGGCACACGCGCCTTTAACTGCAGGGCGCCATCGATCAAATCGCGTTCGATCGCAAGCGGGCCCAGAACATCCTGCTCTGCCTTGAACCAGTCGTCCTGGTCAGAGCCATGCACACCGCCCCGCGACTGATAGATTTCATAAGCACGCTGAGCGACCAAGCCATCCGTCTCTGTCATCCTGTCGAGGATGTCGGCCTCAACCACTGGTACGGATTGTGCTTGTCCAGCTTGGGATTTGCTTGTCACGAATCCTCCGAGATCTCACTGCAGGTCTGGCGGTTACGCTCGCTAACTCGACCAGAACCACAAGAGCCTTCTGAAAATGTTCACAGGCAATTTGTTCATGCGATTTATTGTCGAAAAAAATCGCATGCACGAAACACGCACTTCGCCGAACCTTGCCTAGGTAGGAGGAACCCCATTGAGATAGTTCTGACAGAAGGGCCGCTGGCAGCTACTGAACCACTCCAGCGCATTAAGCCACTTCCGACCGCTAAGAGTTTGATCGCCTCGAGCATTCCACCCGGGCCTTGTGTTCGCCGGATCGAACTCCTTGCTACTTGGCCAGTAAACTAGAAGAGCAACTTGCCTCTTGTCAAGGATGGGCGGCATTGCGCTCCCGTTCCGGGCAAATATGATCCGCACTCCCCTCCTGTGGTGGGGAGTGCGAATCTGGTGATTAAGCACCTTCGGTTGAGTGGAGGACGCGGAAGCTATTCCCGCCATTGGACCAGACCAGCAATAAAGCGTCTTGCCCTTTGGGGACGCTAGAGAGGGCTTGTTGAGCCTCCGCCGCTGTCTGGACTTTGTGACGATTCACCTCCAGGACGATGTCTCCCTGCTGGAGTCCGGCATTGTCTGCCGCGCTTCCTGGCTGAACGCGATCAATCGCGACTCCGTGTACGTCGTGCGGCACCTGAAATTGATCGCGCATTTCCGGCGTGAGGTCGCTCAGACCGAGTCCCCAACGCATTTTGCCTTGACTCGCACTTTCATTTCCGTTTTCACCCGTATCTTTCCCTAATGCCTCCAAGGTGACTGGAACACTCATGCTCTTGCCATTGCGAAGCAGCGCAAGAGTGATTCTGGTCTCCGGTTGCTTCTGGCCGACCACCACTTGCAATTCGCCAGCATCGCTTACTTTTTGTCCGTCGATTTCGGTGATTACATCGCCGATCTGTAGCCCTGATTTTGCTCCTGGTGAGTCAGGTTCGACTTGGGTAACCACAGCGCCGGTGGGGTTGGACTCGTCGAAGAATTTCGCGTTTTCGGGAGTTACATCCGCAACTCCGATTCCGATGTGACCGTGGCTGACTTTACCGTAACGAATCAACGTCTCGACCGTGGGTTTCGCAATCTGCGAAGGGATGGCAAATCCCATTCCAGAGAACGTACCGGATGGCGAGATCAGGAACGTATTGATCCCTACCACCTCACCGCGAGCATCGACCAGTGCTCCTCCGGAGTTTCCAGGGTTGATCGCCGCGTCGGTCTGGATGAACTCGCCTGGCTTGTGGGCATCGCCGTCGGGATTCGGACGGTTTACTGCACTCACGATACCGCGTGTGACCGTGAATCGAAACCCATAAGGATTGCCAAACGCCAGGACGGTTTGACCCGGACGAACATCCTTTGAGTCGCCCCAAGGTACGCTCGGTAGATTGTTGGCATCCACCTTCAGGACAGCCAAGTCTGTCAACGGATCAGTGCCGACCAGTTTCGCTTTTAGAACGCGGCGGTCGCTGGTGGTCACGCGAATGTCCATGGCTCCGTCGACCACGTGATTGTTGGTAACGATGTACCCGTCAGGCGAGATGATGACGCCGCTCCCGTTGCCATGTTCGATCTGAGGTTGCATGTGAATACCCGGTCCGAAGAACTGGAATCCGCCGAACGGGGACGATTGACCGAAGAAGCGTTGAATGTCCGGCGGTAGTTTGTCGGCGGTCATATCAGTCTTGGTACGTGAGGTAACGGTGACATTGACGACCGCAGGAGTCACTCGCGCCGCAAGCGTTTCCATGGCGTGATCCAGGGCAAGTAGGGCACTGACACTGTTGGTGTCGAGCGGTGCCGCTGCAGGTGCAGAAGCGGCCGCCCTCGCCGAGGCAGGTGTGGCTATTTCATAAGTTGCGAATGAGGCGGCAATCGCGAGTGCGATGACAGGCACTGCCAGCCTCCTCGCCAGTTTCGTTGGGCTGCTTTCATGGAACCATTTTCTTAGACTCATGTTTCTGTATCCTTTCAAGATTTAACAACTAATTCCTTAGTTTTTCCTTTTGCAATGCTTCCGATCTTTTCCTTTGCCCTCATGCCTTATGTTTCCTTGTGAGGAGATTCTTGGCTGACTGGACGGTCCGCCGGATGGTATACAGTCAGGCGCCACACTTGGATCTCATACAGCGGCTCGCGAGGTCCAGGCGTTTGCTTCTCCAGAAGGAGATAAACCGTCTCTGTCGAGATCACCGAAGCTGAGTTGTAGACCGTTGCGTGAACCAGCTCCTCCTCGACTAGCGGTTGCTCGGCGACAAATGCTGTCTCAAGGCTTTCAAAACCCCCAGGAGCGGGCTTTGAGCTGATTTTGTTTTTTGCGAGGCCGGCGCGGGAAGCGTAGCCCTTAGCTATCATCCTCGATGTGGACACGTCCACAGTCTTGAACGTGGCAGGTATCGGCGGTATCCCTAAGCCGCTAGATGCAGCCAATCTCGCGCCGCCAGCGTTCGGCTGTGCATTCTGGAAGCCGACCAGTTGTGGTTGGTTTGCGACCAGTAAGGCGCATGTGATCGCGAATCCCGCCAACAGCGGTATCGCTGATCTCCACACACGAGTTGATTCCCGCGGCCGGTTCGCATTGAGAATTTGAGCCACTCGCAGCGAGGTCTGGCGGACCCTGCCCAGCGCCGCTTGCGCCAACGCCAGGCTCCGCCGAATCAGCGTTTTTTCGGCTAGGTGCGCCAGACACTCCGCGTAGGCGCGAGGCCTTGCGGTTTCTGCGAGGACGGCATCGTCGCACGCCATCTCGCGTTCCAGAGAAACCTTCTCCTCGATCCACCAAACCGCCGGATGGAAGAACAGCAAAGCCTTGACCAGCTTCTGAGTCAGGTTCGTCCAATCGTCCCAGCGACGTAGATGTGCGACCTCATGGAGCAGGATCTGATTTAGTTCGTCCGGCGAGAGCTCCGCGATGACCCAATGAGGGACGATCACCAGAGGTGCAGCTAATCCGATTGCCGTCGGAACTTGCACCCGATCGGAGGCACAGAGGCTAACCGACCCAGTCCCTCGGCCGTTCTCCAGCGTCGCGCGCAGGCGTGGATCCAGTAGGGCGGAGTCGATTGGCACGCAACTCTTGCGAAGAGCATGCATATGCCACAGGCCGACGCCGACGCGCAGCACACACCATGTTGTGATACCGGCCCATGCCCCGAACACGTAAAGGGCCCACGAACTCGGTAGCGTTATCTCTGGCCCTACCACGCTCTGCGCAGGCACATACAGGCCGTGCAACCATTTCGCATTGCTCAATAATGGCAGGACGCCGATTGCCATTAGCGCTGAGAACCACACTGCGAATCTCACGGCAGAACTCTTCCTGGGTGAGAGCCGTAGCACTAAGCTGGCGAATAGAGCGATGAGCGTGCCTTCTACTAAACAGTCCACGATCTGTATCGTCGAGGCTTGAGCAATCGCACGCAGTTCGAGCGCTCCGGTCATCAGCTGCTATTTGCTCCTTTCCAGAAGTTGGCGCAGGCGATCCACTTCCTCCGCGTCAATGCCCCGCTCTTCCAGAAGATTCAGCACTAGCAGTTCGTGAGAGTCTCCGAAGAACCGGCTGACCAGCCTTCGTACCTCAGAGCGGGTTGCAGCTTTCCGGTCGACCTGCGGGATGTAGAGATGGGCACGTCCATCCTTCGAGTGCTTGATGTATCCCTTCTTTTCGAGGATGCGAATGATGGTCAGGACTGAGTTGTACGCCAGGGCAGGCTTTGATGGTAGGGACTCAAGTACTTCGTGCACTGTCGCCTCGCCCTTTTGCCAGAGCACGTTCATGATGCGAAACTCCGCTTCAGTGAGCGTCGCAGACCTAATGCGGGCCAATTCATCCTCCATATCTCGCTGCGACGTCACAACTAGTGCGAGACGTGCAGGAGATAAAATCTCAACTAATTTATTAGTTGCAAGCAATCGACCGCAGGTTGCCCGCCCTCCGGAACCCGACTGTCAGGGGACGCTAGCCTTCGAACGTTGCGCTCAATACCGCGCTGGTTCTACTCTCTGCGATGGTCTGTGGCTCCGATACCGAAAATATCGTGAGATTTACGGGGCTGCCGCGAGCCGTCGTCGAGCCGATTCGACAGAGAATGATCAGCCCGGAGATCTGGACCGTTACAGACGCTAACTGTGATCACTGGTACTTTGCAGACGGCGTATTCGCAGTACGGTATTTCTGGCTTGATGTACTGGTTGGGAACGGGTTGGTCACCCGCAAATGGGATAACGATGAGGGCGCGTATGGGTACACGTACCCCGAGAAAGCTATTGGGCATACGACTGTAAATTGAAAATCAAACGGAAGGAGAACTACTTCTCCCGGAACTCCGCCCACGTGCCCGTGCCTCCGTAATAGACGCGGAGATTGCACTGCTTTGGCGCCACATGAGCAAACGAGACATGCAACTCCTTCTCCGGTGGGTTTACCTGTCCGATTTCCATCGTAGTACGCAACAGATCCTGCTGCTCATCGTACGGGCTGCCAGGCTTGACTCCCTTGTTGACAATCAAAGTCCAGTCCTTTTCGCCGGGAATGAGGTACAGGCTGTATGCATCTGTCGGTATCCGAGTGCTTCCGGCCATCAGATCTGTCTGAGTGAAGAGAGTCATCGGCGATTCACCGGGCGCCCAGACTTTTCCTTTCGACGGCTCCCTCTTGTCAGCACTTACTCCCGTGTTATAGCGCACACTCATCTGCTTTCCGTCGTCGAATGTGCATGTAGCAGTGCTTTGTTTTGGAGGGGTCTGACCGAAAGCCCCAGCAACGCTGATCGCACTGCAAAGCAACCCCGCGCAGACCGTCAAGCGACGCATGATTTAGCCTCCAAAGTTACATCAATTCCGAATATGAACTTGCAAAGAGGGTACTTCGCAGGAGTTCATCTGAAGATCCGTCCATGTGCACAAGGATTCCAACGCAAATTCTGGCTTAAGTCAAATCCTGTATCATGCGACGCCAACACTCCACAAAAGTCAGGGGCACCGTCGCTTTTCTACAGTTTTGTCTTAACCTGGGAGCTTTTAACCGGAGGGACGAGTTCAAGAAGACTCCACGAAAAGTGCTGGGCGGTTGAGAATCGAATCGCTTTCTGCAACGACTACCTATGACGACCAATTCTGCTGTCGAATTCCTGCTGTGGCTGCTAATCGCGGCCTCCATTATCGCGGTCGTTGCCGCACGGCTCAGACTCCCTTACACCGTTGCGCTCGTTCTAGGAGGTCTCGTTCTGGGCTCCGTCCATCTACCGATCGTAGACACTCTCGTTAGCAATAAGCCTGACTGGCTGACTCCCAACATAACGCTCGTCATCTTCCTTCCCGCGCTACTCTTTGAAGGCAGTCTTCGCTTCGAGATCCGAGACCTTCGGGAAAGCGCGAAGTCAATTGGTCTACTAGCAACTCTCGGCGTGCTCGTCGCAACCGTGATCACCGGTTTCACCGCGCACTGGACCTTGGGTCTCCCCATAGTTGTTGCCTTGACGTTCGGAGCCATCACTGCGGCGACCGATCCGATCTCGGTGCTCGCTATCTTCAAGGAAGTGGCTGCCCCCAAGAGACTGTCGGTAATCGTCGAAGGGGAGAGTCTTTTCAATGACGGAACGGCTGCCGTGCTCTATGGAATCCTGGCGGCGGGCGTCGCTTCCGGAACCCTTGGCATCTGGAGGGGAATCCAGGAATTCGTGGTTGATGTCCTCGGTGGTGCCGGAGTCGGGTTGGTCATGGGCTATGCTTTCAGCAAATTGACAGAGAGAATTGACGAGGCACAAATCGAGATTACTCTGACAACCGTGCTGGCCTACAGTTCTTACCTAGTGGCACAATCGCTGCACCTGTCAGGTGTCATCGCCGTGGTCTCGGCTGGCCTAACCGTCGGGAATTTAGGCGCCAGAGCGGGCATGAGCGCACGCACTCGTCTGGCATTGTGGTCTTTTTGGGAGTACTTCTCGTTCGCGATTAATTCCATTCTCTTCCTGCTCATCGGGTTGGAAGTTCGCATCGGAACACTGGCTCGTAATTGGCGCGCAACTCTGCTCGCCATTGGAGCTGTTGTCCTGAGCCGGATGCTGTCGGTTTACGGCCTGGTCCCAATCAGCAACTCGCTCAGCCGCAAGACTTCGCTGATTCCTCTCCGCTGGCAACACATATTGGTGGGCGGTGGCTTGCGCGGTGCGCTCTCACTGGCTCTGGCTCTCAGTCTTAGCAGTAGCTTCCCCTACCGCGAGCAGATTCTGGCCATGACATTTGGTGTCGTGGCTTTCACAATTGTCTTTCAGGGTCTCGCAATTAAGCCCTTGCTCCGTGTCTTGGGTATGACGACCACTCAAGAGGGCGACTATGAACGCGCCCGCGTACGGCAGGTTGCAATCCTCTCAGCCCAAGCGGAACTGGAGGGACTCCTTCGGACCCATGCAGTATCTCAGCCCACCTATAAGCAGCTCCACAGCGAGCTCGATGCTCGGATCGCACAGGTCCAGGCCGAAGTCGCCGAACTCTACGGACAAAATGAATCGCGGATTCTACCCGAGGTGCAAATGGCCAGAGGCAGGTTGATCGCCGCCGAAAGGAACTCGATCGAACGAGCGGTGCATGACGGCCTGATCTCACGGCAAACTGCAGCCAAGATGATCGAGGATGCCGAGCGGGAGCAAAATCAACGACCGATTAAGAGCGAATGACCCCTCAGAGAATCTAAGGATGGGCAAAGAACCGATAACTGACAAAACTAGAAAGTTGAAGTACGGAAGTCATAACTCGGCCGACCATCCTAGCGTCATTCCGGATCCTGTTCAGCTCACGATTCGGCCCACGAGGTTTTTGTCACGAGGCAACCCCGAAAGAATCATTTGCAACTAATTAATTAGTTGGTTCTTTTTGAGCGAACTGACGAAGCAAGTTTCGATGGAGGATCGCAAGTGCCGCGCAATCAGTATTCGCGTGCCAGTTCACCACCCAACGCAACCTCTACAGTTGTTTCAGAAGTCGTACACGCGAGTGCAGCCGGGCGTAAGAACTCAGCACTCCCGTTGCTCCCTATAGCCCCGACATCTACCGCGAGAAACAAGTTAGCGCGCAACAGTGCAGCCAAGTTGCCGAGCAAGCGTGGCCCCAATGGGTTGAAGCTCAGATCAAAAGATGCGAAGGCAACTGGCAGAAGAGCCGGGCGGCCCAAATGCAATGAGTCGGAATGGCAAATCCTGGCCGAAGCAGCTGTGGATGTTTCCGAGATCCTGCTTGGCGACGGGATTCACAGGATCAATTCGTTGGAAGACCGCATAAAACTGGCGACCAAGAAAGCCAAGTTTATCCGGGAGGTGGTAGATCACGACGACTACGATCGACTTCTCCGGGAGTTACCTGCAAGCACGTTGCCCAAGATTACTCCGGGGGCATTGCTGAAGTGGCTGGATGGGGAGTTTAAGGATGTCATCGATTCGGTGTTCTTTGTGGATTCCGCGGAGGAATTCGCAAACCTTCTTCAGACCTTTGCGCAAGGCATCGCAAGCAGTTTCTTTGGCGATAAGGTCAGGGTAACCGTCAAGGTCGATGGTCCTAGAAGAAGGAAAAACCAGATCGCCACAGGACACGAAGTGAAGCACACAGTTGAACGGGATACCGCGACTTTAGCTGCTCGACCTGGTGATGTCTCGACGCAAATTGAAGCAGCTCCCTCTACCGATAGTGGGGTAGGCCGTGTGCATGGCGAGGCAGTTTTATGACTTGCTTACGACTCGCCGCTATCACGATATTCATCAACCCCGGATGGGAGTCGATCGGCAAAGTGCACGGCCTGCATACCAGAACACACAAGTTCGGCAAGGAGACCGCCACTTGGAGCGGTTCCACTCGGGAAAGTAAGGGAAGGACTATGAAAACGTTTCTTGTGATTCTCGCGAGCTTACTGTTAGCAACCAGCCTATCGCTCCCCGCTTGGAGTCAGGATCAGAATTCACCTACCGCATATCCAGGCAGCATCAACTACGTTGACGGTCAAGGCACAATCGGCACTGAGAGCGTGACTCCCAAGTCAGTCGGTACTGTTCAGTTGGCGAAGGGACAGTCGCTCACAACGCAGGCCGGTAAAGTCGAGATTCTGCTGACGCCGGGCGTCTTTCTGCGACTAGACGACAACAGTTCGGTGAAGATGATCTCGCCTGACCTGGCAAATACCGAAGTCGAATTGAACAAGGGCCGGGCGATGGTGGAAGTGCTGGACATCAGCAAGAACAACGACATTCGGATTGCTCAAAACGACGCCAGTACCACGTTACTGAAGAGAGGGCTTTATGACTTCGATGCAGACCACGAGCAGGTTCGGGTATTCAAGGGCGAAGCCGAAGTTCATGCCAATGACCGCATTATTAAGGTAAAGGGATATCACGAAGTCACACTCAACGACGGAGCGAGACCTCAAAGCGCAGTCCTTCGATACGCGTACTTATGAAAATGATTTCTTTCGCTGGAACGCTCTACGTTCGGGTTACCTGGCGGAGGCCGGCACCGACGAAGCGCGCACGTACGTTGGTGTAGGTCCGGGCTGGTACGGTCCGGGCTGGTATGGCGCGGGTTGGTATTGGGACCCTTGGTTTGACGGTTGGACGTTCATTCCAGCTGACGGGATCTTTTACAGCCCATTTGGCTGGGGCTTCTACTCACCGATTGTGGTTTATCACTCTCCCTTCTTTTACTGGGGCCACGGGTGGGGGCGAGAACATCATCGTTTCGAGAATTTTCACGAACCCTATGGCCACGGCTTCGAACCGCGGGGCGGGTTCCATGGTGGCGGTTTCCGAGGATTTGGTGGCATGCGTAGCGGGAGTCATCGATGACCTCAAATGGATCAGCGAACTCGGATTCTTTAAAGGAGGGAACAATGAGTATTACACAAGCTTTCACATCGGCAGAAGATGGCCGACTCATCAGCGAAATGGAGATCTCGACTGATCAGGCAATGTCCATTCCAGTCACGGGAGACCATGTTCAGTGGATAGTCAAAGACAAGACTTATGCAGGAGACGTGAAGTCGAGGCTCATTTCGTATAGTGCGCCGAACAACATCGGCCTCGAAAGAGCCGATGAAGTCCACATGCGAGCCGTGCTCAGTGTGGAATTGGGGAGGTAGCTTTGGATTCCTTCAGCTTGTTACTCCCCGAGGGCATCCCCCGCGGTCAAACCGTCCTCGGAGAACAAGCCGATTTAGTCATCCCTGGCACGGAGGTGACAGAGAAACAATTGGTTTGTTTGGACCAGCTGTACAGAGTACTTCGCGAGCCACCGTGCTCGAGTCTCAGCATATAATCGCAACCGCAAGTTCTGGACGAAAGCAAAAAGCACAATTGCCCTGGAAGATCGGACCCGCGGAATTGCGGTTATGGTGAGCCCAAATAGTTCAATATTTCAAACCGTCGTGTTCGCCACAGATTTCTCCATCTTTTCCCAGAATGCTGGTTTGTATGCTTCATTGCTAGCCAGGCAATTCAGTGCCACGCTGCTGGTTTCCCATGCATTTTATCTCTCCCAGCCTGCATTGGAAGTGGAAGTCATGTCGCACATCAAGAGCATGCAAAGACAGGATCTTGAGGCGTATCTGGCAAGGAGGGTGGAGCGGCTGGGCGGGGAAAACTATCGATCGGTACCTATTCTCGCGGAGGGTGACCCGCGAGAAGAGATTCTTCGAATTGCGCAAGGAAATCCTTCCCCCGTCATCGTTATGGGAACGCACGGCGGGAATTGCGTAGCAAGGGGCATCATTGGATCAACTGCAGAATCTATCTTCCGGACCACACGCTTCCCCTGCCTGACGGTGGGTCCACGGGTCCCGGCTCTGATTGCCAGGCCGGTGCCGATTCAGCGACTCCTTTATGCGACTGAACCGCACCCTGCCGTGGTCCACGCAGCCACTATAGCTGTGGCGCTCGCGGAAGAATTCCATGCGAAGATCGATGTGCTTCATGTCGTCGGTCCTGAGAAGATCCACCATCCCGGATGTTTCGACAAAATCGAAGAACAGTTCTATTCAGATCTCGACAAACTGGTTCCTTCCCAAGCCAAGGAATTCTGCACGCCGAGAAGCTTCGTCGAAGTAGGAAACGCACATGTTCAGATCCTCCGCCACATTGAAGAGTATCAGGTGGATTTGGTAGTGCTTGGGATTCGCAGGAGCACGCACGTCTGGACCAGCTCAAGGACGTCCGGAGTGTTTCATCTTATTGCTCACTCTCCGCGCCCGGTGCTCACCGTCGCCGATTGAAGGAACTGTCTGTAGTCGGCCTGCGGTTGTATTCTGACAGCTACTGAATTGTGACCACTAGATGCACTCGTGGCGTTACCAACCTGTTATCCCCGCCCAACACACCAACAGTGATGGTGTGGTCGCCAGAGCCTAGTTCCTCAAACCTCAGACGTGTCTCGGTAGTGACGATCGTTGGACAGTCGTCGATTCTGTACTGTAAGGCACCCACCTGAATACCGGGTTCGACGACCTCGTCCGGATAGTGCAGCCATATATTTTGGACTTCAACTTCCACGGCGGCCGTGTGTTTTCCGGCATTCTCCGCTTTGTCTCGTAATCGGGCACGAATCATTGCATGCCCCTCCGCGCCCAACCAGTCGGTCCAATCCGCGACTGACACTTGCGCCACAAAAACGCCTGAGAGCATCAAAAGACAAAACAACAGCAATTTCGGCCGAACTCGCAAGCGACGATTCATCGTCGGCCTCCCAGCAAATTTGTTACGAATATCCCCGACTCTCAGTTTGTGGAGTTATCTGTGGCTGGCAAGCATTTTCTTTGCTAAAGAGGTGCCGACACGGCGTTTACATGTAAACGACGTGCTCAAAACTGCACTCCTGTTGTTGGAAACAGCCTTCCTTCGTCCCTTTTGCGGATAACTCACGAGTGAGCCCAATTGAAATTTGGCAGCCACGTTATCGTGTGCCTTTTGGTTGCATGATGGCCCCACCTCGATTCACTAATGTCGTTTAGAAAAGAGACTTTCAGGTATCCTGCTACCCACATGATTTCCTGTCGAAACCTCACTCGCCGCTTCGGCGCCACACTCGCCGTACGGGGCGTCAGCTTTGAACTTGAAGACGGGTCTATCTGTGCGCTGCTAGGGCCCAACGGTGCCGGCAAATCCACCATACTTGGAATGCTCTCTGGACTCATTCCACCAAGTGAAGGTGAAGCACGCGTAGCGAATGTGGAGGTCACTCCTGGCTCGCTCGAACTCCGCCGTCGCATTGGCGTCCTGCCGGAAAATCTAGGGTTGTTCGACGACCTGACGGTCGAAGAACACCTGCTGCTCACTGCCGACGTATACGGCATTGACAGCGCCGAAGCCCGTGACCGTATTAGTAAACTGTTGCGCTTATTGGACCTGGAACACAGCCGCAACACCTTTGCATCGGAGTGTTCTCATGGGATGAGAAAAAAGACGGCAATCTCAATGGCGTTGCTGCCACAACCGAAAGTGCTCCTCCTCGACGAACCCTTTGAGGGCGTCGACCCAGTCACAGCCAAGCTCATACAAGGAACTCTTCAGCGGATTGCCAAGCGGGGTGTTACAACACTCATGGCCACACACGTACTGGCGAGCGTGGAGCGGATTGCGACCGATGTGCTCATCCTGCGTAATGGCAGCATCGCGTGGCGAGCGACGGGAACTGAACTGAATGAACCACTCGAAACAACATACTTAAAGCACATCGGTCACCGCGAAGGGGAGGAACTGCCATGGCTCGGGTCGCAGCCATTCTGAAGATTACAGCGACCGCGGTGTGGCGCGAGCGTAGGTCTCTCCTGTCGGTGACAACGAATAACTTCTTCGGCACTATTGCGTTCTTCTTTTTCTTTGGCCATTTCTCCAACCACACAGTGGGAATCATCTTTTACCTGTTGCTCGGAACTCTCATGTTGTTCCCTCTGAGCGCCGATCCAGTGCAGAAGATTCCACCGGAACGGCTGGCTCTATGGCCCCTGAGCAGATTGGAACATTGGTTTATTCGGGTGCTTGCGCCATGGTTTAATCCGATTACATGGTTGTTCTGTGCGCTTGTTCTCTGGTCTGCATTTGACCGTGATGTAAAGACTGCTGGCATTTCCGCCGTGCTGATGGTTGCGATCTTGATGCTGATATCTCTCGTTCCCCCAGGCGGACGGAGCAACGTTTGGCGAGTTGTGCCGCGATTCCCCGGCACTCTTGGACAACTCGTCCGCAAAGATCTGCGGCAGATTCTTTCAACGCTCGACTTCTGGCTCGCGGGATTCCTCAGCTGTGCCTTCCTGTTATATCGGTTGTTGGCGGGCGATGTTCCAACAGAAGCCAAAACGGTCTTTTCTCTTCTAGTCGTGCTCGCGCTGTCTTCTGTCGCGCAAACATTCTTTGCGCTCGACGGGCTTCAGGGCCTGATACGGTACCAAGTACTGCCGGTACGGGGATGGCAAGTATTGGTCGCAAAGGCACTGGCCTGGCTGACCATAGTGCTGGTGCTTACAGCGCCGCTTTCGTCGCGGGTTGGCCTCTCCGCGGCTTTGGCCGTGCTCCCATTCGGATGTTGGGCGACCGTCAGCCATCGCAACTCGCAGCGTCGTTGGCGATTTGCTAGCTGCCCGACGCTATGGAGCAGCGTTGCGGTAGTGGTGGCACTGCTGAGCACAGGCGTTGCAGTGTTTCGAATCAGTATATGGTGGGCGATTCCAGCTGTTGTTGCGAGTCTTATTTCAATTGTCATTTCGGGGAGGCATTTCGACCGGCACCCAAGCATCCGATGAATGCGCCCCATCTCGCAGTGCTGCACCTGCCACTCTAGTCAGGAACCATCGAAACAAATATTTCTCAGGCATTCTACGCGTTGGCCAGATCACCGATGATGGTAACACTGTGTAACTTATGTCGAACCTATCTTACAATCGCTGACAAGCGTGTGGGCGATGACGCCGCGAGCATGCTCCAGTAGTTCCGTCAGCTCTCGGTTTCTCGCTTCCAGTTGTTTGATCCGGAATCGCAGTGTCGTTACTATGTTTCGTCGTGAAATGCGCTCCGACTCTTGTCGAGGTAAAGAGAGAACCTGCGGGGAACCGCGCAGCTTGCGCCAACGCATAATATGTACGCGCAGTTGCTGTTGCTTATACAGCCATGCCGTGGAGACCTGCGCTTCGGCGGCGACAGTTCGGAAATTGATCACTTTATTGGTAGCCTCCATACGATGAAGCGCCGCTGCTGCTCGTGTGATTGCGTTGTCGCTGCGAAGCCGGGCGCTGCGCTTGAGACCGTCGATATTTCTATGCATTTGCTTGCTCCAGAGACGTGATGATGTTGACCAGGTTGTTTCGTTTGTGGTCGTTCATTTCGATCTGTCGAGTCCATCCGTTCGTTTTCGCCTTTTCAATTACACGCTCAGTCTCTCTCAGTTCGGACCTATGCACATCGAGAAAGCTGGCGTCGGTGCGGAAGTGGGCGCAGTTCAGGCAGGCATTGGGATGAGGGCAGGGCCCGGCGATAACGGGTATCGCGCAGTATCCGTTGGTTAAGGCTTGGGCGAGCACGTTCCGTGTGAACCAGCGCAGGTCGCCCGTTTCGACCGGCCCCTCCTGGGGCACCGCCTTGCCGGAGATATCGACCAGGGTTCCTTGCAGGTATTCGGAAAGTTTTTCTCGCATCGTTACATCGTGGATATGGGCATAGCGGCTCGTCATTTCGGGCCCTAGATGGCCGAGATAGCGCTGAATGAAATGGTGGGGTATTCCCAAGTTGATCATTCGCGTTCCCACCGTGTGCCGGAACTGGTGTGACTGGAAGCGAAAGAGCTTGCCACCTGCGTCGCGGATTTGATGATCGTAAGCGAGGCGATTGATGCGGTGTGCAAAACTGTATTGCTTGATGACGCCGCCTTTTGGGCTCGGGAAGAGCAATGCCGATCTACTGAAAGAGCGAACAGCTTGTTGCTGTTCGTGCACCACGCGCGCGATTTCCTGTGAGACCGGAATCGTGTGTTCCCGCTTCATCTTGCCCTGCAGAAATCGCAGGTAGAACGTGCCGCGGGCGTCTTGCGTCATGCAATCCAGTGACAGTTGCAGAAGCTCGCTGATGCGCATCCCGCATTCCTGCAGAATGAGCACCATCTGCATCCATGGCGATTTCAGATCGCCGAGGTGCGAGTTCAGTTGGTCCAGAACGGCTGCCGGAATATAACGGGGCTGCGGTTTGGGTGGTTGGGGGATTTCTTCATCGAAGATGATCCGCTCTGAGGGAATCCGAAGCCACTGTTCGCGCGAAGCGATTTCGACGAAAGTTCGGAGATTCAGCAAATGGGTCTTCCGCACTGCCGTACAGACACGTTTGGGAAGATAGCTCATGTACTCCAGCATCAGCTTGCGCGTTAGGCTACTCGCCGACGCTTTCGGTCGGGCTTGCGCCAGGAACCTCGAAAAACATGTCAGCGATTGCAATCTTGTTCGGCAAGTCCCTTCTGCGTAAATCGTCAGAGAGTAGCGTATGTACTCCTTCACGGCCCTTCGCAGCCACGGCTGAAGAATCCCGCGGAAACTCAATGTGAGATTCGACAAGGAGAGATTGGTAGGAACCGACAAGCGATGCAGGTTCCAAACATCTTTCTTGTACTCAGGCCGATTGTCGTATGCAGTTTCCAGGGTGAAATAAATCTGGCGCAAGATACCAATGTAAGGACTATCGCGAGGCGTGATCATGAGCCGCTGCTCGCGATCCATGCGGGAAACCGTACCGGGGTGATACATGTCGCGCTTTTTCAGATGGCGCGTGTATTGGCTTCTCCATTGATCGTACGTTTGGTCCAGGAGAGACGAAGGCAACTCATTTATTGTGTTCAGCCATTTAATTACAAGATGGACTTTGGTCACCTCCTGTACGGTCCGCCATCCTCCCCCAGAAAATTTCTTCCAACAAGCGTACTTTAGCTCCCCATTGAGAGATGCGCTTTTACACTTGAACCGCAGAAACCGTTGCTTTGCAGTGATTCTTAGCTGCGCCGGGGAGTTACGCATATCCCAGACATCTTCCTGCCAGAAGCCCTTGAGTTCATTCAGCAGAGACTCCTGTTGTTCACGATTCCATGAGATCTTGCTCACCGTGCACGCTCCTGCTGGTAGCGCGCAAACATTTTCCCCATATCGCCGGTCGAGAGATGAGCATAGGTGTTTATTGTGGTCTGAATCTGCGTGTGGCCGAGTCGCCGCTGGACATAGGCAGCATCCCAGCCCGCTCGCAACAGATCCGTGGCGTGCGTATGGCGGAACATGTGGGGAGTGGCATGCAGGCCGGTCTTCACCCCTAGTCGCCGAAACAGATCAATCGCGGCGGGATACGTCATCGGCGCGCCGATCCGACCACCCCAGCAGTTCAGGAAGACATAATCCTGAGACGTCTCTTGGTATTCGTGGACCAGATAATCGGCATACAGCTCCATCAGCTCCTTTGAGACATGCACGGTGTAGGGTGATCGCGATTTTGCAAGTGCGCCATTGGAGTTTGAACGGGGAACGATATCGATTTCACCATCGTAGGAGCGTATATCAGCGTGCCGTAATCCGAGCGCCTGCCCGATGCGCATCCCGCTCTCATACAACAGGCTCACCAGCAATCGATCGCGACACCGGGCACATGCATTGATGAGTGCCTGGACCTCTTGAGCTAAGAAGACTCTCGGCAGCCGACGCGTCACTCGCACCTGCATGACAGCGCGCCGCATTGAACCATTGCGGCTTATATGGTGCAGCAGTGGCTTGTAAGGACTTTTGGCTCCGAACCGCCACGACCGGCTGATGGGCGTTTCGATTCCCATCCGATCCTGATACTCGTAGAACGAGCCAACCGCCGCGAGGATCGTGTTGATGGTTGTGTTCGACCGTGGTCTGTCATCGCTGGGTTCGCCACGACGCAGCCACGCCACAAACTGCGCCAGTTCGGTGAGGTTTATTGTTTTCCAGTCTCTTCCGTAATCGCTCAGGAAGTTCGCAAATGCCTGTAGATGGTGGGCATACGCCCGCACCGTGTTGGGCGACCGGCCCAAATGATGCAGGTATAGCAAATATTGGTTGGCAGAGACAACAGACCTCCCGTCGTCGAATAGCACCCAACTCCGCTCTCTCGTGTCTGGTACAACAATCCTCTGAACTGTAATCACCGCTCTCCTCCCCCCGGCACATCGCGCCAGTTTGCATTGGCGCAGTTTCGCTACGCTCAACTGCGCCAACGCAAACTGATTTTCACGTTGTGGAATGGACTACAGATAAAGATTCTGCAACGTAGAGTACTCCATCGTCGTTTACGTCGTGGAATGTGCTTTCAGGACTGAAGATAAGTTTGCGATCTACAAGTCCATGAACTCCGGATGGTAATCTTTCCAGATTCCTGTAGCCGGCGAGATTACGCGGACCGGCGCCTCTTCCGCATGTTTCACAGTCCGCACCCATTGCCAGGCGTGCTGGATCTCGGTGGATTCGAAGTAGCGCGTCTCCGACTGAAGAACCGCAACTCCTACCGTGACGAGGCTGGCAACCTCTTCCCAGCGGTCCGCTCCGACGACTGCCATGCGGGCGATCTGGCTAGTGTGCTTCTGCAGGAATCGCAAGTCGTCCCAGCGCGCTCTCCATTCCGCGCCGTGCATTTCCGTCAGATCAGCCAGGATGCCGATCGGGTGCCCGTTATGCCTCCCAATGAAGAATTCCAGTTGCGGCTCGAATGATTTGAGTTCCTCGTGCGAAAGCTTGCCGACTACCTTAAAACCGAATGCAACTCCTCCACTCTCTTTCAGTCGCTCAATCACGGTGGCATACCTCATGCTTTCTTTGAAGCCATCTCTACTTCTGGTGAGCCTCCTGCACTCCGTTATGCACGCTCTAAAGGTACTGTTGAATTCATAAGGCCTATTTCAACATAAACACCGCATTGACGTGTGCGGTGACGGAACACGGTTTTCGGAGAGAGTTGCTCGGTGAAACTGCCTTTGACACTGGGGGCGGAGAAAGCATATTCCTGGAAGGATTTTATTGAAACTAAGCTGGAAGTATCAGACAGCACCTTAGCCTGTTCCAACACTTCAAAGGCAGCGAAGGTCGTATAGCGCCTGCTCCGACTGGCCAGTTTGAGGAACGTGGCGTCGCCAACCCGAAGGCTAAGAAAGCCAACGCGCAAGGGGGATTCATGCAATATGACTGGTTCGGTAGCCGCTATGATTCCAGGCCACTGCTGATCTTGATGTTGGGGTTGGTCGCCGGCATGGGGTTAGATCGCACAGTGACATGGGGGTTCATGCCGACGGATAAACAGTTCAATTTCCGTCTCGTGTCCGAGGCCAACAATATCATCCACCGATTCTATGTGGATCGTGCAGCCGAGCAATCGCCAGTGCTCACGTATGGGGCGATCAGTGGGATGGTGGATGCGCTCGGCGACACCGGTCATAGCCGCTTCCTCAGCCCCCCTATGGTTAAGGAACTGGCGGACTTGGAGAGGAACAAATTCCAAGGCATCGGGGCCGAAGTGCAGTCGAAAGGCGGCCACATCTTGATCGTAGCTCCGCTGGACGGATCGCCGGCACAGCGAGCGGGATTGAAGCCTGGCGACATCATCCTCCAAGTAGACGGCCATGATGCCACTGGCAAGCCATTAGACCAAGTCGTCAAGGAGATCGCAGGGAAACCGGGCACCTCAGTGATCCTGACAATCCTTACGCCAGTGACCGGACGCACTCGCGAAATTACTCTCACGCGCGAAACATTTCACATCCACAATGTCACTTGGCAAGAACTGCCGGGCACCAAGACAGCGCAGTTGCGCATCGCTGCCTTCGATAAAGGAGTAGGCTCCGAACTGCGCGAGACTTTGAAGGAGATTAAACGGGAGAAGGTAACTGGCCTGGTCTTGGATCTGCGCAACAACCCTGGCGGCTTGCTTGACGAGGCGGTTGCCTGCGCCAGCCAGTTCCTTAAGGGAGGAAACGTACTTCTGGAGAAAGACGCCCAAGGCGTGGAAAAGCCTGTTCCCGCAAAAGCCGGCGGCGAGGCTACGGAGATTCCGCTAACGGTGTTAGTGAACGGCGGAACAGCTAGCGCGGCCGAAATCGTGGCGGGCGCGCTGCGAGATGCCCATCGAGCTTCGTTGCTCGGTGAGACGACGTTCGGGACCGGCACAGTCCTGACTGAGTTTAGGCTCTCAGACGGTTCCGCCCTGCTGCTTGCCATCGAAGAATGGCTCACCCCATCTGGCGATGTCATCTGGCACAAAGGAATCACACCCAATATTGTCGTTGCCTTGGCAGCAGGTGCGTTCCCGGTTTTTCCGGAAGCCGAGCACACCATGACCGCCAAACAACTCCAGGAAAGTGGGGACACGCAACTGCTGCGGGGCATGGAGACGCTTCGCTGAAACACTGGAGGCTGAAATACGCTGCGGCAAATCCTATGAGAGGTGGATCGTGGAACTAGGACTACGCAAGTCATTCAAGATCTTGGCTCCTGGGAGTTCGCTGCGACGCAGGGTCGCCTACAGCCTGGCCCTCGTAAGACTCGTTCTCGTTCCCGTGATCTTCCTAGCCGTGTATTACTTGTTCGAGATGGGCCTGATCGTCGACCGCATCGTCAACGTCGACGCGCCAGTGACCACTCTGGCCGAACAAACTTCCGTCCAGATGCTGAATGCCCGCCGCGCCGAGCGAAGCTATTTTCTGCTCCGGGATTCGCAATTCCTTCAGGCCAATCAGGAGTCGCTCACCCAAGTGAAGGAATTTCTGGGAAAGATTCGCGATCTCGCACCCGAAGAAGGCTCCTCTACCGGGCAGGCTCTGGAAAATGTGAACCAGTATGAGCAGCAATTTACGGCCGCGGTGTCACTAGCAAAAAATCCTGGAGGCACAGCCGTAGATCGTGTTCAAGAGGTTGTGCAAGCCTACGAAAAAGACCTTAACAACCTTTTGAAACAGGCCCGGCACAGGACACGAACACAGCTCATCGAGAGCCTTCGCATCAGGTCGGCGCCTTCGATGCCCAAATTACGAGTACGGTGGAAGCCGGAGATCCGACGTTGCGCCGAGTTGCGCCCGCCCTCCAAACCTCCAGCGAAAAAGTCCTGCAGATAGCCTCGGAACTGGAAGCCCGAAGCTGGGAGCGTGTCCAGCGCGATCACGGGGAAGCTCGACATCTTCTACATCGCGCGGAATGGGTGCTAAGTATCGTATCCGCGCTCACGCTTCTGTTGAGTGTATGGATCAGCTTCGTGCTGCCTCGCCAGGTGGTGAAACCGCTGCAGGAATTGAAGGAAGCAGTGGATCAAGCCGCCTCAGGCAATTATGGGTTTGAACTTGAGCTTCACGGGAAAGGCGAGGTCGTGGAGCTGGCGAAAAGTGTGCACAGTCTGATCGCACGAAGACGGCACGCTGTCTGATTTACGGATTTGACCACTTCTGCAAAGAGCACTCGGGTACCCGGATTCCTAGGAGCCGGAGCACCTGCGCTTACATCACCCAGCGCGTCGATGAGACGAGCGGTCGTGTTGAAGTTTGAAGTAAATTGAGTCGGCAT
Organism: Candidatus Sulfotelmatobacter sp.; assembly: GCA_035279505.1. GTDB lineage: Bacteria > Acidobacteriota > Terriglobia > Terriglobales > Acidobacteriaceae > Sulfotelmatobacter. The sequence continues at coordinate 6,112 of DATEHP010000315.1, read as the reverse complement.
ACGATTAGTTCTATAAGTGTCTCGACGCTAACTCCATCGTTTAGCATCTCGATCATCTGGTCGAGGGTAAATCCTGCTTGTTCACCGGCTACCGCGAGCTTACCAATAGCCTTTATCAATGATGGCGTTGCCATTCAACCGCCCCCACGCCGGGCAATTCTGTGCGAGAATCCCATGCAAGGTGGAATCCGTATGTGATCCCAGTCACGGGGCATTGTCATGGACGAAACGTGCCTCGTAGAGAAGCAGGGAGGCAAAGATGGCGACAGAATTCTGCCAGAAATGCAAGCAGGCCCATCCCGGTCGGGCCTGCGATTACGATGACCAAGGTGAATGTGCCGAGACGCTCAAGGTCGAGGAGCCACCTGAATCATCCACCGAAACGCCAAGAGACCCACAAAAGCGGTTGCCAGAGCGCTGAAGGAGTTTTTGCCGCCCTGAAATTCTCAGCTGTTCGCGGGGCTTTTTCCCGCATCGATAATCGTTAAAAACTCGTAGAGGAAGTCATGGAGTAACGATCTTACCCTCGAGAGCCGGTCGCAAGCTACAATTCTCCGCGTGACTAGCGAACGTTGGGCTCAGATCGGAATCACGACTGAATTCGTTATCATCGTCAGGACACTAGGCGAGTTTTTCCGGCTTAGGCACGCCAATGGTGCGAACATCACGATTGCTGTGGACTCTATGTAGGTGGTGTTCTGATCGCGGTCTGCTCATGCTGGGCCGGTGTGACCCTCTACTTCTTCCGGCGACATGTGTTGTCCGCCTGCATTACGCTAGCGATCGTGCCCGTGCTGCTCTTGTACAAGCTGGTAGTGATCGGCTGGTAGTCGCTGCCCGGACCAACCTCTTTTCGAACTAACGACATCTACCCTATACGCTGGATTGTTTCTTATGAAAATTTTGATTTCAGGCGCAGGGATTGCTGGCCCCACCCTCGCGTATTGGCTGCTTCAATACGGCATGAATCCGACGATTGTGGAGCAAGCGCCTGCGTTGCGGACAGGTGGCTACGTTATCGATTTTTGGGGTGCTGGATTTGACATTGCCGAGCGGATGGATTTATTGGGGGAGATCAAGAACAGTGGGTACCAAGTCCAGGAGGTCCGGATTGTCAACGAAAGAGGTGAGCGGGTTGCAGGTTTTCCCGCGGCAGCTTTCGCCCGCGCGACGCGAGGACGTTTTACGAGCCTTCCGCGAGGGGATCTAGCTTCCGCGATATTCAGGAGGGTCCAAGATCACGCCGAAACCATCTTCGGCGACACTATTTCTTCAATCGAGCAATCAGAAACCGGTGTCCACGTGACGTTTAAGAGTGGGAAAGAAGGGGACTTTGACCTTGTAATCGGCGCTGACGGACTTCATTCCCGCGTTCGAGAGTTGGTGTTTGGGCCCGAGGAGAAGTTCGAGAAGTATCTGGGCTACAAGGTGGCCGCATTCGAAGCACCAGGCTATGAACCCCGTGATGAGTTGACCTACGTAATGTACACGCAAGTCGGCCAACAGGTTGGACGCTTCGCGCTGCGCGGAAATAGCACGATGTTCTTATTTATTTTCGAAGATCGATCCTTTAGTTCAGCGCAGCCCGACGATATTGAAGTCAACAAAGCTATCCTCCGCGAGCGCTTCGGGCAAAGTGGTTGGGAATGTCCGCAGATCCTGGACGCACTCGGTCGTACTAAAGAACTCTACTTTGATTGTGTCAGCCAGATCCGGATGAATTCGCGTCAAGACCTTTGGACACAAGGGCGTGTCACATTGCTTGGAGATGCAGCATTCTGCGTATCGTTATTAGCCGGGCAGGGCTCGGCACTTGCGATGGTTGCTGCATACATTCTCGCAGGCGAACTTTATCGCAGCAAAGATAACTACGGCGAGGCTTTTTCTCGATATCAACGACTCTTCGCGCCATTTGTTGCCCAGAAACAAAAAGCTGCTCTGAGATTCGCTGGGTCTTTTGCACCGCACTCGCGGTTGTCCCTGATTTTGCGGAATCAAATCATGAATCTGATGAGAATTCCCTGGATCGCGAATCTCGCTATTGGGCGCGGCTTTTCAGACAAGATCGTGCTCTCTGACTATGAGCGGGAAGCAACGGCAGATAGATAGACAGCGAGCGGTATTTTTGCTGATACGGCCTCCGTCATTGCAACAGTGGCTCTTTCATTGAGTTCTGCTTGGCTGCGGCGGATCTTCATCGCCGCGCGGTCCTGTCCCTCGCGCTCAAGATGCTGTTTCCAACTCGTTAGTTTGGTAGTGCCTATTTGCGCAGACGTGTATCACTGCGATGCAATATCAGGAGAATCGCCTGTGTGATGGTCGGTGATCTGAAAGCGCAGGAATTCGTGAATCGCCTTCAGAGACTCAGGATCGGCTGTTTTGATCCGTACCTTGCCACCTGCCGCGACTTCTTCAAACGAGTATGAAATCTCAGCTCGTTTCTCCTTCAGTACCGATACACCAGGTGGCGCCTGGTCATGAATGAACATCGGGGCCGAGAAGTCACCATGCGAGAACATCGCAGCGATATGCTTGAGATGCGACCGAATTGCTTGGATGTTCCCCTCGTCCTTAGCGTCATTGGCTGTGACTTCGATGGTGCCTCCATCTGCATTTAGTCGAAAGTGATGCGTGGTCTTGTCGTGGAAAAACCCCATCGCTTCATCGCCATTTGTTTCTACATCGGCCTGATGCTGAGAAGCTTGTTTCATAAGCTCCTTGTGCATCGGACAAGAATCCATATCTTGTGCCGCCAGCGAGAAGCCAGCGAATAGCAGAAGTATTGGAATCCACCTCATTTGGCTTTCCTTCCTCGGAGCTCATTTCGAAGGGCACCCCTGACCGGGGCCTTGTTCAGGCTATAGAGTAAATGCGACTTTTCTCCTGGGCCTGCCTCGTGGAGCCGACTTTTCCAATCAGACAGGACCTTCTTGATGTAACGCTCTGTTTGCCGCACGTCCGGCTCTGCGTTGCTGTGGCGCATGATGGTCGATGCAGACGAAACAAAGCGAGAGCGCTATGAAACACTCAGCTTAACAATTGTGGGCGTCTGCTTTTTCGGACTTTCGGCTTACATCGCGTATGAATCCATTTCAGACCTTGCTCTCCGAAAGGCACCTGAACGCAGCATTCCCGGAATCATATTGGCGTGTGCCTCTCTTATAGCAATGCCTCTGCTATCACATGCAAAGAAGCGCGTTGGGAAGGAACTGAGAAGTGCAGCCATGCATGCAGATGCACGACAGACGGATTTCTGTTTCCATTTGTCCGTAATTTTGGTTGCGGGTTTATTGCTCAACGCGATGCTGGGCTGGTGGTGGGCAGATCCGGTTGCGGCTCTCATTATGGTCCCTATCATCACTAAGGAAGGAATTGACGCTCTCAGAGGGCGTACATGCTGCGACTCCTCCTAGTCACCTAGCGTTACGGTTAACTACTTGCGGGTGCACAAACCCGCGGATATCAGCGGCATCGGCAGTGTGAAAGGAGCGCCGCTGGAAATAGAATGCCACGTTCACCAAGGCGATCATGACTGGCACTTCAACCAAAGGGCCAATGACAGCAGCGAATGCCGCGCCCGAATTGATTCCGAAGACTGAGAGCGCCACCGCGATTGCCAGCTCAAAATTGTTCGACGCCGCGGTGAAGGAGAGAGTGGTCGTTTTCGAATAGTCTGCTCCCAGTTTCCGCCCCATATAGAAGGAGACCAGGAACATCAAGACGAAGTACAGCAGCAGCGGAACGGCGATTCGCAGAACATCAAGTGGAAATCGAACTATGTATTCACCCTTGATGGAGAACATCACCACAATCGTAAATAGCAAAGCAATCAGCGTCAGCGGGCTGACACTGGAAACGAAGTTGTGCTCGTACCATTCACTTCCGCGAGCGCGAGTCAGGCTCGCACGAGTCGCAAAGCCGGCCAGGCAGGGGATGCCGAGATAAACAAAAACACTCTTTGCTATATCCGCTATGGAAGCGTTGACCGCCGCCCCGCGGAGTCCCAACGTCGCGGGAAGCACAGTTATAAAGACCCAGGCATACACAGAATAAAAGAACACCTGAAAAAGCGAGTTGAAGGCTACCAACCCGGCAGCGTACTCTCGGTCGCCTTTGGCCAGTTCATTCCAGACAATGACCATGGCGATGCATCGGGCCAAACCGATCATGATCAGGCCAGCCATGTATTCTGGATAGCCTCGAAGGAACACGATCGCGAGAACAAACATCAGGATTGGCCCTACTACCCAGTTCTGAACGAGCGATAAACCAAGCACTTTTCTGTTTCTGAAGACTTCGGGCAATTCTTCGTAGCGAACCTTCGTGAATGGAGGGTACATCATCACGATGAGTCCGACCGCAATCGGAATGGACGTGGTGCCGATGCTGAAACGGTTCAAGAATGGCACCACCCCCGGAACCAGCCAGCCAAGCCCAACGCCGATGATCATCGCCAGGAAGATCCATGCCGTGAGATAACGATCGAGGAACTTAAGGCGGGTGCTGGTCTTCATAGACTCTCCGATAGTTATTTATCCTGTGCGACCGATGCCGTTGATTGGCCAATGCTATCGAGTTCTCTCTTCAGCGCAAGATTGTCGAGAGCTTTAAATGGCAGGCATGGAAACAGGCTGATTCTCCGATCCAGCAAGAAGTAGGCCTCGCGAAAAGCACGCTGAATATCGGATTCGCTACCGCGAGCCGCCGCTGGATCGGGAATGCCCCAGTGCGCCGTCATTGGCTGCTCTGGCCATACTGGGCAAACTTCGTTTGCCGCGTTATCACAGACGGTGAAAACGAAATCGAGTTTCGGCGCACCAGGTTTCGAAAACTCTTCCCAACTCTTGCTTCTGAGACCAGTAGTCGACAGATGCACCTGTTCCAGCTGCCGAAGAGCTTCTGGCCGAACAGTCCAGTAGGATGGCTCCCGGCACTGTAAGCCGTAAACGTAGGCCTGCCTTTGAAGTTCAAGATGGCTTCGGCGAGTATCGACCGGGCCGAATTGCCGGTGCACAGAAATAGAACGTTATAGTGACCTTTCATTGGAGATCTCCAGACTGCTAGTTGCAGCAGGTAGGGCCGCAGCACGCCTTGCGGGTCGCATTCGCCGGCTTGACGGCGCGGACAAATGCGCTCATGAACTTTTCGTCGACCTGGGAGGCGATGGCATCTACATCGATCCCCGCGGACGAAAGAAATTCCCGCGCTTCGTCGACTTTGTAGACTCGGGTAGGCTGGACCTCGATTTGCTCAAAACCGGCTGCTCTCAGTTTCGACCGATACTCAGTCTCCTCGAGGGCTCCTGCAATGCAGCCCACCCAAAGCAGAACTTTCTGACGGATTTCGTTCGGAATGGCGCCGCGCGTAACGACGTCAGAAACGGCAAGTCGGCCGTCCGGTTTCAACACGCGGAATGCCTCGCGCAGGACACGGACCTTGTCGGCGAAACGTCGGCAGGGTGGATGACTTCCGGATCGGCTCGACAGTGGAGGTGAAATTTCTGGATCCTTCCCCGATGCCATGGGCTGGCGTGACTGCCGAGACGGCAGCATGGTTGCGCCGGGTCGACGAACTGCAATTCAAGGCTTTCTCGGTGGACTGTACGCACCTGGGTTGTCCGGTGCGCTGGCTGCCTGCCGCGGACTTGTTCATGTGTCCCTGTCATGGTGGCGTGTTCTACGCAGATGGGCGCGTAGCTTCCGGGCCACCTCCCAAGCCGTTGACGACGTACCCGGTTCGCGTCGAGAACGGCCAGGTTCAGATTCTGACCAGCCCACTTCCCATTACCTGATAGAGAGAATGTCGAGGCGGCTCGGTGTCCATCCTTAAGCGTCTGTGGAAATGGTTTGACGACATCACCGGAGTTTCCGATTGGCTGGTGCCCATCCTTCGCCATCCGGTTCCTCCGGCCCGGAAGTCGGCCTGGTTCTATGTGCTGGGCAGCGCAACCTTATTTGTATTCATTTCCCAAGTGATCACCGGAATTGCCTTATCCAGCGCCTATGTTGCGTCTTCGGCGCGTGCCTACGAAACTCTTCTGTTTATCAATGGAACTACGCTAGGGCGGGTTGTGCGTGGCATTCACTACTACGGCGCCTCGGCCATGGTGATC
>DATEHP010000314.1:0-29484 GCA_035279505.1 Candidatus Sulfotelmatobacter sp. | reverse complement strand
CCCGCCGCCTTCACCTCGGGCGGTGCATCGAAGTTCTCGAAATTCTTGGCGAAGCGATTGCGCAAATCCTCGGCGGCTTTATCGTATGCCGCCTTGTCGTGCCACGCATTGCGCGGATTCAGTACCTGCGGCGGCACTCCGTGGCAGAATTTCGGTATGCTGAATCCGAACGTGGGCTCAACGTCGAAATCCTGGCGGATCAGTTCTCCTTCCACGGCCGCATCTACCATAGCCCGCGTGTAGGGAATGCTCATGCGCCTGCCCACACCATACGGCCCGCCCTGCCAGCCGGTATTCACCAGCCAGCATTGCGCGTTGTGTTCGCGCAGTCGGCGGCCCAGCATCTCCGCGTAGGTCTTAGGTGGCAGTGGCAGAAAGGGCGCGCCAAAACACGTGGAAAAAGTCGCAGTCGGTTCCTTGACGCCGGCTTCCGTCCCTGCAACTTTTGCGGTGTAGCCCGACATGAAGTGATACATCGCCTGTTCTGGCGTCAGCTTCGAAATCGGAGGCAGCACGCCAAACGCATCCGCCGTCAGGAACACAACATTCCTCGGATGCCCGCCAACGCCGGGAATCACCGCGTTGTCAATAAACTCCACCGGATACGCGGCCCGTGTGTTCTCGGTCTTGCTATCGTCATCATAGTCAGGAATGCGTGTCTGTGAATCGAGCGTGACGTTCTCCAGAACGCAGCCGAATCGTAACGCATTCCAGATCTGCGGCTCATTCTGCTTCGACAGCTTGATGCATTTGGCGTAGCATCCGCCCTCAAAGTTGAATACGCCATCAGCACTCCATCCGTGCTCATCGTCGCCAATAAGATCCCGCGATGGATCGGCCGATAGCGTCGTTTTTCCCGTCCCGGAAAGCCCGAAAAACAGTGCGCTCACTCCATTGTGCCCGACGTTCGCCGAGCAGTGCATCGGAAAGACATTGCGCGGCGGGAGCAGAAAATTCATCACGCTGAAAATCGATTTCTTCATCTCGCCGGCATACGAGGTCCCGCCGATCAGCACTGTCCGCCGCATGAAATTCAGCAGTATAAAAACCTCGGAATTAACGCCATCCCGTTTCGGATCAGCTCTGAACTCCGGCGCAGAGATAACCGTGAACTCAGGATGATGGCTTCTTAACTCGTCCGCCGTCGGACGCAGGAACAACTGCCGCACAAACAGGTTATGCCACGCGTATTCATTCACAATCCGTACAGGCAATCGATACGCCGGATCGGCCCCGCAGAACAAATCCTGTACGTAAAGTTCGCGTCCACGGAGGTGTTCCATCACCCGCGCGTAGAGTGCGTCGAACTTCTCAGGCTCGAACGGTGCGTTCACCGCACCCCAAGCCACGGTATGCGCCGTCATCTCATCTTTCACGATGAACTTGTCTTTCGGAGACCGGCCCGTGCGGTTCGTATATCCGACAATCGCTCCGTTCGACGCCAGCTTCGCTTCGTTACGCCGGATGGAGTGCTCCACCAACACTGCTGGGGATAGGTTGAAGTGAGTTCGACCTTCGCTCAGCAACTCGGCTACGTCGCTGACGTGCATAGTGGTAGCCATGGGCGAAATCTCCTTGGAAAGAGGCAAAATGCGACACGAAGCCAAAAACGTTCTATTCTGCCTCAAAAACATTGGCGTTGCCAAGGAACCGGATCACACTTCTCCGCTTTTCCATAAGCAAAACGATATTGTTGAATTTCGGAAGAAGCACTAAGGACAGATGCGGCGGGGCCCGCCAAGAGTTGTCGTAGAGACGTCGCTTGTTACGTCTCTCCCCCGCATCCTCAGAAGCCTGGGGGCCTAGAACTATTCGGAAGTTTTGTAGTCGCAGGCCGTGCGGCAAGGCTCGCAATAGAAGAGTCCATCATTGCAGAGGCGCACGTCAATCACGGACTGGCATAAACAGCAATATTTCTCACACTGGCAATCCCTTTCGGATTGCTCGCACTGCGCGCAGCGATATTTCGCGGTCCCGGTTCCGGTGCTCATGAAATTACTGTAACTCTCGGTTCTCGGGGCGGAAACGTGACATCGGTAACAATAGCGGTGAGAGGTCAGGGAAGACGAAGTGCCCGGTTCGTGAGCGATCGTAATCCGCAGGCGGCTCGTAGCAGCAACATCTCGCTCTGCTGCCTCCTCAGCCCCTGGCTCCAGGCCCCTGCTCTCCGTGCCCTATAATTTCAACCAATGACTTTCCAACATCTTCTGGATGGCGCCGAGTTCCTTAGCCAAAGCGGAAACCCGGACGTCACCGGTGTGGAGTACGACTCGCGCCGGGTCAAGCCAGGATCGGTTTTTGTGGCGATGAATGGCGAGAGTTCCGACGGGAATCGTTTCATCGATCAGGCGATTCAGGCAGGAGCCGTTGCGATCGTCACCGACTCTCCCGCAGAAAAACCGCGCGAGGGGCTCGCATGGGCGTTAGTTCCTCATGGACGTCGAGCGCTGGCGCGCATCAGCGAGAACTTTTATAAACGTCCTGCCGAGCGGATCGCGGTCACAGGAATCACCGGAACCAACGGCAAGAGCACAACAGCGTTTCTCATTGAGTCGATTTTCTCGGCTGGCCGCCGCAAGAGCGCGCTCATCGGCACCATCGAATATCACGTTGCCGGCAAAATCTATCCCGCTCCTCACACCACTCCGGAAGCGCTGGAACTGGCGCGCCTTTTCCACGAGGCTTTAGGCCAAGGGGCCACCGAGGCAGTCATGGAAGTTTCCTCCCACGCGCTCGCCCAGCAACGCGTTTTCGGTGTGCCCTTTGATGTCGGCGTCTTCACGAACTTGACGCGCGACCATCTCGACTATCACAAGACGATGGAAGATTACTTCCACGCCAAGCGTGTACTTTTCGAAGGCTGCGGGACCGATCCACCTCGTGCGGTCGTCACCAATCTCGATGATGCATACGGAGCGCAATTGGCCGGCTTCAGCCACAAGCGCAGCAGCACCGTACTGACCTACGGCTGGGACCGCGGCGATTTCCACGCTGAAAAGCCAGACGTTACGCCGCGCGGTACTCGCTTCGACATGGTCACTCCGCAGGAGAAATTGGCCGTTTTCTCTCCTCTCATCGGTCGCGTGAACGTCTACAACATCTTGGCGGCCGCGGCGTCGGGCTTCGCTCGCGGTTGTTCGACCGAGGTGATTTCTCGCGGCGTTGCCGCGCTAACCCACGTCCCGGGCCGATTTCAACGCGTCGACAGTGGTCAGCCCTTCACCGTTGTCGTGGATTATGCTCACACCGACGATGCACTCCGCAATCTGACCTGTCTGGCGCGCGAATTCGTTTCGCGCCGCGGCGCGGGCGCCAGAGTCATTACGTTATTCGGTTGCGGCGGCGATCGCGATCGCGCCAAGCGCCCCCTGATGGGTGAAGCCGCAGGACGCGGCAGCGACTTCGTCGTGCTCACCTCCGACAACCCACGCAGAGAAGATCCCCGAGCAATCATTAACGACGCCCTGGTCGGTCTGCAGAAGACTGGCGCGAAATACGTTGTCGAAGTCGATCGGCGAAAGGGTATCGCCCTTGCCATTGGCGAAGCACGTCCCGGGGACATCGTCCTGCTGGCGGGTAAAGGGCATGAGAAGGTGCAAGTCACGCGCGAAGGTTCTAATCCATTCGACGATGTAGAAGTGGCAAAAGAAGTTCTGCGCGCCTCCGGATTCGATAATGTGTAGCGCCGGCATCCATTCGGCTTCGCTCATGGCAGGCTCTGTCGACTATTGCAAGGGCGGCTCGCCATCGCGCCCGGGAGCGTTCACGATGCAGCAATAAAGGAAATTGAATGAAACTGCCATTGTCAAAAATCGCCGACTTCATCTCTGCCTCCGGCGATTTTCTACGCGAAGAACTCGCGCTCGGATATTCCATCGACTCGCGCACCGTCAGCCCAGGCGAAGTCTTCTTTGCCGTGAAAGGTGAGCGCTTCGACGGTCATGACTTTGTGGGCGCCGCTCTGGAACAAGGCGCGGTGGCAGCCGTCGTCCGCAAAGATCAACGGTACCGTTTTCCCGGCAATATCAAGTTGCTGCCCGTCGACGACACCCTGATCGCACTGCAAAATCTCGCCACCGCTGTACGAAAGCTCTGGGGAAAATCCCTGATCAGCGTTACCGGTTCGGCGGGCAAGACAACGACCAAGGAAGCCATCGCGCACGTACTTGCCTCCAAATTCCGTGTGCTGAAGTCGGAGGGGAACTTCAACAATCACTTCGGCCTGCCGTTGATGCTGCTGAAGCTCGAACCTGAGCACGATTTGGCCGTCATCGAAATGGGCATGTCGCACGCCGGAGAAATTCGCGCCCTGGCCAAGATCGCTCACCCTGACATTGGGGTCGTCACCAACGTTGCTCCGGTGCATCTGGAATTTTTCGATTCCTTGGCTGGAATCGCGCGCGCGAAATATGAGCTGATCGAATCGCTTCCCTCAAACGGAACGGCCGTGCTTAACGCAGACGACGAATACGTCTCCCAATTCGGCCGCGACTTTAAGGGCAGGGTCATCAAGTACGGAACCGCCATGGGCGCTGACGTCCGCGCCGAAAACGTGCAATCGAAAGGCGCGCAAGGGTCCGAATTCGACGTCTTAACCGCGGAAACTTCCGATCTTGCGCACCTGCCACTCGTAGGAGAGCACAACGTTCTGAATGCGCTCGCTGCCGTGTCGGTCGCGATCGCCTGCGGCATGAAGGCTAACGACGCCGTCGCTGCTCTCACGACTTTGACGCCAGCCGACAAGCGCGGGCAGGTTCTCCAGTTGGGTAACATCACCGTCATCAACGATTGCTACAATTCCAATCCGAAGGCGCTCCGAGCCATGGTCGACGCTCTCTCTGGGATGAAGGCGGCGCGACGCATCGTTGTCGCCGGGGAGATGCTCGAACTGGGCCCGGCAGGAGAAGCACTGCATCGCGAGTCTGGAAGTCACATCGCCGAGAGGAGAATTGATGTGCTCATCGGCGTTCGCGGTCTTGCCCACGCGTTGGTCGAAGGTGCGCAGCAAGCGGGAATCCGCGCCGAGTTTGTTGCGACGCCAGAACAAGCCGGCGAGTGGCTCGCGCGAGAAACCCGCGACGGTGATGTGGTTCTGTTAAAAGCCTCTCGCGGCGTGAAGCTCGAGAAGGCGTTGGAGACTTGGCAGGCAAAGCGCGACGAGCGCTGAAAAATATCGGTTTACTCAACGTAATAGCTGAAGGCTGACGGCTGAAAGCTGACGGCTGCACTCGGAGGCTGATTGCTCTACTGGCTGTTATTCCTGAAGCTGCAACACTACGTTGCGCCCTTTCGTATTTTTCGTTACGTCACCTTCCGCACCGCTTTCGCGAGCCTCACCGCGCTGTTCACCGCGCTGATTGTCGGGCCGCTCGTCATCGGCCGCCTGCGTGATTTCCAGATCGGACAATACATTCGCGAGGAAGGCCCAAAAGCTCATCAGAAGAAAGCCGGCACGCCTACCATGGGAGGACTGCTGATTGTCATCGCGATCATAGTCCCGACCCTGCTATGGGCCGATTTGAGCAATCGCTTTATCTGGATCGCCGTATTCTCTACCGTCGCCTACGCCGCCATCGGATTCACCGACGACTACACTAAGGTGACGCATCGTCGCAACCTCGGTCTGACCGCGCGCGCCAAGCTTGGACTGCAACTCGCCACTGGCCTGGTGATCGCATCCATGCTGATCGCCATGCAGACCTACAACATGTACTCCACCAAGCTGATAGTTCCGTTCTTTAAACAATTTCACCCCGATCTGGTGGTGTCGAACCTGGAGCGGTTCCCACATCTTTGGCCACTCGCATTCTTGCCTTTCATGGTCTTCGTCACGTTGCTGATTACGTTCTCCAGCAATGCGGTAAATCTGACGGATGGTCTCGACGGTTTGGCAATCGGATCCACGGTGATTGCGGCCGGAGCTCTAACCGTGCTGACCTACGTCAGCGGTCATGCAACCTTTGCGACGTATCTGGAGCTGCAGCGCATGCCCCAGGTTGCGGAGCTGACTATCTTTTGCGGAGCCATGGTCGGCGCGTCGATCGGCTTTCTCTGGTACAACGCGCATCCCGCAGAAGTTTTCATGGGCGACGTCGGGTCGCTGGCTCTCGGCGGCGCCATCGGCACCGTTGCCGTCATGATCAAGCAGGAGCTGCTACTGCCCTTTATCGGCGGTGTCTTCGTGATCGAGGCCTTGTCGGTGATTCTCCAGGTCGGCTCCTATAAGCTCCGCAAGAAGCGCATCTTTAAGATGGCCCCGCTGCACCATCATTTCGAATTGATGGGATGGTCAGAGTCGAAAATCATTGTGCGCTTCTGGATCGCCTCGCTTATCTTCGCGCTTTTCGCCCTGACGACCTTGAAGCTGAGATAAAAGCCACGAATTCTCACGAATCTTCACGGATACGAGCCCTTGAGTTGTTTCTTGGTGGATCCGTGGAATCCGTGAGATCCGTGGCTAAGATTTTGTTTTTTCCGTGTCTCTGCAACTCTGTGGTGAAATAGGTTTAGATGGAGCTGAACGGAAAACGCGCATTAGTCGTCGGTCTGGGGAAGTCCGGGGTGGCGTCCGCCCTGTTCATGAAAGCGCACGGCGCCCGCGTCACAGTCTCCGATACCAAGAGCGGCGACGAACTCCGCAATGAAATTCCGGTGCTGCTCGATCACGGCATCACCGTCGAAACCGGCGGTCATGGCGACCGCACCTTTCGTGGGCAGGATCTGATCGTGGTCAGCCCGGGAGTCCCCGTCGACGCGCCACCCCTGGTGCAGGCCCGCTCTCTCGGTGAAACGGTAATCGGTGAAATCGAGTTGGCGGCTCAGTTTCTGCCCGGTCCCATCGTCGCCATCACCGGATCAAACGGCAAAACAACCACCACGACACTCACGGGCGAGATCATGACCGCTGCCGGTCTTCCGACGCTGGTTGGAGGCAACATCGGCACTCCGGCCATCTCGCTGGCTGAACGCGCGAAGCCCGACACGATTGTCGTTCTCGAAATTTCGAGCTTCCAACTGGAGACGGTTCAGACTTTCCGCCCGAAAATTGCTGTCGTGCTGAATGTCACCCCCGACCATCTGGATCGTCACCGAACGTTTGAGATCTACACTGACGCCAAGGCGAGAATTTTCGAAAACCAGCAGGGAAGCGATTTCGCTGTACTGAACGCGGACGATCCCACCTGTGTTGCCATGGGCGCCCGCACCCGGGCTCAAGTGTTCTGGTTCAGTCGCCAAAAAGAAGTGCAGCGGGGCGCATGGGTGCGCGACGGCAACATCGTCTTCCGCGATTCCAACGGTCAGCGCGAAATCCTGCAAGTCTCCGAGATTCCGCTCAAGGGCGCGCACAATCTCGAGAACGTCCTGGCCGCCGTCTGCACGGGTGTGCTCATGGGATGCGCGACTGCGAAAGTCCGCACAGCCGTTCGCGATTTCAAGGCAGTCGAACACCGGCTCGAGTTCGTGGCCACGATCGGTGGCGTCGACTATTACAACGATTCCAAGGCAACGAACGTCGATGCGACCATCAAGGCGCTGGAGTCGTTCCCCGCGAACATCCACCTGATCCTCGGCGGCAAGGACAAGGGCAGCGACTACACCGTGCTCAACGATCTGATCCGCCAGCGTGTGAAGCGCATCTACACGATCGGCGCCGCGGCCGCCAAGATCGAGTCGCAGGTGAAAGGCGCGGAGGTCGTGCACGCAGAGACCATGGAGAATGCTATCCGCAAAGCCAACGCCGCCGCCCAGTCCGGCGACGTAGTTCTGCTCGCCCCCGCCTGCGCCAGCTTCGACCAGTTCAAGAACTACGACCACCGCGGGAAGGTCTTCAAGGACATCGTCGCTGGGTTAGCCGCTGCAAAGGTGTAATTCGCCGCCGTTCTCCCGACCTCTCCCTGCTACTGCGGTGAACCCGAACCAAAACAATCAACAATCGAGCCTCAACAATCAACAATCTCATCTCCGCTCCGTGGTGAAATAAGTGTCCCATGGCGAAGCGCGTCAGTGTCGATCGCTGGCTGTTCACGGTCACAATGCTGTTGGTTTTCCTCGGCCTCGTGATGGTGTTCTCGGCCTCCGCGGTCATGGCGCGTGAGCGTTTCGGATCGCCTTACGCTTTTCTGTCAAAGCAGTTGATCTGGGCTGTCGCCGGACTCGTGGCCATGGCCGCTACCATGCGCTTGGACTATCGCCGCTACAAGCACCCGGCGTTGGTGTTTTCGCTCATGGGCTTGACGACGCTGCTGTTGATCTCCGTCTTCTTTCTTGATCGCTCCCACAATACGCATCGCTGGATTCACGCCGGGGGATTTTCCCTCCAGCCTTCCGAACTTGCCAAGCCGGTGTTGATCCTGTTCCTCGCGTATTTTCTCGAAGGCCGGGCGAAGGCCATCGACGACATGCGCAATACATTGCTGCCAGCCGCCGCGCCAGTTCTCGTTCTCCTGGGACTCATCGTCCTGGAACCCGATCTCGGCACCGCTATTGCTTGCGCCGGAATCGCCGCTTGCGTGTTTTATGTCGCCGGCATGCGCATGCGCTACTTCGGATACGCTTTCGCCGCTTCGCTCGTGCCGCTGTACTTCCTGATCTTCCACGTCAGCTTCCGCCGCGACCGCATCTTCGCGTTCCTCAATCCCTACGCCGACCGCCAGCGGGCCGGATTCCACATCATCCAGTCGCTGATCGCCGTGGGTACTGGAGGCATCACCGGCACCGGTCTGATGGAAGGCAAGCAGAAGCTTTTCTACCTGCCCGAGCCCCACACCGATTTCATCTTCGCAGTCACCGCCGAAGAGTTAGGACTGGTGGGCGCGATACTGGTGGTGACGCTCTTTGCCATCTTCCTGTGGCGCGGCATGCGTGCCTCGTGGCGCACGGTAGACCCGTTCGGCCGCTATCTGGCCGTCGGCATCACCAGCATGGTTGTGCTGCAGGCTCTGATCAACATCAGCGTCGTCCTCGGCATGATGCCGACAAAAGGGATTCCGCTGCCGCTGATCTCCTACGGTGGGTCGTCCCTATTCGTGACGCTGGCCTGCGTAGGTGTGCTGTTGAACATCACCAAGCAGGCAGAATAGAAGACATTGGCCACGGATTCGCACGGATCCTCACGGATCTTCGAAAAGCCTTCTTGGCTTATCCGTGAGAATCCGTGTAATCCGTAGCTGGTTGTCTCTGGTTTATAGTCACCACATGCGCGTAATTCTGGCGGGAGGAGGCACGGGCGGACATGTAATCCCGGCGCTGGCCATCGCCAACCAAATCAAGAAGGACTATTCCGCGGAAATCCTGTTCATCGGCACCTCCCGGGGAATCGAGAACCGACTGGTTCCGGCCGCCGGATATCCACTCCAACTCGTCCGCGTCGGCGCTCTAAAAAACGTCAGCATGACCACCCGTCTCAAGACCGCCCTCGATTTGCCGCGCGCCATCTGGGATGCAAGCCGCATGCTGAACGACTTCGCGCCCGACGTGGTGATCGGAGTTGGCGGATACGCATCGGGTCCTGCCATGCTGGCCGCGTTAGTGAAACACATTCCCACGGTCGCCTTCGAGCCCAACGTCGTACCCGGATTCGCCAATCGATTGGTGGCGCGATTCGTTTCGGGAGCCGCGGTGCATTTCGAGGAGACGTCGAAGTATTTTCGTCACGTTGAGGTCACAGGAGTCCCAGTGCGGCAAGCGTTCTTCGAGATTTCCCCCAAACGAGGAGGAATTCCCACTGTCCTGGTCTTCGGCGGAAGCCAGGGCGCTCACGCTATCAACGACGCCATGATCCGTTGCCTGCCGGTCCTGCAACGCGAAGCCCCCGGCATTCACATCATCCATCAGACCGGCGAACGTGACTATAATGACGCGCTGGCCGCTTACAAGCCGCTCGGCGAATCGGCGAAGGTCTTCAAGTTCATTGAAGACATGCCCTCAGCCTTCGCGCGCGCCGATCTCGTGGTCTGCCGATCGGGCGCGAGCACGGTAGCGGAGATCACGGCAGCAGGGAAGCCAGCGGTGTTCGTTCCGTTCCCGCGCGCGGCCGACGATCATCAACGCGTGAACGCCGAAGCCCTGGCCAAGCACGGCGCCGCCGTGGTGGTGGAAGAGTTGAAGCTGGAAGGAGTCTGGCTGGCGGAAACCATCGCGACGTTGCTGCAAGATCCGCGCCGATTGCAAGCGATGAGCCAGGCAGCCCGGCAGTTGGCGCATCCGAATGCCGCGCGCGATATTGCAGCAATGGCTGTGCGTGTCGCCGGAATTGAGGAACAGTTGGCCACGGATAACACGGATTCTCACGGATGATTCTCAGTGCTTCTTGTCGGCTTCGGAGACTTATGGGGAAATCAAAAGGTCCCTACCGAGAGGAATTTCCAGTCGGGAGCATGGTCAGAATCGCCGAACGGGCCTTGCTCGAAAACTTTCTGCGGTCTTGGAAATTGCACAATAAGTTAAGACCAGAACAACTTGATTACGCAGGGAGGACCGGAAGGATTAAATCCGTTGGGTTTTACCATGGCGGTGACGAACTGTACGAAATCGAAGGCATGCCCGGAATCTGGCACGAGTGTTGTTTGGAAGGGATAGCAAGGATTTTATGATTTTTGTTCGATCCGTGTGAATCCGCGTAAATCCGTGGCAAGAGAAGTTGATTTATGTTTGCGAAAATTCAGCGCATTCATTTCGTAGGCATTGGCGGCATCGGCATGAGCGGGATCGCCGAAGTCCTGCTGAACCTCGGCTACAAGGTTTCAGGATCAGACCTGAAGAGCTCCGCCGTAACCCAGCGGCTGGCCGGTCTGGGAGCGACGACGTTTGAGGGCCACCGCACCGAGAACATCGTTGGTGCGGAAGTTGTGGTAACGAGCTCTGCTATTTCCGCCGATAACCCCGAGGTTACCGAGGCCCACAACCTCCACATCCCTGTCATTCAGCGTGCCGAGATGCTGGCAGAGCTCATGCGGCTGAAGTACGGCATTGCCATTGCGGGCATGCACGGCAAGACAACCACCACCTCCATGGTCGCCGCGGTCCTTGCCGCCGGCGGCCTCGACCCGACCGTGGTCGTTGGCGGACGCGTCGATGCATTGGGATCGAACGCCCGCCTCGGCAAGTCGCAATACCTGGTTGCCGAAGCCGACGAGAGCGACCGTTCATTTCTCAAACTCTCGCCCATCCTCTCGGTCGTCACCAACATCGACCGCGAGCACATGGATTGCTACCGCAACATGCGCGACGTGAAGAAGACCTTCCTTGATTTTATGGACCGCGTCCCCTTCTACGGCATGATCGTGGCCTGCAATGATGATCCGCTGCTGCGCAAGTTGTTGCCTGAAGTGCAGCGGCGCACCGTGACCTACGGAACGAAGCGCGGTTCGGATTTCCTGATCAAGTCGGAAGAAACCAAAAGAGAGAGCGCTGCCGATTCACGCCCTTACAGCCGCTTCCGCGTGACCTATCAAAAGAAGGATCTCGGCGAATTCACGCTACGCGTCCCTGGCGCGCACAACGTGCTCAACGCCACCGCGGCGATTGCGGTCGGCGTGGGTCTCGATATTCCGCTGGATGCCATTCGTACCGCGCTCGATCAATTCCGAGGCGTGGACCGCCGTTTCCAACTCCGCGGCACCGCCGCCGGCGTCAGCGTGATCGACGATTACGGCCACCATCCCACAGAAATCAAAGCGACGCTTGCCGCGGCACGCCAGTGCGGATTCCGCAAGATTCACGTCATCTTCCAGCCGCATCGCTACACCCGCACCCGCGACCTGATGGAAGAATTCACCACCGCCTTCGCAGACGCCGACTCACTGTTCGTGCTCGACATTTACGCCGCCAGCGAGAAGCCGATCGAGAGCATCAGCAGTGAGGTCCTGGCACAACGCATAAGCGAAAAGAGCCGGAGGCCTGTTGAACATGCTACTTCCGTCGCCGCGGCGATTGATGCAGCAACAGAGGCCGCACAGGATGGCGACATGATCTTGACGTTAGGTGCGGGCAGCATCTCGCAGCTCGGCCCGATGATTTTGGAGAAGTTGAAGGAGAGCGAGGTCGTGTCTGTCCGGGGCTAAGGTTGTTTAGAAAGTGTGCATGTTTTGCCATCCTGAGACCCGCGAATTGTGCGGGTCGAAGGATCTATGCATGTTGCTCGTGCTGCCGATACCTGCCGCAAACTGCATCGGTCTGTGTAGGGGGTGGACGCCTCGTCCGCCCTCGCCGAAGGCGACCGAGACTCGTTCTGAAGTAGACTGTTGCTCCCATGAGTGCATCGTCGTTCGTCCGTCGCTCTATCCTCGTGTTCATAGCGCACGCCTGCCTCGGTTACGGTCAGTCGTCCTCACCGGCGACCAAGCCCGCGCCGACCGAAGGCGACTACATCGCCCACGACTTCCACTTCAAATCCGGCGAGACTCTTCCCGAACTCCGGCTGCACTACACAACTTTCGGCAAGCCAGACCGCGACGCCAGCGGCAAAGTCACCAACGCCGTGCTGATCCTTCACGGCACCGGCGGCTCCGGACGCCAATTCCTGGCCCCGCAGTTCGCCGATGTTCTCTACGGCCCCGGCCAACTGCTCGACGCCACTCGCTACTTCACCATTCTCCCCGACAACATAGGCCACGGAAAATCCAGTAAGCCGAGCGACGGCATGCACGCCCACTTCCCGCAATACGACTATGACGACATGGTCGCGGCACAGCACGAATTGCTGGAGAAGGGCCTCGGCGTGAACCATCTCCGCCTGGTGATGGGTACGTCAATGGGATGCATGCACTCCTGGGTCTGGGGCGAGACATATCCCGACTTCATGGACGCCCTGATGCCGCTGGCGTGCCTGCCAGTGCAGATCGCCGGTCGCAACCGCCTGTGGCGCGAGATGGTGATCGAAGGCATCCGCCAGGATCCCGACTGGAGAAACGGCGACTACACGACAGAACCTCGCGCGGCGCTTCAGGTTTCTGGGGATTTCCTGCTGATCGCCGGCAGCGCTCCTCTGCCCATGCAGAAGAGTCTCCCCACCCGCGACGCCGCCGACAAGTATCTCGACGATTCCATGAAACGAATCACGGCCACACTCGACGCGAACGATTTGCTCTATGCCGTGAACGCCTCGCGCAACTACGATCCGTCCTCGAAGCTGGAGATAATCAAAGCCCCAGTGATGTTCGTGAACTCCGCCGACGATTTCATCAACCCACCAGAGTTAGGCATCGCCGAACGCGAAATCAAGCGTGTGAAGCAAGGCAAGTTCGTGCTGATCCCGGCATCGGAGCAAACCCACGGCCACGGCACCCACACCTGGCCCGCGATCTGGCAGGAGTACTTGAAGGAGTTGCTGGAGGAGACAGCCAAATGAAGGGCCGGAAGATATTGATCTACGCGGCACGCATGGCGTCGTCGTGTTTTTGTTAGCCTCGCCGCGCTGCCTCGATCTTGGCGATGTCGATCTCCTTCATCGTCATCATCGCCTCGAAGGCGCGTTTCGCCTCACCGCCACCAGCCGCAAGCGCGTCAGTTAGCGCGATGGGGGTGATCTGCCAGGAAAGGCCCCAGCGATCCTTGCACCAGCCGCACTGGCTTTCCACGCCGCCATTGCGGATGATCGCGTTCCAGTAGCGGTCCGTTTCTTCCTGGTTCTCCGTCGCGATCTGGAAGGAAAAGGCCTCGCTGTGCTTGAACGCTGGGCCGCCGTTGAGACCGAGGCAGGGGATGCCAAGAACAGTGAACTCCACCGTCAGCACGTCGCCCTTCTTGCCGCTAGGATAATCGCCGGGCGCATTGTGAACAGCGGTTACTCTACTATTCGGGAACGTGGCGGCGTAGAAGCGCGCCGCCTCCAGGGCGTCCTTGTCGAACCAGAGGCAAATCGTGTTCTTTGGCTTCATATTTATACCCGCATTAGTGGCAACTAACTTCGATGTAGTGATTATCGTTACGATCCACGTACCTAAGAATAAATCCTCAGGCGAAAGGTTGGCGACGTTGGCTCTCCATCGCGCAAACTGTCGAAAATAGCGATTTCACTCGTCAGTAGTTCGATGAGCGCGGTCGCCTGTTTTCGACAATCTACAATTAAAAGGCGTATACAAAGTCAGGGATTCAACGTGCGCGAGTACGACCTAATCGCGGAGTGGTATGCATCGGAACGTGTCGATCAGACCGGGGTTCCCGAAGCGACTGCGCTAGCATCATCGATCCCACCTGGGTCGCTTGTGCTCGATGTTGGTTGTGGCAACGGTGTACCCATCACACGTGCCTTATTGAGTCAGGGCAACCGAGTCATCGGCCTAGATAGTTCGAATCCGATGCTTGTACAGTTTAAGCAGAACTGCCCCGAAGCGTTTGCTGTTAGAGGGATTGTGGAAACCTGCCCGTTCGCTGATGGGGTGTTCGATGCTGCGGTTGCATGGGGGGTCATGTTCCATCTGAATCCTGAGGATGCAATTCGGGCAATTGCAAATATCTCGCGCACTCTTAAGCGGGATGCACCGTTCCTCTTCACATCTGGAGACGTCGACGGCTTCGATGCCAAAGAGGGCAAGATGAACGGCGTGACGTTTCGGTATTTCTCCTACAGTATTCACAACTACCGACGTATCCTCGGCGATCACTGCTTCACTTTGGTCGACGTCCACGCTGACAGCGGGAATAACACCTATTACCTCGCAAAGAAAAGCTGAGCTGCCGAGCTGATTGTTGCAAAAACGCCAGTTCACTAACCCCAACTCACCCGGAGCCGCAGGGCGAACAGACGACGCAAGCTTGTGCCAAACGCCGTTAGCGGTAACCAGGTCAATATCGGGCATGCGGCGTCCGAGCCGTGGGATGTCCTTCGCCGAGTTCGTTAGTGAATGTCCAGACCAGACATCATCGCGAGATAGTGTTTGCGACGCTTGTCCATCTGCAGCAGGTCGGCTATCGTCTCCCGCAACGCCCTGACACGATCGTCACCTCGGTCGACTGCGGCGAGCCCCCATGGTGTTACCCAACACGCGCGCACTGACCGGGTGCAGTTCCGCATGGTAGGTCTCGGGGAAGGTTCTCCCTCGATGCCTTATGGACCACCCGGGCGAGCTTCCATTCCAGATTCACCTCATCTTGAACGCCGAGGTTGAGCCCCTGTCCATCCATTGGGGAATGCACTTGCGCGGCGTGCCGGCCAGAAGCACGCTTCTGCCCCCGTAAGACGCTGCCTGCCGGGCCATATCGGTAAACCTGGAGATGTGATCCGGACCTGCGCTCAAGCTTCCTTTCGGGAACTTCCCGTCCGCCCCTTTCGTATCTTCCTTTGCTAACGGATGATTAGGGCCCTCGTCTATCTATCAAGAAGGGGTTAAGGTCATGAAAACACAAGCATGGATATGGCTGGCGGCGGCGGTTTTGGCAGCCGGACTGAATTCTAGCTACCACGAGGGTGGCATGCAGTGGGCCCACGAGATTGTGGATCGGGTCGGACATAACACGGGTGCCGTGTTGGCCTTGGCGACCGGACGCGCCGACCAGTTCATGACCGAAGCCCGGATGCTGAACGTTGAACGCCACGAGTCGCAGTGCCCATTGGCCGCGGCCATGGCGCGGGTTCAGAGTTCGGTCGACCAGTCTCGGTCTGAATTCGATGGTTTTCAGGCAATGTCTGACCGCGAGCAAGCCCAACTGGCTCGGTTAGAGGCCAATCGCGCCAGGACCGAAGCTCAGGTGCAAGCCAAGCTTGCCCGCGTCCGCTTGGTGGAAGCCAATTTCAATCCTGTTGTGGTGCGAGTACCTGAGATCACTTGCCCCCGAGTGCGCGTGAACATCCCACGTATGCCAAGGATCAGAGTTCCCGCTCCGGTGGTGCACGTCGAATACTCCACCCCGGGCCCGGTTTAACAAAGCGAAGTCCGAACCTCCTGGAAGCACGGGCGCGGAAAAATGCCGCGCCGGCTTTTATTTTGTCGAGTCACCGCAAGGTTCTGGCCCCGTCTAGGTTTTTCATTCCGCTAGCTTCTTGTTCCCGCAAAGTTCTTGTCTTTCCGAGGAGCAAAGCGACGAGGAATCTCCTTGTCTCTCGCCCCCAGCAAACAGCAGATTCCTCCTATGCGCTTAAGCGCAGAGGGGGAATGACAAAGATCTAAATCTGAGTACTGAGAACTAATAACTGAGAACCGACCTCTGCTCTCCCGTACCCAACCCGGTTCCCATCTGTGCAAATCCCTGGATTTTTCCCGTATCTCATTCCGAGATTTGCAGCTATATTGAAGAGGCTCAGCGATTCCTGGCGACAACTGACCTGAACTGATGGCGCGGAAACCGAGTCCCACCATCTTGCAGGAAGAGTTGTACCCGCCCCACGCCGGGAATTCCACGTCCGCACGCGAGGAACTCGATGACGCGCGCCTGGTTGATCTGGATGTCGCTGAGGAATCGCCTTTCCTGCGGGGACAGAAGCGCGTCTCCGCCCGCCGCAGTTCGCTTCCCAGGAAAGCTGCCAGTCGCCTGATCTGGGCCTGCTTCGCCTTGGGTATTTTGGGTCTGGCCTCGCTCGGCGCCATCGCTCTCTACAGCTACGGCGAGCGCTCGTGGCGTTTCCGGATCGAGTCGAGCGACAGCATTGACGTCACCGGCATTGAGAATGTGACCAAGGCGCAGATCATGGAGGTCATGGGCGCCGACATTGGCCGCAATATCTTCTTCGTGCCGCTCACTCAGCAGAAGGCGCAGCTCGAACAGATCCCTTGGGTCGATTCGGCCAGCGTGATGCGCTTTGTGCCTAATCGTTTGAAAGTCGAAATTCACGAGCGTACGCCCGTAGCTTTTGCGCGCGTCGGCCCGCGGATCTTCCTGATTGATGCCGGCGGCACACTGATGGAACTGCCGCAGAAACACAAATATTCGTTCCCGGTGATTCTCGGAATGAATCCCGGCGAGCCCCTGTCCACGCGCCTCCCGCGCATGAAGGCCTACAACCAACTGGTCCAGCAATTGGATTCGGGCGGTGCGCGCTATTCGCTGGATCTCAGCGAAGTCGATCTCTCCGACCTCGAGAATCTCAAAGTCCGTGTGAACGATCCGCAGGGAGACGTGCTGGTCGAACTCGGCTCCGGCGATTACCTCAAGCGCTACAGGATTTATGTCAGCCATGTGCAGGAGTGGCGGCAGCAGTTCCAGAAACTCGAGTCGGTCAATCTACGCTACGACAACCAGGTGATCGTCAATCCTGATCTGGAAGGAAAGCCGAAGCAGGCTGCGCTCACCGTAGCGGCGGCGAAGGCGGCCGCCGCGGCAGGCGTCAAGCCGGCAACGCTGATCACCCGCCTCAACCCGCACGATCGCTCGATTCCGAAACCTGCGTTCGAGTTGACCGAAAAAAAACTGGATCCGAAGACGGCTGCAAAGAAGCTGGCGGCCCGACCGAGAGCGAAAAAACTGGTGGTAAGGGCGGGCAAACCAGCTCCCCGGAAAGAACCGGCCAAACATACGCCAAAGACTTACCGGAAGAAGCCATCGGCAGCGGTCGCCGTGAACACGACAATTCCGAAACCTAGCCCGGCGGTCGCGAGGCCTTTAACGGGGTCGAATTAGGTGATGCATGTTTCAAAGGGGCGATTTGAAAGGGCGCGGCTTAAACCCGCGCCCTCAAGTATCCAAAAAACCGGCGGCCTTTAGCCGCTGAGGGCGGATCAGGTAATGCTGTAGGGCGAACGAAATCATCAACATGGGAAACCAGCAGGGAAGCTTTCTAACAGCAATTGATGTAGGCAGCGCCAAGACGTGCGCGCTCATGGCGGAGTTCACCGAAGCGGGCCTGCGTTATCGCGGACATGGCGTCGCTGAATCCCGCGGCTCACGCAAGGGCGTGATCGTGGAACTCGATAAAGCGGTGGCGTCGATCCAAAAGGCGGTCGAGGCCGCTGAAGATGTCGCCGGCGCACCGGTCGAGCACGCCATTCTCGGCATAGGTGGAGCGCACGTGCGTGGTGTCAACACCCATGGAGGTATCAGCCTGGGCACGCGGCCGCATGAGATTGGCCGTGACGAGATCAAGCAGGCAGTCGAACGCGCGCGCGCCATCCCGCTGCCTGCCGATCGCGAAATACTCCACCTTCTTCCGCAGGAATTCATCCTCGACGAGCAGGCTGGCATCCACGATCCGCTGGGCATGATGGCCGCACGCCTCGAAGTGCGCGTCCACATGGTGACGGCTGCAACCAGCGCGACACAGAACGTCATCACCGCGGTGAACAAGGCCGGCATTCACGTCGACGATACCGTTTTTGAACCTCTGGCTGCTGCCGACTCGGTCCTGCGATCCGATGAGCGCGAACTCGGCGTATGTCTGGCCGACATCGGTGCCGGTTCCACCGAACTCATCGTATTTCAGCAGGGAGCCGTCGCCTGGACAGGCGTCATTCCCGTGGGCGGCGACCATTTCACAAGCGATCTTTCGGTCGGCCTCTGTACCCCGCTGTCCGAGGCCGAGAAGATCAAGAAGATTTTCGGTAACGCCATCGTTACCTTGATCCCGGAAGGCAACGAAGTCGAAGTTCCCTCGGTCGGAGATCGCCCGTCGCGCCTCATGCCGCAGCGCCTCATCGCCGAAATTCTCGAACCGCGCGCCCGCGAACTGTTCGAAATGATGCGCGACATGCTGCGCCAGTCCGGCATGTTCGATATGTGCCTCGCGGGCATGGTATTGACGGGGGGCGCGTCACGCCTGCCGGGAATCTTCGATGTCGCCGAATCGGTACTACGCCGCTCGGTACGACTCTCGTGGCCCGCACCGCTGGCCAAGATGCCGTCGACCCTTTCTGAGCCCGAATTCGCGACCGTGCTCGGCATGGCGAACTACGGACACCGCGCCCGCATCGCCCGCGGCCAGCAGGAAGACCGCTGGGGCACAAGATTGAAAGCGCTGCTGGTAGGAAAAGGAGCGTAGAAGCAGTGGTCAGTGATCAGTGATCAGTGATCAGTCGCTACTGGCGCAAGGATTTTACTGGGCACTAGTCACTGATCACTTCTCGATTCATGCACGAACGCAGGCAGCAGGAACAAATCAACCAGGAGTAAAAAATGGCAAACGACATTCGTATCAGCTTTAACGAAGACGCCCGGAACGACGCTAAGATCAAAGTCATCGGTGTAGGCGGAGGCGGCGGCAACGCGGTAAACCGCATGATTGACGCCGGCGTAGAGGGCATCGAATTCATCGTTGCCAACACCGACTTACAGGCGCTGCGTATGTCGCACGCGCCCGTAAAACTCCAACTCGGTGTGAAGTTGACCAACGGCCTAGGCGCGGGCGCGAATCCCGAAGTCGGACGCAAAGCTGCTCTCGAAGACTCCGACAAAATTATCGAAGCGCTCGAAGGCGCTGACATGGTGTTCGTCACCACAGGCCTCGGTGGAGGTACGGGCACCGGAGCGGCTCCCATCATCGCGTCGCTCGCCAGCGAAATGGGCGCGCTGACTGTCGCTGTCGTCACCAAGCCCTTCTCCTTCGAAGGTAAACGCCGCATGCAGCAAGCCGAACGCGGCATCTCCGAACTGATGGAATCCGTCGACACGACCATTGTCATTCCCAACGAAAAACTGCTCGGGGTCGCCGAAGACGCCGGCTTCTTCGAATCCTTCCGCATCGCCGACGACATTCTCCGCCAAGGGGTGCAGGGAATTTCCGACATCATCACCATCCCCGGCATCATCAACCGTGACTTCGCCGATGTGAAGACGATCATGGCACGCATGGGATACGCCGTCATGGGTACCGCCTCCGCCTGTGGCGCGAAGCGCACCATCGATGCCGCGCAGCGAGCCATCGCCTCGCCCCTGCTCGAAGCCGGAGCCATCGACGGAGCTCGCGGCATCCTCATCAACATCACGGGATCGTCCTCGCTCAAACTCGCCGAAGTGCAGCAGGCCTGCTCCATCATCCAGGGCGCCGCCCACGACGATGCCAACATCATCTTCGGCGCCGTACTGGACGAGAAGATGAAAGACGGCGTGAAGATCACCGTCATCGCCACCGGATTCCGCGAAGCCCCCACCACGCGCCACCGCCCTCAGGAAACGCGTGTCTCGTTTGCGGCAGCTCACGACGAGGCCATGGAATTCCCCGATACCTTCGGCCCACGTGATCCCACGCCCGAGCCTCCGAAACACATCATGGCGCAGCCAGACACGTCGCACGAACGGATGAGTGACGATCGCTCATTCATCGAAGAACTACCGCAGTTCCCAGCGTCCGAACAGGTCGCTGCCGAGGTGGTTTCCCTCGATGCCATGCGGTCCAGCGTCCTGACGAACCTGGCAGCAAACTTCGAGCAAGACAATCTCGACGTACCCGCGTTCCTGCGCAAGCGCAACGACGTGATGTGAATTCAACGTCATTCTTGTAGGGGGACCCCGGAGCTCTAGGAACCCGCGAAAGTGGGAAAAAGTTTGCACCTAAGCAGTACCTTTCTAGTAATCTGGTAACCCATTACCGAAGGGGTGAGAACCGAGGTAATTTGCGCCTATGTGGCTGGTCCGGAGTAAGTTAGATCAGAAACACTGTTTTTGCCGATTCAAACTTTAGCATTGTGGAAAAGTGGTAAGTTTCGTACTATCAGCGAAGCTGGCCGATGCAGTGAGGTTACCTCTCGCTGGTACGCTGCGTGCATCAAAGTCACCTAGATTCCTGGGGAGTGAATTAAACCAGATGTTCAAGGGAAAGTTACTTCGTCTCGTTTTGACCCTTTGCGCATGTCTGCCTCTGGCGGGTATGAGCTGGGCCGCCCACATCAATACCCACGCCCCCACGAAGTCCAATTCCAAGAAGGTCAGCGAAAACCCTCGCACGCGTCGCCGGATCCATCATCTGGCCAAAAGCCGCACTACGAGCCTGACGCGTGTTTCTACGACTGCTCCTCACCGCCGGCGTCGTTACTATGAGCGTTTCCACATGAGCTCGTTTGCCGAAGACATCGTCGCCGGAGACATTACGGCTGGTGAAGATGCCGTTGTGCGCCAGGCTGCAATGGACGCGCTCGGCAACATGAACGGCACCGTCGTTGCGATCGAGCCCACCAGCGGCCGCGTGCTCGCCATGGTCAACCAGAAGCTGGCTCTGTCCAGTGGAGCTCAGCCCTGTTCCACCATCAAGCTCTCTGTCGCGTTGGCAGCCTTAAGCGAAGGCCTGGTCTCCAAAGAAACCGAAGTCTCTCTCGGCCGCCGCTATCACATGAATTTGACTGAGGCGCTGGCGCACTCCAATAATCCGTACTTCGAGACTCTCGGCCGCAAGCTCGGTTTCGAAAAGGTCGCCTACTACGCGCACGAATACGGACTGGGCGAACTTGCCGGCTATGACATTCCCGGTGAACAGATTGGCGAATATCCTGACGCAGCCATTCCCGAAAAGCTTGGCGGCGTGGGCAAGATGTGTTCCTACGGTGAAGGCGTCTCGATGACTCCGCTGCAGTTAGGCGCCATGGTCTCTGCCATTGCGAACGGTGGGACTCTCTACTACCTGCAGCATCCGACGACTCCTGAAGAAGTTGCAAGCTTCCAGCCGCGCGTCAAACGCCAGCTGGATATTGCTCCCATCATCCCAGAGCTTTCCGACGGAATGTTGGGTGCTGTTCATTACGGCACGGCGCGCAGCCTGCGCGTGAACTTCAACGAAGAAGAAATTCTGGGCAAGACCGGAACCTGTTCCCATGAAGGAACTCGCTATGGCTGGTTCGCTTCCTATGCCAACACTAGCGTGGGCCGCGTCGTCGTGGTGATCTTCTTGCAAGGTGGGCGCCCGACCTTCGGCCCCAAAGCTGCCGAAATTGCCGGACGCATGTACCGCAACATGTACGACCACAATTTCTTTGTTGCTGGGCACAGTTCGGCATCCGATCAGGCCACGGTGAAGACCATCAGCTCAACGCCGTAAGCTTCCGTTGCTCCTGAACAGAGACGCAGTTCATCTGCGTCTTTTTTAGCTTTCTGCCCCATTTTCTCCGTCCCGGCCTGCGCCCGATTACCGATTTCTAACGAAGCTTTCCTTCTTGCGGCCGATGATTCCTTCAGCGATCCGTGTCAGCGGGACGCTGCGCCTATTTCTTCTGCGGGGAGGCCATACGTCGGGCTCGATCATGTTTCAGTCAGCCGAAGGGCACGGTACGCTTGTAGCCTCCCTTGTGCTTGCTGTGTTTTCCGCCTATTCAACTCTGGAACTCGCCGGGCGACTACCGCGAAGGCACAGAGGGCGTCGTGTGTGGTGTCTCGCAACCGGGATCGTTCTTGTTCTGGGAACTCTCGCAGTGGCGCAGTTAGCCAGGGTGCCATTATTCAGATTCGTTCCTTACCACTATTCAGCAGTCTTGCCGGTAATTCCGGCCGCGGTCATCGCCTCCTGGATCGCCCTCCAATCACTGAAGGGGGAAAATCCGGACCAGGCCAGCGCAGTCCGTTTCCAGACTCTCGCCGAGGCCATCCCGCAGATCGTCTGGATCGCCGACTCGAATGGCCGCACATCTTTCATCAATAAACGTTGGTATGAGATGACAGGCACGCAAGAGAGTGCCGCCTTGGGGAATGGCTGGATGGAATCCGTTCATCCCGATGACCGCACTCCCTGTAAGGAGAGGTGGGAGAAATGCATGCGCTCGGGCGAGACTTTCGAAATCGAGTACCGCCTCAATGATGCGACCCACGGCTATCGCTGGTATCTCGATCGGGCTGTCCCCTTACGCGACGATCAGGGAGTCATCCTGCAGTGGTTTGGAACCTGCACGGACATTGAAGAGCAAAAGCACTATCAACAGATGCTTGAGCAGCAGATCAAGGAGCGGACGGAAGAATTGGCCGACACCAATACCCGCTTGCAGCAGGAGATGTGGGAGAAAGACCTCGCCCGGCGGACCCTCGATGAGCACAACGAAGAGATGATGCAGGCTCTGAAGGAACGTTCGCAGCGGGCGACCCTGCTGGCCAAGATGGGCGAGCTATTACAGAGTTGCCACACTCGTGAGGAAGTATTCACGGCAGCGATCGGTTTTGCGCCCAAGATCTTCCCCTCGCGCCGCGGTGCCGTTGCTTTGTTCAACCCGTCGCACAATCTTGTTGAAGTCGCGGGCCAGTGGCACGACTGTCAGCTCCCGGTGACATCCTTCGAACCGGAGTCCTGTTGGGCCTTGCGCGCCGGGCATCCCCATCTGGTTCTCGGGGGCGACGGCACTGCCCGCTGTGGCCATGCTGCGGGAGTCGAAGCCGCCTACTTGTGCGTTCCAATTCTGGCGCAGGGAGAGGCGCTCGGAATTCTTCACATTCAAGCGACGGATCAGGACCCCAACCTGGGCGAAGCAGAGATGTCTTTCAAGACCACCTTCGCCGCGCAGATCGGACTCTCAGTAGCGAATATCCGTCTTCGCGAAGCCCTGCGCGCTCAGTCCACGAAAGATCCGCTGACCGGCTTGTACAACCGCCGCTATCTACAGGAAATGCTCGATCGCGAAATCCGCCGTGCTATTCGCTCCGAACAGGCACTGGGCATCTTGATGCTCGATCTTGATCATTTCAAGAATTTCAATGATACCTACGGCCACGATGCTGGCGACGCAGTCTTGCGGGAAACCGGATCATTTCTTATGCGCAGCATTCGCGCGGAGGATTTCGTCTGTCGTTATGGCGGGGAAGAGTTCGTCGTCGTTTTGCCTACTGCCGATCTGCGCGCGGCCGAGGCCCGCGCCCAACGTATCCGAGCGAAGCTCCGCGATCTCGTAATCATGCACGATGGCCGCTCACTTGGACTCATTACCGCTTCCATCGGAGTGGCGGCACTTCCGAATCATGGGACGAACGAACGGGAGCTGCTCCAGGCCGCCGATGCCGCGCTCTATCGTGCCAAGCGAGAAGGTCGCGACCGGGTGGCTGTTGCCGAGACCTCGGTCAGTGTGGATGTCCAGGCAGACTCCCTCGGAACGACGTCCTCAACAACCTAGTGGGCGCTGAAAAACTCGCCTTGGGGTGCACGTTTTGAAAGGGCCGCCGCTTCAAGCCGCGCCGTAAGTCCTATCAAATCAAACGGCTTTAGCCGTTGAGGGAACTTTCGAGGGGTAATAAGAGTTTTTCAGCAACCTGCTAGAGCGGTCTTGAGGCGTAGGTGCAAGTTCGCGCAATTTGTTCGCCCAGGACCGCGAAGCCGAGCTGAAGGTAGCCATGTCCACGGCGCGAGTCCAAGCTTTGGCGGGAGGACTTGCTAGAGATGCAGTCACCAAGTCTTTTCAGGAAATCGCCTCCAAAGCCGATCGCCTCGGTTTCGTTCCTTATGAACTCGAGCTGCGGCTTGTCCTCGCGGAAATTGAAGTAGACTTGGGAGATCGGGCCAACGCGCGAAGCGAGCTCGAGTCATTGCGAAAAGAGGGCCACCGACCGCGGCTTCGGCCTCATTGCACTCAAGGCTGCCGGCGATCTGAAGGGTCTTTCACCTGGGAATTGACACAATCGAGACTCAACCCCTCAGACCTCACTGCGAGGGCATTTCCAAACCACGTCCGTCCGGTTCTCCCCCAAGGCGTGATCGCCTTATTGGTCACCCTCGGCAAATACTGGCTGAAAGAGCGTGACACTCTGAAGCGCACCAAGACTCGAGTCTCTGGTGGGATCGTTGTGCGAACCATCAGGAACTGTATGTGCCGGTAGAGAATGGCATACCTGCGGTAGTTCCGCCGCGACGCAGAACCGGACTTCGAGTTGTGGATAGGCGACGCCACCAAGATCAGATTGAAATGAGTACGCACGCAGAAGACGGATCGCCAGGAAGCACATTTTGCGCTACTGCATGTGAGCTCCATTTCGTGGTTGTGCGTCCGTGGCAACGGCAATGCAGTCAACGATGCCGGCAACGAGCATACATTCAACGAACGAGCTGAAAGATGATTTTCCCCGGCTCTGATTAGCGAAAATGTCGTACTTGTGGACGCAGTCGAGCAGAAATCAGGCGAGTCCTGCCGGGTTCGGATTCCGATGAACATAGTAAAGATGGCGACAGAACAAGCCTCCAAACTTTCTGCCGCCTGATCTCAGGCTTACAAACCATAGTCGTATCTATTCTCGCCATTTACGGCCAATCGCCAATCACAGTTCTGCTCTCGCAATTGTTTGAGAGACTCCCTAACCTGGCCAGTGGGAGATGCTTCCCGCCCATCCGGGTGCTGCAAAATATTGAGCAATCAAGGGTGCAGCGATAATTGCAAATGTCTTCAGGCACCATCAAGTTTTCTCTGGACTGAATCGGAGATTGAAATCTCAAGAAGGTGCGGACTCTCTGAAATATACGTACAATTCTGTAAAACAAGTGTTCCTTCAGGAACATTGTGGAAAACTTCGGGCGTGAGCCTGCAAGTTGCTCATGCGCAGGCTCTTCCGGTCATCCTCATAATAGACGGGGTCGCCCAGCCAATCCTTTGCGCACTCTGCTAAGGGGGTGGGCATTCGATGCTCACTCCTCAAAAGCCCTATCCGCGCGGTTGGGTATATAATGCACTCCCCTCGGTTTCCAAAGTGCAATTTCCCCGCCACGGTTGGAGGGATTGCGGAATCAAGCTTGCTTCTTTTGCACCAGGAGACGCTCAATGCCTCAGATTACTGTTACGCTCGTCGATCACACCAATTCTCCGCAACTCATGCCGCTGATCCAGAAGCATCTGGCGGATATCTTCAACGACCTGTTGTCTACCCCCTCTGACGGGGCAGTGGTCAATATACGATCCATCACAATGACTCCGAAGGCCGACGACCAGGATCTGGTCCTCCATTTTGTCGAAAATATCGCCAACTCTTACGTCGCCGCGAACATGCCCGGTCCACCGATCAAGCCTGTGGACGGTGGCGTCACGCGTCCGGGCCCAAAAATGACGGGATCGGAGTTTTACAAATTTCCAACCGATCAAAATGGTAATTCCTTGGGGCAGTTCAGAGCGACGGGCTACGCGAAGCTTGCGGCGCATGAGGCGATGCACAACGTGACCAGATTGAGCAACGAAAAACTACACCCGCAAGGAGGTGTTGGAGCGTCACCACCGCAACTTCCTGTGAACGACGCCAACCGGAAGGCGTTTCAAGCCGGCCTGGGTAATATCCCTGCTCAGTTGCTCTAATGCGGGTGGTTCACGATTTCATGCGGTTGGCAGGGGAGAGGGACCGGCTCGCGGAAAAATGCAACATCGAAATCAAAAGTGTAAGAATCGGGAATGCCCATCTGTCGTTCTGCTCTCAATATTGGATGCGACGCCTTGGGCAGGATTCCTGCATGGAACTCGTTATTTTTGTCATTTCAATGGGAGAAGCGCTTTTCGGGTTATGACGAGGTAGGAGGCGCCGACTAAGCTCCGAAATTCCCGAAACCTTGGGACGAGGCCACCCCGTCTAACCTCCGCTTAGGGTGTAGGCTACGGACGGAAGTTCGCGAGTTTGCGGGCTGCTTACGGGCTGCGATCGGGTGAACAGCCCGAATCGCGGCGGTGATCATGCTCTCGGCATGAATCAACTTGAGGAGGCTCCTCCCATGAAACGACAACCAATCTTCTTACTGCTGGCAGGCCTGATCTTCACCGCCATCGGCTTAAGACAGATTACAAACCGCGCCGCTGCGGCGTCCGCACCGCAGGCGCAACCGGCACCAACACTGGCCTCCAACGTGGACCGCGAGGTTAGCGCCATCGAAAAACAGGTCGTGGAAGCTGCCGAAGCCATGCCGGAAGATAAGTTCAACTTCACTCCCGAGACTCTGCACATTTCGGGCAGCGACTATAAAGGTGTGCGCAGCTTTGCGGTGCAGGTGAAGCACATCGCCGCTTCCAACTATTTCATATGGTCGCCGCTGACCGGCGACAAGCTTCCTGAAGGTCTAAAAGACGGGAACGGTCCTGAGAACTTGAAGTCCAAAGCTGATATCCTTCAGTTTCTGAAGGATTCCTTTGCCCTCGGTCACAAGGCGGCGGCCACTTTGACGGCTGAAAATATGTTGCAGCCGCCGCGTAGCGGCAAATCGTCCCGCTTGCACCTGGCCGAATTTGGCGTAGCCCACGCCTTCGACCACTACGGACAGATGGTTGAGTATCTGCGGATGAACGGAGTCGTCCCGCCCGCGAGCCGAGGAAAGTCAGACTGATTGCATTCATGGTTGGGCTTACCACTTTCTCGCCCGTCTTGCATCAAAGGCCGTAGAGCACGGCACGCTATGCGTTCACGTGGCAATCGTAGACGATTCGAATGGCGTCGTGAAACCGCACCGTTCGCATATTCCGCAGGACCTGGTTCATATGGACTCGCCCGTACTGGAGCTTCATTTCTGCGCCGGCTAAACTGATCTCGCCGGTCCAGATGCCGTCATGAAAATCTCTGAAGTCGGGCGCCTTGGCATTGCGCTCGATCGGCTTGCCGGAAGAACCCAGCAACAGGAAGATCATGGCATAGAACATGTGAAGCGCCTGCCGCATCAGGTAAAACCGCGCCAGCCTATATTCCGAAACCGCTTCTCCGAAGTAGTTACGAAGGTAAATCTCTTCGTCTGCATCATTGATGACCACAAAATTTGCTGCTACCGCTAGATCGGTGTAAGGGTCGTTCAGAAAGGCTGCTTCCCAATCGACGAGCCAAACACGGGTTCCATCGAAAAGGATGTTTTCCGGCTTGAGATCGTTGTGACTTGATACCATCTCCGAATCGTGACGCGGATAGATGCTCTGGACGCGTGCGTAACGTTGGAAGAGTTCGTCAGTTTCGCTTTCCGGCAGGATCTTGGCGGCCTGGAATTTTCGAACGTATCCATCCAGGGCGTCGAAATAGTCGCGGTAAACGATCATTCTGGGGAACGGCGGCAGCGCGTGCAGCGTTTTGAGAGTGACGGGTAACAGAGCAAGAGCCTCGGTCCTCGGAAACGGTCGTGCATCCACAAAATCCGTAATCGAGATCCTGTCCTCCGTGCTGGTGTACCAGACGCGCGGAGCCAGCCCTGCTGCTGCGGCACTCTTCATGCACGCGAACTGGCGCGTAGGGTCATTCATCGCATCGGTACGCGTAATGATGCGCAACAGGTAAGGGCATCCCCGTACCACCATGCGAAAGACCAAGGCGGTGCTAAGCCCCGCAGTAAGCATGCGTATGTCTTCGAACTCACCTACGCCAAATGTTTCCCGCAAAGCACGCGCCACGGCGGCACTCTTCGCCTCTGGAATCATGAAACCCTCCTTGCGGAAGTCGGTTCAGTTTCCCAACCTTATCAAGAAAAGTTTCGAAAAACAGTCTGTGCTTAATTCGCCGCCCTTGTTATGCTTTATGTAGTTGAGCAATCGGGGTGCCCCTCGTTTGGCACTTTTTGCGAAGTGGTAAGGGTGGCCTCGGCGGCGCAATCTTCCCGATCGTTTTCCACACAGAACCTGATTTCTTCGGAATGTTGCCATGGCGTTGTCCACTCGCAAATTCGGCACCACTTGTCCCATCTGCAAACGCTTCTGCTTTCTCAGCTACATAGAGATAGAAGAGACGGCCTCGGTTGGGGAACTGCGGGCCAAGCTATTGCGGCAGGGATGGCTGGGGGAGCAGGCCCGCTGCGACGATCCGAAGTGCAGTGGCGAGATCTTCTGCGCCTGGAATCAAGCGGTGTTCCCCCGGTAGTGCGGCCCCGGCGGCGTAACGGAAGCATGCCCTTACAAACGCTGTCGCTAGAGACGTAACGGTTACGTCTCTACGAAAATGCTTCGCTGACGTGATGTAATGGCCAGGTGTCCTGGCTCACGGTTCTTAATCGCGAAGTTGTCGGTTGCACTCGCTGCCCGCGCCTGGTCGCCTACCGCGAGCAAGTCGCGCGGGAGAAACGCCGCGCGTATCGCGAATGGGAGTATTGGGGCAAGCCCGTGCCGGGATTCGGCGATCCCGACGCGCGCGTTCTGATCATGGGCCTGGCTCCCGGCGCGCACGGCTCGAACCGAACCGGCCGTCCCTTCACCGGCGACGCCTCCGGCAACTTCATGTACCCGGTGCTGTATGAGACTGGATTTGCCAACCAGTCCATCGCAACCGATCGCAACGACGGACTGAAACTCAAAGATCTCTACATCACCGCTGCAGTCCGATGCGCGCCACCCGACAATAAGCCCTTGCCGCAGGAACTGGCAGAATGCTCCATCTTTCTCGACCGCGAAGTTGCCGGACTGGAAAAGGTGAAAGTCGTGGTCGCGCTGGGCAGGATCGGCTTCGACGCCTATTTGAATTACCTGAAGCGCCGCGGCCTGCTACCCAGTCGCCAACCGTACCTCTTCAAACACGGTGCCCATTACCACATGCCCGATGGTAAGGTGTTACTGGCGTCATACCATCCGTCGAATCAGAACACCGCCACGGGCAAGCTGACGCGGGAAATGTTTGTGAAGATATTCAAGCAGGCGGCAAAACTTGCCGATAGATGAAGACAAGCGCCGCGCGGCGGACCGTGGAACCTTCCCCTCGATGGGGTTATAGCCGACAAAGCAGGTTACGGTCCGG
>DATEHP010000313.1:0-3558 GCA_035279505.1 Candidatus Sulfotelmatobacter sp. | reverse complement strand
GAATCCCATGCGCGGGAAGCCGCCCGTGTAGTGTGCTTGCGATAACGCGAGCTCGTACGCAATGAGAGCAGTACGGAGGGCGTGCCGTGCTCCGGCCTGCACGCTGAATATCTGCTGTCCGGGTCTTCGATTCACATCTTGCAGACCAATGCTTCCGCAGCCCTGGGCATCTCCTGTAGTGGTGATGCCGCAAGTATTATTCGTTAAGTCCGTGGGATCAGTGACGAATGTGTTGATTCCCGGCGTGTATGCCCATTGCTCCCCATAATCCCTAAACTTGGAATAGAGCCCGCGCAGATAAACCGATGACATGTCTCCAATCTTGTAGTCGCCTTCCCCTCCAAACCCGTAGCGTGTGCGATCGTAGTTGTAAAGCCGCAGGTCCATGGCGTTGGGGACTAGCGGCGGCGGAGCGTACGCGGGCTCAATGTCATCGATGCCGCGGGCGTTGTAGTCGTAGCTGCCCCCAAACAGCAGGCCGAATTTCTTGTCTGCTCCAAAGCGCTGGCCGGCGGTTGCGGCGAACTGATACTGGTGGCGACCATCGCTAATCGGGGTGTAACCCCCCATACCCAACAAGCTCACATAGGGCTGATTGGTTGGGCTCTTGGTTACGAGATTTACCGAGCCGCCGATGGCATCAGCGTCCTGGTTCGCCGACAAGGTCTTGTTAACCTCCACCGAGGAGACGAGATCTGCGGGAATCGCGTCCAGCTTCACATTGCGCACCCCTTCCGGCGAGGGGACATGAATGCCATCGATCGTCACATTGCTCAGGCGCGGTTCGGTGCCGCGAATCTGAATGTACTTGCCCTCGCCCTCGTCGCGTTCGAGTGAGACGCTGGGCATGCGCCCAACAGCATCGGCAATATTGGTGTTAGGCAGGCTCGTGATCACGTCGGCTGGTAGAACCTGCACGATGTTGTCGGCCGTTCGCTCGATCGTGAGCGCTTCGACTTCACCGCCTTGGCGGTCGCCGGTGACAACGACAAACTGGTTTTGAGTTCCAATCTTTAACACAATCTCCACACGGGCAGAAGAATTCGCGGTGACGGTTACGTCCGTCGAATAGAGTCCGAATCCTTGATGCGAGACAGTAACCGTGTACCGGCCAGCGTTGACGTCCTTGATACTAAACTCGCCATTCGCGTCGGATTGGGTCGACTGTCCGCCAGGCTGTAACTCAATTCGCGCGCCCTCGAGCACTCCCTGGCTGGGGTCTGAAACTTTGCCTGTGATGCTGCCCGCGCTTTGCTGTGCGGACAGGCCGCTGACGAGCAATAGAATGACAACAAGCGTGACGGCAGTAAAGCGAACAACACGAAGTCGTGTGCGCATGGTAAGCCCCCAGGCAGAAGAGTGAACGGATGTTACTACAGAGAAAGTGTGAAAGACCCGAAAATTAGGATTAATGTTTTTTCAGAATTCGAGCCGCGTCGGGCCTGATTTCTACGGCAGGCCGAAGGCATAGATCGCGCTGCCGGCCGCGATTGCGACATATTCCTTTCCATCGACTGCGAAAGCCATGGGCGCTGCATACACCGCTCCGCCCATCTGAAAATGCCACAGGGGCTTGAGCGTGGCTGCGTCGAAGGCGATGAAGTTTCCCTCGGCATCGCCGCTGAACACAAGCCCTCCAGCTGTCGACAGCACTCCCGACCAACTCGGCGAGGTGTGCTGGAATTTCATCTTCGTCTCGCCCGTCGCTGGATCAATGGCCTTCAGGAATCCCAGATATGGTCTTGCCTCTTCCGACGGAAAATACGCGCTGCCGTAGAACGCGTGTCCAGCCTCGTAGGGTTGCGGAGCGGTACTGAAGATGTCGCACTGGTCGCGCGCCGTCACGTAAAACAATCCGCTCTGCGGATCGTAGGTCGGTGCCATGAAGTTCGTCGTGCCGAGCGCTCCGGGGCAAACCGTGTGCCCCTCGAGTGTCGGTGAGGCGTTCTTGTTTGCGACCGGGCGACCCTCCGCATCTTTCGAATCGCTCCACGTCGTCTTGCCGTAAGGCGTCGCCGAGAGCAGCTTCCCGTTTGTGCGATCGATTACGTAGAAGTAGCCGTTTCGGTCAGCCTGTGCGATGAGCTTTTTGCCGCCGACATCGATCACGACCGGAACCTGGGTCGCGTCCCAGTCATGCTCGTCGTGCTTGGTGAACTGGAAATACCAATTCAGCTTGCCGCTATCGGCATTCAGCGCGAGCAGGGAATTGCTGTAGAGGTTATCGCCGGCCCGGCCTTCTCCGCGATTTGACGGCGCGGGATTCCCGGTGGGCCAAAAAATCTGATTCGTCGCCGGATCGTATGTTCCCGTATTCCATGCAGGCGCGCCGCCCACTTTCCACGAGTCGCCTTCCCAGGTGTCATGACCGGGTTCACCCGGCCCCGGCACGGTGTAGTAGCGCCACTTGCGTGCGCCGGTCTCGGCGTCGTAGGCGTCGATAAATCCGCGCACGCCGTATTCGCCGCCGGAAATGCCAATCACGATTTCATTCTTCACCGCGAGCGGTGCAACCGTGAAGCTATGGCCGGTTCGATAATCCGCCGCAGTCTCGTCCCACACGACCGCCCCCGTTTTCGTGTCGAGCGCGATCACGTGTGCGTCCAGCGTTCCCAGAAAAACTTTGTCGCCAAGAATTGCCAACCCTCGATTTACTCGTCCGCAGCATGGACGAATGTCGCTTGGCAATTGCCGCTGATACATCCAGATCGGCCTGCCCGTACGCGCATCCAGAGCAAAGGCGCGGTCGTCCTGTGCGGTCCCGTAGAGAATGCCATCTACGGCCAGAGGAGTGGTCTCAAGCTTTCCAGTCGCTGCCGTCTGATACACCCACTTCGCCACAATGCTGTGAGCATTGCCGGCATTGATTTGGTCCAGCTTGCTGAAACGCTGCCCGGAATAACTGCCGGAGTAGGTCATCCAGTTCTGCGGTTCTTTGCTGGAATTGACCAGGCGCTCGAAGGTGACTTGGGCGCGGGAATAACTCGCGAAAGCAACGACAACGATCAAGGCGGGCAGGGCCAGGCGGATATTTCTCGCCGATTTTGGCGGTTTTTCCCGATGACTTGCGCTTTCCGCTCCGCTGCTCCTCATTTCGCCCCCACGCCGGCCAGGAAGGCGACGATGTCTTCCACTTCCTTATCGCTCAATACGTCCGTGCTGTACTTCGGCATCGCCGACTCGCGGCTCTTCTGGAAGGATTTCAACCTGCTTTTCTGAAGCAGATGAATGTGCTCGCTTGTATCCATGATCTGTACACTGAAGCTCTCTTCATTCAGGATCACGCCCTTAATCTGCTTCCCATCCGCTGTGACCGCGGTGACGCTTTCGTACTCCTGCGCGAACTCTTTCGTTGCTTCCGT
This sequence comes from Candidatus Sulfotelmatobacter sp., assembly GCA_035279505.1. Taxonomy (GTDB): domain Bacteria; phylum Acidobacteriota; class Terriglobia; order Terriglobales; family Acidobacteriaceae; genus Sulfotelmatobacter. Next base: position 196 of record DATEHP010000313.1, on the reverse strand, counting down.
CAGTCCCCAGGCAAGCCGGCGGCTCGGATTGCGGATGGATTCGATCATCGACTCAGGCGTGCGCGATCCCCCCACGCCCGTCAGATCCGGTCCCATCCTCCCGCCTTTGCCTTCGACCATGTGGCACATCGAACAATTCCCATCGCCATAAAACAATGCTTTGCCGTGAGACGCATCGCCGGTCGTTTTGGCCGAG
>DATEHP010000312.1:0-17863 GCA_035279505.1 Candidatus Sulfotelmatobacter sp. | reverse complement strand
CAACTGACCGAGGGAGACGCCTCGGCGGGTACGAGTCCAACTACGCGGCGTTTGCCATTCGCAGAAGCGGCGGATGTTCTGGGCCGCTTCGCGCAGAGATTTGCGCGTGCCAGGCGTGAGCGTCTTCCACGCCGCTGCCATCTCATCGTGGGGAACTTGCAGAGGTTGGCTTTTGGCCAGACCATCCCACTGCTCGGCGTAGCGGCGGAGGACACGGTCGCCGTTGCGGCGCACATTATTAATGATGGCGCGGACGCGAGGCTCAAGAGCGGTAAGAGTGGTGGCGCGGGAAGTGAGGCGCTGGACCATCCGGGCCGCGTTTTGGCCGGAGAGGATGCGCATCAGAGCACCACCTTGTTAAGAGGATATTCGACGATGCCGTGGGCTTGCGCTTCTTTGAGACGAGGAATTACGTCCCATGCGGCGGATTCGTCGATCACGGTGTTGACTGCGAGCCAGTCTTCATCGCTCAAGTGGGAGATGGTTGGCTTTTGCAGAGCGGGAAGGACGCCGAGGACAGCCTCCAGGTTTTCTTTGCGCACATTCAACATCAGGCCGACGCGCTCCTGAGCTTCCATGGCGCCTTGCAACATCAGTGCGAGGTTGTCGATCTTGCGGCGCTTCTCGCGGTCGGCGTAAGAACGCTTGTTGGCGATCAGTTGCGTGTTGGATTCGAGGACGGTTTCGAGAATTCGAAGACGGTTCGCGCGGAGGGAACTTCCGGTCTCTGTGACTTCGACGATCGCGTCTGCGAGCATGGGAGCTTTCACTTCGGTGGCTCCCCAGGAAAATTCTACGCGGACGTTGATGCCTTTCTTGCTGAAGTAATTGCGGGTGACGTTGACGAGTTCGGTCGCGATGATGCGATTGGAGAGATCTTCGGCGCGCTGGAAGGGGGAGTCTTCGGGAGCGGCGAGGACCCATCGGACTTTGCCCCGGCTGCGTTTAGCGTAGATCAAGTCGCTCACGGTGGCGACTTCCAGACCGCTTTCGACGATCCAATCGAGACCGGTGAGGCCGGCGTCAACGGCACCGTGCTCAACGTAGCGGGCCATTTCCTGCGCGCGGATCAGGAGACAATCGATTTGGGGATCGGCCGTGGTGGCGAAATAAGAGCGGCCGTTGGTGTAGGCCGGTAAGCCGGCGCGTGCGAACAGTTGCAGAGTTGCCTCCTGCAGGCTGCCTTTGGGAACGCCAATGCGGAGTTTCATATGGTTTCCTTAGCCGCAGCGGATTGAGGAGCGATCCAGGACAAGTCTTCGGTGAAGCAGGAGCGGGTGCCACGGTGACAAACCAAGCCGGCGCCCTCGACCTCGACGCGCACCAGCAAGGTATCGCGGTCACAGTCGGTGGCGGCTGAGACCACACGGAGGCGATTGCCGGAGGTCTCACCCTTGGTCCAGAGCTTCTGGCGCGTGCGGCTGAAGAACGTGACGTAGCCGCCCGCGAGGGTGCGAGCTAGGGCCTCCTGATTCATGAATCCGACCATAAGCACTTCGCCGTCGGAGGCGTTTTGCACCACGGCGGGGATTAGTCCGCTCAGTTTGTCGAAATCGAGTTCGGCGTTCATACGTTTCTCCCGGAAAACAAAAAGCCCGCTGAGCTTGGCTGCGTCAGCGGGCTGAACTTACTATGAGTGCTGGTTACATCAGATGCACCCCCGCCGACACGCTGTGCGCGTGATGATGATGATGGCGGTGGTGGAGATGAGACGACATTGCATTCACAGGATAGGACAGGGGGGGGTGGCGGTCAATAGCAATCAGGCCTCGAAGGTCCACTGGTTTTTCGATTTGTTGTATTCGTAATTTGGATGATTAGCGCAGAATCGCGTGAATGAGTAGATTGGATCGATGGTGAGAGTTCGGCCGCGGTCGTTGGGAACGCCTTTTTTACAGTCGCTTCGCGACCGGGACGGACGAAGGCGTCCGTCCCTACACGAGCGGATGTTAATCTGGCGGGAGGACTTTTAACTTGTCTGATTTGCGAGTTATCGAGGGGCGCTATTTGCAGGATCTCTTGGGTCAGGCCCAAGCCTTGCAAGATACGTATGAGGGTCTGGAGAGGCCGTCGCAACTTGCGGATCTGGCCAGGCGGTGGGGGGAGTTTCAGGGCATCGTGCTCACGGGAATGGGGTCCTCTTTTCATGCGCTCCATCCGTTAAATCTTCAACTCATCGATCATGGAATCGGTTCGATGATGGTGGAGACGTCGGAACTGGTGCATTACCACAATCGTGTCTTGAATCCGAAGACATTGGTGATTGCGGTGTCGCAGTCGGGCGAAAGCGCGGAGATGGTGCGGCTGGCGGAAGTCAACAAGGGGGCTCCGGTGATTGCGGTGACGAATACGTCGGGAAGCACTCTTGCGAGGCATGCGGCGGTTGGGCTGGTTACGCGGGCAGGGCGGGAGTTCTCGGTTTCCTGCAAGACCTATGTGGCGACGCTCATGATGCTGCAGTGGCTGGGAGACGCGTTGTGCGGACAGGATGCCGAACCGAGCCGATGGAAAATGAAGGAAGCCGCTTCGGTAGTTGCGGCTTATCTGGCGGCTTGGAAGAAGCACGTCGCAGATGTTGCCGAGCGATTGAGAGGGATTCGGGACTTGTTTCTCGTGGGCCGAGGAGCGTCGCTGGCTGCGGTGGGCGCTGGGGCTTTGGTCATCAAAGAGTCGGATCATTTTCATGCCGAAGGGATGAGCAGCGCGGCATTCCGACACGGTCCTTTTGAAATGCTTAGCGGAGAGGTATTCGTAGGAGTGTTTTCTGGCGATGGCAAGACGCGCGAATTGAATCATGGCTTGCTGGCCGACATTCGACAAGCGGATGGGCGGGGCGAATTGATTGGGGAAACATCGACATTCGAGAGTTTCCGGGTACAGGATCACGGTGCGGCAATGCGGCCGATTTTGGAGATGTTGCCGGTTCAGATAATCACAATCGCGCTAGCGGCGCTGGCCGGACGCGAGGCGGGGAAATTCGAGCGGGCTACAAAGGTAACCACCACAGAGTAAGTTGCTCTCTTAGTGCGCGGGGGCAACGGCGGCCTGGGCGAGTTGCTTGCGCTCGGCATCGGCCTGTTTGGCAGCTTTGCTGGTTTCGAGTGTGACATCGCTTGATCCGAAGCCGACGCCAACTTTCTTAAGGAAAGCGGTGGGCGGCGTTCCTCCGGCGAAGATCCAAACGAAGTCATTGGGCAATTCCTGCTGGTGGCCAGCAACATCGAGGATCACTGACTCCGGTTTGAACTCAACCGGATTCGAATTGAAGAGGACCCGTACTTTTCCTGACTTCATGTACTCCTGGATACGGGCGGCGTTGCGTTCTTTAATGCGGCTGAAGCGTTCGCTGCGGTAGGAGAGCGTGACCTGATTACCTTTTTGACTAGCTAGTCCCATGGCTGCTTCCACAGCGCTGTCGCCGCCGCCGATGATGAGGATTTTCTTGTTGATGTAATGATCGGCCTCGATGAGGCGGTACATTACTTTGGGGAGATCTTCGCCTTTGACGTCGAGCTTTCGGGGTTCGCCAGCGCGTCCGAGCGCGAGAACGACGGCGCGGGCGCGATATTGATTGGTGGTAGTGATAACGGTGAAGATTCGGTCGGGGCCTTTCTGGATGTCGTCGACCTTTTCGCCGGTGGAGACATTGAAGTCGGCGCGATTAAGGATCATGTCCCAGAAGGCGAGCAGGTTCTCTTTCGAGAGCTGCATCTTCTTGAACTTGCCGTACATGGGAAATTCGACGGGACTGGTCATGACGAGTTTCTGGCGGGGATATTTGGCGACGGTGCCACCGATTTCGTCGCGCTCGATGGTGAGGTAATTCAGCTTGTTCTCGATGGCGCGCAGAGAAGCGCTGATTCCCGCGGGTCCAGCACCAACGATCAGAATATCGTGGACGCCTGGCATGGGCGGAATAGGGTTCTCCTTGAGGCGGGCGGCGATGGTATCAACGCAATCGCGGCCCTGATTCACCGCATTCTTGATTAGAGCGAGGCCGCCGAGTTCTCCGATGATGAACAGGCCGGGAATTGTGGTTTCGTAATCCGGCGTGAGTTGAGGCATGTCGCGAGCCATACTCGGGCTCGCCATCACCATCGTGATGGCTCCCACGGGGCAGGCATCGGCGCAAAGGGCGTGGCCGATGCACTTGTGACCGTTCACGATCACCGCCTTGCCGCCGATCATCGCCAGGACATCGCCCTCGGGGCAGACGCTGGTGCAGGTGGCGCAGCCGATGCAGTAATTGTTGTCGATGTGCGGGTGTTGCGCTTGGGGTCCGTGGGAATAGAGCTTGCCCTTTTCAGCGGCTTCGCGGGCGCGAGCATCGCGCTTCTTCAAACTTTTCAGGTAGATCACCAAAAAGATGAAGCAAATGATGCCGCCGATGCCGTAGGTAAGGAGGGTCTCCATTCAACTAAAAATATCCTAAGACGAACTGCAACCCAATATGCAGGAGGGCCAGAACGGCGAAGGCATAACTGAAAGGTTTGTGAATCACATGCCAGGCGTGAAAAACCTTTTGCGAGCGCGACAAGAAGAGAAGGCGCTTGGAAAGGGCGGCTTCTTCAGCCGCGGCATGGATGGCCTTCTCGAGTTCGCGATGCGATGTGGGAAGGAACCCGAAAAGCGTCGTGAGACATTCGCCGGCACTCAAGGTATGGCGGCGAAGGCGTGCCACACCGAACAAGCGGACGACGTCGAGGATCATCATGTAGACAAGGGCGATCGGAATCGGCAAGCGCGCGACCTGCTGGGCGTTGGGCATCCGCAGCAGAGACCGCAAGTCGGCCTCGGGAAGAAGCCGCTGCGAGGCCAATTGTTGGGAAAGGCTCTCCTGCAGATCCTGCAACTCCTTCATCGAGAGCTCTACGGTGGTGACTCTTCGGGGAATCTGGGCGTAGAGATACCGACCGACAACGCCGCTGGCAGAGACGGCAAACATGATCCAGAAGGCCATGCCGGCGATGCCCCTGAACTTCAAGGTGGAGTGGAACGCGATGATAAAGGGTGCAGTCAGGCCCATGAGTACGTGGATATCGAGCCAGCGCCGGGTCTTTCCAATCTGACCGAGCCATGCCCAATGCTTGCGGATCGGATAGAGGAAGATTCCGGCGAACAGCGCGACGCCGATGAATCCGAGATAGAGACCGATGGGGCCGCTGGGCCGAAGCATGTGATGCTTGGGGGAAAACGGACGATCCATTGCCGAGAGCTTGTAGTAGTCGAAGCCGTAGATGAAGATGGCAAGGTTGGAGACGATGGCCAGAACATACAACAAGCGCATGCGGAGACGATGTCCTCGTTCAGTGTCGACTGCTGGCTTGATCTGCTCGGCGATGCGGGCGGTAGCGGCGGTTGCACTCATTTTTGCGTGACCTTCTCTTCCGTGTTCACTGAGAATTTCTTGTATGCGGTGAATTGGTGCAAGTTACGCCAGTGTTGGCGGGTAGTTTCAACCTCGACGCGGGCCTGAGTGGGGAACCAGTAGGCGTGCTTCGAGTCCGCGAACGTGAGCGGAGAAAAATCGATTTCGGAAGTCATAGTTTTCAATCCGACGTCCTGCAGGGTGTCGGCGATTCCCGCCTCGATCTTTACGATCGAACCAGTCTCAGGATCAATCCAGGCGGTTCCCATGAGTTCCAAGGGATATTCCCGGCCTCGCAGAGCGAGGGCTGCGGGCGACTTCATGCCGGGTACGTGTTGGAAGGAAATCTTCTCGACACTATGGCCGGAAATGACATCCTGACCCCCAAGCGTGAATTTGAATGCTTCCGCGTAGACCGGGTGAAACACCAGGAATAGCGTAGCGAAGCCGTTGCTCAAGAGCAAGGAGGTGTTCTTGCGATCCTTCTTAGCTTCGTGAACGGGGATGCGCGACTCAGAAAGATTCAATTCGCCGCCAGTGTTGGTCAAGATCACGAGATAGTCGTAAGTGGAGTCTTCCTTAAGTTCGACCTTGTTGTCCTTGCCCAATTTTTCCTGACGGACTTGCTCGGTGCACTTCACATCCGAAAACTGATCAAGGAAGAGGGAGGTTTGACCGGCGGTCCGTTCAAGGATGTCGTTGAGATGCTGGGCCTCCGGAGCACTGGATTCCACAGCTGCAAAGCTCAATCCGGCCAGAACAGCGAAGACGGTGGCACCGCGAGCTGCGATTTTGTAAATATGCATCATTCGCGCTTCCTCCGGTTATCAAAGCGGTAGCCAATCGAGAACATGAACTGATCGTAACTCAGGTCTCCACGGTTGGTGGTGAAGATGCTCTGCAGATAGTAGTGCGGCCCCAGAACGGTTTCGATCGTTCCGGTCAGGAAGCGGCTGCGGTTCGCGAGGGTGAGCGTGGAACCAAAGTTCTGTTGTCCGATGAGGGCCTCAAGTCGAAGGCGATCGTTCACCTGCCGTGACAGAGAGAAGGATTCGTAGTGTCCATCGCCAAAGGAACTGTTGAAACGGGAATAGTGAAGGTCGGCGCGCAATTTGAGGACGGGCACACGGCCGAAGGTGATGCCGTACATCTGGTTGATCGAGCTCGTAGAGTCGCCACTGCGAGTGCTGCGTCCGAGAGTGGAACTGAGCCAGATTTGCGGCAAGACTTCGAGGCGTCCGCCGGCGCTGAAGCCCTGGAACAGGAACTTGTCGAGCAGACCGGTGCCGATCAGGGTTGTATCGAAGGTCGGTACATCACGGAAGTAGTTGTAGTTCGCGTCCAGTTCCAGACGAGAAACAGGATTGACGCGCAGGGTGAAGAAGTTGCGGCCAAGGCCGGGTCCAGGTGAGGGAGTTACGGAATTTCCCTTTGGGTTGTCGAACTGCGCCGATTCGTAGACGGCGATCGTGCGTTTGTACGAGACGGAATCTTCCAAGAAGAGGAATGGACGGTCAATCGCCCACTTGATCATGCTGATTCCGGCGCCACTGGTGCTGCTGTAGTGGAAGCCGTTGTAGTCTCCGCCGTCGAAATTCACGAAGGCGCCACTGATGATCCGGTCAGGGCTATAGTCCCACGAGGAGGGATCGGGAGTGGAGCCGCCGAAGACTCCAAGGATGGTTCCCTTGGACAAATGGACTCCGAAGTATCCGCCATCGATGGTGTCGAGGCTTGGAGCCCAGGGCAGATACAAGCGTCCGAAACCCGCCACTAGCGCGGAGTTCGGGTTGTCATACGTCATGTTCAGGTGGTACGTGCGGTTGAGAGTCTGCTGAAGAGTTTTCTGCGCCGCGGCCGACTCCTTGGTCAGACGACCACGCCAGTAGCCGCTGAGGTTCCAGTGCGTGCCGGCAATTCGGGTGATGTCGCCGCGGAAAACCACGCCGAGATCGGTGCTGTTCACCGTGTTGGCGCCGTGGCTGAAGGTCTCGATCGAATCGAAGCCGAAGCGGCCGCGAGCGCGATTCACGGAAGGCAGCGGCGGGCGGGGAACTTCCTGGCGCGCCTCTTCGTCGAGAGTGTCCCCCTCGGTGAAGGAAACTACGACGGGATACTGGCGGGTTGCGCTCAGGGTCCGCTGCTGCACAAGGCTTTCGGCGTCGCCGGTGGACAGATACGCAAGATCGCCCACCTTTACAGGGCGCTTGGGACTGTGAATGTCGGTGACGGCGGAGGTGTCTGCTACGGCCGAAACTTCGAGCTCAGCCACGATTCTGGGGTCGGAGGCATTGACACTCTCGCCCTGCTTCGCGGGGTGATTGGAATCTTCCACGAGCAGCTTCATGCCTTCCGTCAAACCCTGTGTGCGTCCACCCTCGAGGTAAGCAACGCCCTCGGCGACGTACTTGACCCGGAAGACGGTGCGTAGACTCGGATCGTCGCTACGCGCGATGAGGGTCGAAGTCGGTGCGGCCGCTGCGGGCTCAACGGGTGAAGGAGAAGTGTTGGCCGATTCCGTAACTTCGCCGGGGGCCGAGGTTGTGTCTGCAGTGGTGGGTGCGGTTTCGGGCGCGGCTGTCGCAACTGGCGGCGGAACGACTTCAGCAATCTTTTCTTCTGCTTTGGGAGTGACGGGCTCAGTCGGAGCAGGTTTGGTTACAGGCGCAGGTTGCGGCGATGCGGTGGGAGGTCTAGAAGGTGCAGGCTGAACGGATACAGGCTGAACCGGAGCAGACGCCGCAGCAATCTCTACCCGTTTTTCTTCTGCCTTAGCTACGGCAGGAGCAGTCGGAGCAGAAGAGACGACTCCGGACGAGGCATTTGGCTTGGGAGCGACAGCAATCTGGACCTGATTCAACGTGGCCGGAACAGCGGACGCGGGAGCCGGTGTAGTTACTTGCGGCTGAGCCACCGCTGGAGGCGGAGCGGGAATAGAGGACGCAGAAGAGGGCGGTTGGAACGATGGTCCGGCAACGAGAGGCGGCGGCGGAGGCAGAGATGGGCCAGGGTTGTTCGAGGTGTCGTCTATCACTGGACCCGCACCATCCCGACGGCGGCGGAAAACGGCGAGCAGATTGCCCGAGGTGGCAGCCACGGGCGCGCCGTGAGCGACATGCTTGTCTTCGCCGGCGATGGTGAGAATGATGGAGGTTCCTTCGGTGGTCACGACGTACGGGCGGATCTCGTCCACATCAAGAACCACGCGGGTGACGAACGGAGCGGTACTGTGCTGGGCGGTTCTGACCTGGCGCACGCCATTCGCATGGACGGAGACGCTTTTGGTGCTGTCGGTGCAGACCGTGTTGGGAAAATCCAACAGAATGCGGTGGGGATTCTCTGCGGTTTCAACTGAGGGCTTAACCGGGGCAGTGACCGTGATTTCGATTCGTAAATCAGACCCCTGGTGAGAGGTCTTTACACTCCGCACCGAGGCAGGGGAGGGGTTCTGTGCCGCGGCACAGGACAACATGAGCGCCAAGAACCCGAGATGTTTTTGGAAAGCCGTCATTCTCTATGGACACTCGCTGGCGCTCCACTTGCGCCTGATGGATTTTTGGTGTCTGAGGCCAGGTTTTAGACCCGGCCGCGGCCCCTTGGGGCCACGGGTCGCGCTTGACTACCGTTTCCGGTGAGGCAGGGCGGACCTGCGATCGCGGCTATCCGCCGCCGGCGCTCGCGTGGCACTGGTAACAGTTAATGCTGTTGTACACATACCCGTTTACGTTCGGGTGCTGGAAGTTGTTGGCGTTGTTGCCCCCATGACAGGCCGTGCACTGGAATATCGAGTAGTCGTTCGAATTCGTATGGCACGTGGCGCAAACGCCGTTGGCGTTGCCATGGTTAATTGAGAATTGGGTGTACTGCGTGTGATTGAACGTCGCACCAGTCCAGGCGGTCGTATTGTGGCAGGTCGTGCAGGTGGTCGGGAAGAACTGCGGCTGCGCGGCGTGGCCTGGATTCGTAGTGTTGTTGTAATCGGTCTGATGGCAGCCGATACAGGTCGTGGGCAAGGTGGTGTAGTTGCCATTGACGTGGCAATCGGTGCATGCCCTGGGCGGCACGGTATGTGATCCGGTCAGGGGAAACGCCGTGTTGTTGTGATTAAACGTCGAATCTGTCCAGACAGTGGTGTCATGGCAGAGTTCGCAGGTCGTCGGGAATCCTGCGGTCGCGTGCGCCGGGCTGGTGGTGCCCGCGTAGTCCTTCTGGTGGCACGTATAACAGAGCGTGCTATTGAGAGCGTAGTTGTTGTTAACGTGGCAGTCGGTGCACGCGCGCGGCGGGACAGTATGCGAACCCGTCAGCGTAAAGCCGGTGGTGGAGTGGTCGAACTTGCCGTCGGTCCACAGCACGGTGTCGTGGCACTGCTCACATGTGGTCGGGAACCCGGTATGCGGAACCGGCGTGGTGGCGCCATTGTAGTCAGTCTGGTGACAGCTGATGCACGTCGTGCTGGTGATGTTGTAGTTGTTGTTGACGTGGCAATCGGTACAGGCTCGGGGTGGCACGGTGTGAGCGCCGCTGAGTGGGAAACCGGTAGTGCTGTGGTTAAAGGTGGCATTTAGCCAGGTACTGGTGCTGTGGCACTGGTCGCAGGTCTGCGGGAAATTCGAGCTGACGTGATTGGGATTCGTCGTTCCCTGGTAGTCCTTCAAGTGACAGCTCACGCAGGCCGTGGTATTGAGGCTGTAGTTGTTGTTGACGTGGCAATCGGTGCAAGCCCGCGGCGGAACCGTGTGCAATCCAGTAAGGGGGAACCCGGTGCTGTCGTGATTGAACGTGGCATTGAGCCAGGTGCTGGTGCTGTGGCACTGGTCGCAGGTCTGCGGGAAGTTCGCCGTGACGTGATTGGGATTCGTCGTTCCCTGGTAGTCCTTCAAGTGACAGCTCACGCAGGCCGTGGTATTGAGGCTGTAGTTGTTGTTGACGTGGCAATCAGTACACAGCCGTGGCGGTACCGTGTGCAAGCCGGTTAGTGGGAATCCGGTGCTGGCGTGGTTGAACGTCGCGTTCATCCAGTTCGTGGTGTCGTGGCACTGCTCGCAGGTCTGCGGGAAGTTCGCCGTGACGTGATTGGGATTCGTCGTTCCCTGGTAATCCTTAAGGTGGCAGCTCACGCAAGCGCCGCTGTTCAGGTTGTAGTTATTATTGACGTGACAGTCGGTGCAGGCGCGTGGCGGGACGGTGTGCAAGCCCGTCAGGATAAAGCCGGTAGTGGAGTGATCAAACTTAGCGTCGGTCCACAGCACGGTGTCGTGGCACTGCTGACACGTCGTCGGGAAGCCAGTATGAGGGACCGGCGACGTGGCATTGTTGAAGTCGGTCTGGTGGCAACTGATGCACGTAGTAACCGTAATGCTGTAGTTGTTGTTGGCGTGACAATCGGCGCACTGTCTTGGCGGCACCATATGCGAACCGGTGAGCGGGAAGCCCGACTTGGAGTGATCGAAGGTTGCGGGCTGCCAAGCAGCGGTGTTGTGACAGGTATCGCAGGTCTGTGAGAATCCGCCGGAAACGTGGTTGGGATTCGTGGTTCCCTGAAAGTCCTTGAGGTGACACGAAACGCAGGCCGTCGTAGTCAGATTGTAGTTATTGTTGACGTGGCAGTCAGTGCAAGCCCGCGGCGGGACCGTGTGCGCGCCCGTGAGCGGGAAGTTGACGCTGCTGTGGTCGAAGCTGGCGGGTGTCCAGCCGGCAGTGGTATGGCACGTCTCGCAGGTCTGCGCGAACCCGCCGGAAACGTGGCTGGGATTCGTTGTTCCCTGGAAGTCCTTCAGGTGGCATGACACGCACGCCGTGTTGTTCAGGGTGTAGTTATTATTAACGTGGCAATCCGTGCAGGCTCGCGGCGGGACCGTATGCAGTCCGGTGAGCGGGAATCCGGTTTTGTTGTGATCGAATGTGGCGCCCATCCAACTGCTGGTGGTGTGACAGGTTTCGCAAGTCTGCGCGAATCCGCCAGTAACGTGGTTGGGATTCGTGGTCCCCTGAAAATCTTTGAGGTGGCACGACACGCACGCAGTGCTGTTCAAGGTGTAGTTGCCATTGACGTGACAATCGGAGCACTGTCGCGGCGGATCTGTGTGCAAGCCGGTCAAGGTGAAGCCGGTGGTGGAGTGATCAAATTTGCCGTCGGTCCACTGCACTACGTCATGGCATTGCTCACACGTTGTGGGGAATCCGGCGTGCGGCACAGGAGTCGTGGCACTGGTGAAATCTTTCTGGTGACAGGAGAAGCACGCCGAGCTGGTCAAGTTGTAATTGTTGTTGACGTGGCAATCGACGCACTGGCGGGGCGGATCCGCGTGCCCTCCAGTCAACAGGAACCCGGTCGTGCTGTGATCAAACTTGGCATTCAGCCAGTTGTCTGTAGTGTGACAGCCCTCGCATGTGGTCGAGAACTTGGCAGTAACGTGGTTCGGATTGGAAGTCCCCGTAAAGTCGGCCTGGTGACAGGAGTAGCACGCCGTGGACATTATCTGGAACTTGCTGTTGGCGCCGCCCTTGTGGCAGGCATCACAGTCGACCGCTGCGTGAGCACCGGTCAGCGGGAAACGATTATTGTGCTGCTGCACATCTTTAATAGCAACGCTCCATCCGCGGACGGTGTGGCATTGCTCGCAATTCGCGCCAAGTTGACGCTTGTGAATATCGGCGTGACAGTCCTGGCAACGTTGACCGACGTTGGAGAAAATCATCTTCACGTGACACTGAATACAAGCGACGCCGGTGTGCAGACCACGCAGAGGATAGCGCGTCTGGTTGTGGTCGAACTCCGGAACGGCTCGGATCGGCCTCCAGCCATTCGCCGTGTGGCAATTCTGGCACGGGGTGGCTAGATTGCCGTGTGGACTACGCGTGCCTTCGGAGGTCTGCGCTCGAACGCTTCCCGAGAACGCGGAAAGCGCGAGCACAACAATGAAAATTAGTCTAGGCGTAACCACAACGCTCATGAACCGCCCCTTGCTTTCGTTCTCTAGGCCCAACTAATTTAGAAAAACGTCGCCGAAGACAAGTTGAATAATCGGCTTCTGCAATTCGCAGTCCAACTAGAGTATCGAGTTCGAGAGCTTAGCCCAAAGTTACGCCGGTGACGGTCCGAACGTCCTGTGGGTCAATGTTCTAATCCCGAAAAGTGGACCGTTACCTAAGTTTTTCGTGTAGTTCCTGCAACTCGGTTGGCAGGATTTTCCGATCAATCCGCTGCGTACGAAAAACCTATCAGGCTGTACAAAATACTCTACTTTGGCAGTGGCGGCAACAGCGAACTACACCTTTGAGATATACATCAGCCAGAGATGTGGAGGGTGGATCAGAGGTTGTACAACTATGTGCACACAGAAGGACACGACTCGAACTATCAAGCCGAGCGGCGCTCAGAGGCCTGATTTCTTGCTACCGGCGACTGGGACGTTAGCACCATGGCAGGCAGCGCAGTCTTTTGGCGTGGGCTTGTAGAAGAGAACCGTTTTGTCGGCGACGATTTTGTTCAATTTGTGACAATCAGCACACTTAACGTTTTGGTGTGCGCCACGCAAGGGGAAAGCGGTTCGCTTTTCGTGATCGAAAAGGGAGGGCTTCCATTTCGCGCTGTTGTGGCAGTCGGCGCAGGGGGTAGCGTCGCCCTTGGCGACGAACTGCTTTCCGTGGATGTCCTCGTGGCAGTCCTCACACTGCATAGGGGCGGTCTTGAAGTCCACATTGATCAGCCTGGTTTCAAGGTTTGGCGGTTTGTGGCAGTCGATGCAGGCCGTGGCCCGATGTGCTCCGAGCAGGGGAAACTTGGTCTTGGAATGATCGAAAGCGGAGAGCTCCTTCCAAGACTTGGTGTTGTGGCAAGCCTCGCACCCGGCGGGAGTCTTATCTGCGCGGAGTTGCGCCATGCGCTCGTTGAACTGGCCTTTATGAGGATCGTTGTGACAACTGGTGCAGTCGAGGCTTTTCCAGTGATAGATAACCGCTGGTTTGGGCTGGAACTCGGCGGATTCCTTATGGCATTCGGCGCAGGTTACGGCGACGTGGCTGCCAGTCAGCACAAACCTAGTCTTCTTATGCTTGGCCAAGGTGAAGGTTGACGGTTTATATCCCTCGAGATTGTGGCACTGGTCGCAGGCGTTGAAATAAGGAGCGCCGGCAAATTGATTGACGTGACGGTCGGCATGGCAATCAGTGCAGCGCGCAAACTTGACCTTATACAGGGTGTCCTTGCCCTTAGGAATGTGGCACTGCATGCACTCCAACCGGGCGTGGCCGCCTTGCAACGGGTAGTCGGTGGAAGCGTGTTCTTTCACGGTGAAAAGGGAAGGCTTCCAACCCTGCACGTTGTGGCAGGCCGAGCACTCGCCGCGGTCCTTACGCTTGATGAACTGCCCGTTATGAGCATCCTTGTGGCAATCCGTGCACTTCTGAAACGGAATCTGCTTCTTGAAATCGCCGTTGGCGTGGCATTGGGCGCAATCGACGGTGGTGTGCTTGCCCTCGAGCGGGTACTTGGTCTTGGAGTGGTCGAAACGCTGGTTGACGGACTGTAGGCTGATCCTCTTCCATCCGCCGGTACTGTGACAGGAGTCGCAACCTTGCGGGAAGCTGCCGTGATGGGGATCCTGGTGGCAATCGGAGCACTTGCTGAATGGAATGCCAACGTACTTCGGCTTGCCATCGGGACCGTTGGTGTGGCACTTGGCGCATTGCACTTGCGCATGCAATCCGGTGAGGGGATAACGGGTTTTGGAGTGGTCGAACTGGCCCATGTTGATGGATTTCCACTCGACGAAGTTGTGGCAGGACTGGCAGTTCGGGCCCAGACGTCCCTTATGGAAATCTTCGTGGCAGGTCGCGCAGGCAGTGGACACACCGAGATACGTGCGGTTCAGATCCTTTTCCTTGATCGTGGTGCGTTCCTGCGGGGCGATGTGGGAGGGAATGTGGCACTTTTTGCAGTCCACTCCGGCGTGCTTGCCTTCAAGTAGATATCCGGTTTCTTTGTGGTCGAAAGTCTTGGTGTCCCATTTGATCAGGGGGAATTCTTCTCCGTTGTGATCGGAGTGGCAGCGGGCGCACTCCTGACTGGAGCCCGGCGGAATGTGATAGGTCGCGTGAAGCCCTTTGCGAGCGGAAATGCGGCTGCCAATTTCGGTGTGGCAATCTATGCATTTGAGTGCTGCCTGGCCGCCAAACTTGTGACAGGCGGTACAGTTGGTAGATCCGCTTAAAGACTGGTGAGCCCGCGCCAGCGGGCCGGGAGATATCTGAGCGGAGCTAACACCACAGAATAGGAGTAATCCGCCGAAGAGGAGGCTGGTCCGGACGGCGAAGTTCAAGACCAGCGACCTAAATGCGGTACACGTTGCGATGGGCGCTCTATTGCGAAATGGTTTTCTTATATTCTTGCGGCGCACCACACCCTCGGAGTTCGGCTTGCACGACTATCTACGATTCTTTGAAGTCTAGCGAGAAAAACGGGGTAGATGCCAGTCACTAAAGGTACACCCCGGTGAGTCGCCTCAGGCATAGGATGCTTCGGCGCGATGGGCACGGCACGGGGCGACAGGCTGAATTCCCCATGCATCAAAGGATCAGCGCTGGCGTTTGCGTGATCAGACTGGCAGTTCTGTAAAGACTTCTGAACGCCATGCCGAAAGTTTTCTGTACGAAGTCCATAAAATTCAAATTTCGGAACGCTGGCCCGTGTGCTCGCTGTGATCTTGATCACATACGTTGTCAGCCGCTTAGACGCATGCTTTTTAGCGTGGGGGGCGGGCGGTGCGCATAGTTGCGACGTTACGGATGCGAGGAGGGAGAGGGCGTGCTCAGAATACTATCTCCAACACAATCTCTGGTGGCATCAGATCTCGATTCCTTTCGCAGGCAGGAATCGATATTGATCGCACTAAATCTCCTGATCCTGGTAGTGCTGTTTTTGCTGCACCTCTACTTCGCGTCATTTTGGGGGAAGCCAGCGCCGCTATTGATCGTGGCGGTTTGCGCGGGAATCCTGCTCAAGAGCGGTGAATGGCTTTGGTTGCGGCGACTTACACGGGTCTTGAAGCCGAAACAGCTGGCGACTCTCACGTGGGTGTCGATCGCGCTGAACGTCACTCTCGCAACGGTCCTCGGCATCCTCACAGACAAGGAAGACACTCCTTATTTTGCTCTGATGGTAGTGGCTGTGCTGGAGGCCGCCTTTCGCTTTGAACTGGCGGCTATCACTGCGGTCGTGACGGTTGTAGATATATCGCTATTTTGGCAAGTGCGCTGGTTTTTCGACAACCACCCGCCTCTGGATGTTGGCGAATACTACGAGGCCGGAATCTCATCGCTGCTCTTTTTCATTGTGGGAGTGCTGGTTTGGCTGTTGCTCGCCGACCTCCGAGGCAAGGAGACTCGCCTGGCAACCAATTTGCTTGAGCTGGAGCAAGCGCGCGAGCAACTCGTTCGCGAAGAGAGGCTGGCGGCAGTGGGACGTTTATCGAGCGCGATCGCGCATGAAATTCGCAACCCGGTGGCGATGATCGCGAGTTCAATCGCGACTGCCAAACAGCTGAGGGGGGAGGAACGCGACGAAATGTTTGCGATCGCCGCGGACGAGGCGAACCGGTTGAGCACCTTGACAACCGATTTTCTCGACTATGCCAGTACGCGTCCGCTGAACCTTTCAGAGATGGCAGTGCGAGACGTGGTGGGTTATGTCGCCGATGCCTCGCGGGCTCACGCCAGCAAAAAGGGAGTTCATTTCGAGCTGGAGGTTCCGGTGCAACTCACGGTCTGTACCGATGGAAGCCAGTTGCAGCAGGCGCTGCTGAACCTGCTGCTGAACGCGGTGGACGCTTCTCTGCCCGAGGCGACGATTCTGATTCGGGCACGAGACCAGGGTCAGAATATCCACATTGATGTGGAGAATGAAGGGGCATCCATCCTGGAACCAGCGATTAGTAGAATTTTTGAGCCGTTTTTCACGACCAAGCCACGCGGCACCGGCCTGGGGCTGGCAATCGCACGCAACATTGCGCGGACCCAAGGCGGCGATCTTGTGCTTGCGGTAAATGAACCCGGGCGAGTTTGTTTCTCTTTGATCATGCCGAGGCATTGCCAGACGCCGAAACGGCGAGGAAATTAAGCTATGGGAAGAGTGCTGGTAGTTGACGATGAACCGAACATGCGCCGCATTCTGGCGTCGAACCTGCGCCAGGACCAGCACCAGATCTGGGAAGCGGGCGGAGTGGAAGAAGCGCAGCGCAGTCTGGCGGCGAACGATTTCGAGGTGGTGATTACGGATCAGAAGATGCCGGATGGCGAAGGCTTGTCGGTGCTGGCTTCCGCGCGTGAGAACGACGCCACCCTATCAGTCATTCTGTTGACGGCTGTGGCCACGATCGAACTCGCGGTCGAGAGCATGCGAAGCGGCGCCTTTGATTTCCTGACCAAGCCGTTTCAACCGGAAGTAGTGCGGGCGACGGTACGGCGGGCGTGCGAGCGCACACGGTTGCTCCGCGAAAACATTCTGCTAAAGGACGCAGTTGTACGGTTGGAAGGCGCGTCGGAGATTTACGGCGACAGCCCCGCGATGCATGAGGTGCGGGAGCGGATCGCGCGGGTGGCGCCAACTCACGCGACGGTGTTGATTACGGGTGAAACCGGAACTGGCAAGGAAGTTGTGGCGCGAGCCATTCATCGCAACAGTCCAAGAGCGCCAAAGCCGTTTGTGGCGGTGAATTGCGCGGCCTTCACGGAAACGCTTTTGGAGAGCGAACTCTTCGGGCACGAAAAGGGTGCGTTTACCGGAGCAGACCGGCAACGGCAAGGATTGTTCGAAGCGGCGCATGAAGGCACGCTGCTTCTGGATGAAGCCGGAGAGATGTCGCTGGCAGCGCAGGCGAAACTGCTGCGCATCCTGACCGATGGGCAGGTATTGCGCGTCGGCTCGACGCGGCCGCGGAGAGTGGACGTGCGGGTCTTGGTGGCAACTCACAGGAACCTTGAACAGCGGCTTAAAGACGGTCAGTTTCGGGAAGATCTGTTCTATCGTCTGGCAGTGGTGCCTATCCATCTTCCACCGTTGCGCGACCGGCGGGACGATATAGCGGGGCTGAGCGACGTGTTCTGCAACCAGGTGGCGACGGAACTCAAGATGCCGCGACGGCGGGTGAGCGCCGAGGCCATGGAGAAACTGCAGCACTATCGGTTTCCGGGAAACCTGCGGGAATTGAAAAACCTGATCGAGCGGGCGTACATCCTGAGCAACAATCAGGAAATCGGGACGGATGATCTACCCCTTGGCCCGAAAGAGTCCGCGACGAACGGGAATGGCAGTGCGCACGCAGCGGAACTTTCGATTCCTTTTGTCGATTCTTTCGACCTCACAGGGGTTCTCGAAGATGCGGAGAGGAAACTGATCGTTCGCACCCTTACCTCGACGCACGGAGCGCAGGCGGAAGCAGCGCGGCGGATGGGGGTTTCGCGCAGCGCGCTGGCGTACAAGCTCGCAAAGTACGG